>CAYOGW010000210.1:0-1532 GCA_964403635.1 uncultured Anaerolineaceae bacterium | reverse complement strand
TGTCGGACAGGAAAACCTCATTTAGTACTTGATTGATTTATGATAGGGTCAGTGTGAAAAAATACCACTCAACAAAACGTTCTTTAGCCCGAAAACGAAACTTAATTAATCCATATCAAAACTGTTCGTTCTAAACCCCATTGTGGCAAAGAATGAACGGTTTTTCTTTTAAAAATACTTGAGCAAGCTATTCTGATTGAATGAAAGTAAAATACTATCAATAATCACTTTGTATCAAGTCCAATTACCCAATACGAAACGAACTGCGTTAATTTGGAGAAATTATGATTAATTTAGAAGATATACAATCTGCTTCCCAGCGAATTCGCCCATTCATTAAAAAAACACCCCTAGAAAAAAATCAAACACTCAGCGAAGTCTTAGGAACCAACGCCTACATTAAAATGGAACTGTTTCAAAAAACCGGCTCCTTTAAATCACGCGGGGCTTTTAATCAAATCCTTCAGATAAATAAAAAAGAAAATAGTAAAGGTGTGGTTGCCGTCAGCGGGGGTAATTTTGCTCAAGGGGCTGCCTATGCCGCAAACCAATTGGGCATTCAAGCCATCATCTGTATGCCCGAATTCACACCATTGAACTATATTGAAGCCACCAAGTCTTATGGCGCAAAAGTGGAACTTGCGCCAGACTTAGCTACTTCTTTTGCTCAAGTTGAAAAATATAAAGCAGATGGATACACATCTCTCCATGCTTGGGATAATCCAAACCAAGTGGCTGGCAATGGAACACTCGGCCTAGAAATTTTAGAAGACCTGCCCATCCTTACCGATATATTTGTCAGCATTGGCGGTGGCGGATTAATTGCCGGGATTATCGTTGCAATTAAAGCCCTTAAACCAAGCGTACGTATTTGGGGAGTCGAAACCGAAGGCGCTCAAACCATGGGCAAAGCCTTAGAAGCAGGAAAAGTTGTCCAAATTAAACCGAATTCACTGGCAAAAACTTTAGGCGCGCCCTATGTTTCTGAAGACGCTCTGCATCTAGCCCAACAACACCTCGAACAATTAGTAATCGTGTCTGATCAAGAAGCCATCGAATCTCAGCGGTTTTTGCTAGAGCGCACAAAACTGCTTACCGAATTAGCCGCTTCGTGTACCTTCTCTGCTGCTCAAAAGATGAGCGAGCGTTTTACAAAAGATGACCATGTTGTTATGCTTTTATGCGGCGGCAACGAATCCTTAGCCAACATGATTAATTACAAAAAACAAAATTAAACAAAGAATTTTAATTTTCGGTCCCACCTATCAAGGAAATAACATGGCAGACGAAAGCCTAACTGATGTCAATTGGGAAGACTATTATCAAAAGTTACAAGGGCGTGAAATACGCCCCCTATTAATTAACGCGCTAGAATATTATGCTGCCGAACCGGCGAAACAAGAACGACAGGCCATTGAACTGGGCTTTGGGGATGGTACAGAAAGCGCTTGGTTAATTAAAAATGGCTGGCATGTGTGGTACGTCGAAGAAAAATATGGCGATAAAGGCTGATCCTGCAAGCGCGGCCATCG
>CAYOGW010000209.1:0-1552 GCA_964403635.1 uncultured Anaerolineaceae bacterium | reverse complement strand
ACAATAAAAATATAGCTGACAGATAAAACCGTCAGCTATATTTTTATTTAAACTGATATGGTTATTTAACCCTAGTTATTTCTTGATACAATTTCAACATGCCAACCTTACGTGTACCCACCCTTTATAAATACTATCTTGAAAATCAAACTGAAATCACTCTAAATGGAACAACCGTATTAGAAGTGTTGCAAGACTTAGGGCAAAGATACCCAAAAAGTCAAACTCTAATTTTTGATTCAAATGGCGCAGTACGCCGCCATGTAAATTTATTTATTAATAAAGACAACATTCGTAGCCTGCAAGGCGTAGAAACCCCGCTGCAAAACGATGATGTTCTTAAAATTTTGCCCAATCTATCTGGCGGTTAAGCCATGCAGCCACTCTCCCATCAAGAAATTCTGCGCTACTCACGCCATCTTCTCATTCCAGAAGTGGGCTTAGAAGGTCAGCAAAAACTCAAAGCCGCCTCCGTGCTGATTATTGGCACAGGCGGTTTGGGTTCGCCAGTTGCACTTTACTTGGCTGCCGCTGGCGTTGGCCGCATTGGATTAATCGATTACGATAAAGTCGATTCAAGTAATTTACAAAGACAAGTCATTCACAGCCACAGCACAATCGGACAATTAAAGGTAGAAAGCGCCAAAGCCCGCCTGCTCGAAATTAATCCAACCATTCAAGTGGACGCGATTAATCAACCTTTCACTTCCACCAACGCCTTAAAAATCGCCGCTGATTATGACATCATCATCGACGGCACAGACAACTTTCCTACCCGTTATTTAAGCAATGACGTGTCTGTTTTTCTCGGCAAACCGCTGGTTTTTGGCACCATTTACCGTTTCGACGGGCAAGCCAGCGTGTTTGATGCCCACCACGGTCCATGCTATCGCTGCCTATTTCCAGAACCGCCGCCGCCCGGAATGGTGCCTAGTTGCGCCGAAGGCGGGGTTTTAGGCGTGCTGCCCGGCACGATTGGAACTATTCAAGCCACCGAAGCATTAAAAATAATTTTAGGCATCGGCGACTCATTAATTGGTCGCTTATTACTGTATAACGCGCTCGATTTAAGTTTTGACTTTGTAAACTTAAAGAAAAATCCGGCTTGCCGCGTGTGCGGACCCAATGCGGATATTAAAGAATTAATCGATTACGAAGAATTCTGCGGCGTTCCCAGCCATGACCGTGAAAACGAAAATTCCACATTACAAAGCTGGGAAACAGACGCCCGAACGCTTGCCTCCCGTTTAAACAGCGACACCCCGCCCATGCTTTTAGATGTGCGTGAACCGCACGAATTAAACATTTCAGCGCTGCCCAACGCGATTAACATTCCGCTAGGAGAGTTAGCCGCCCGACTGCACGAATTAGACACAGCCAAAGAGATGGTCATTTTTTGCAAATCGGGTACTCGCTCTGGCAGAGCAGTAGAACTTCTCAGCAGCGCGGGTTTTCAACGGATTAAAAACTTGCAAGGCGGAATCAACGCTTGGGCGCGGGATGTCGACTCGAGCTTGCCCGTTTATTAATTAATTAAACAGAACGGTAGCCC
>CAYOGW010000208.1:0-1669 GCA_964403635.1 uncultured Anaerolineaceae bacterium | reverse complement strand
TCTCGCATTGCACGGATGGTAGCCACACCAGCCGCCATCGCGACGGCGTTACCGCCGTAGGTTCCACCGTGCGAACCAGTGGGCCACTTCTTCATTAAATCCATACTGCTGAAGATACCCGAAAGCGGCAAGCCGGAGGCAATCCCTTTGGCGGCCACCAAAATATCAGGGGTGACACCAAAATGTTCACCGGCAAACCACTTTCCGGTGCGCCCGAAACCGCTTTGTACTTCATCAAAAATTAACAAAATGCCATGTTTACTACATAGCTCGCGCAAGCTTTTCATAAAAGCTGCTGGAGGTGGAACATAGCCGCCCTCACCCAAAACGGGCTCAATTAATATAGCCGCCACATCATGCGGAGCAATTTGTGAGATTAATAATTCTTCTAAGTTACTGAGGGCATATTCAGTCGCTTTATCTTCGCTCATGCCAAGCTTATACGCGTAAGGGAAAGGCGTAACATAAACACCTGACGGTAATAATTGCGAAGCGCCTTTGTAACCCGTTTTAGAGGTGGTTAAGGCCATGGTAGCGGAAGTACGCCCGTGGAAGGAGCCTGTAAAAACAATCACAGCCGAGCGGCCAGTGGCGGCGCGTGCTAATTTAACCGCGCCTTCTACCGCTTCTGCGCCCGAATTAGAAAAGAAAAAACCATCTAAACTAGGCGGCACGATTGTTTTTAATTCTGCAATCATTTCGAGCATGGGCTGATGTACAACGATATTCGCTTGGGCATGCAGGAATAACCCAGCCTGTTGGCGAACGGCTTCAACCACCTTGGGGTGACAATGCCCGGTGTTGGTTACGCCAATACCACAGGTGAAGTCGAGGTATTTACGGCCATCTACCCCGTAGATGTAACTGCCTTCAGCACGCTCGGCTTCAATTGGAAAAATGCGCGACCAGACCGGTGACATATGCGGAAAATTATCGTTGTATTTTTTGCTCGTCATATTGTTGTTACCCTTCATAAAATAAAGCCGTAAAACGAAAAAGAGATTTCGCTCTCGTCCGTTTTACGGCTGATAGAGTTAATTAATTAAGCAGGCAAGTATTCAGCCGCCCATTCAATATCTAAGTCCTTCAAAACAGACTTTGTTGGGATACCGCTCTTTGTCCAACCGGCAAATTCATAATATTGGTCCATTGCTGTGTTCATATCGCCTTCGCTGAGCGCAATACCCGCTGTTGGGCCTTCTCCTTGCAAAGCTTTAAAGAATTTCTTTGGCAGTTTATCTTGCTTACGGTCTAACCCTTCGCGCGCATTAAATGTGCGGAACAAGTTTAATCGACGCGCACCAACTGCCATTAATTCGTCAACAGTGACTTTCCAGCCAGTAATGGCACTAATCATATCGGCAGTTTCTTGCGGGCCGTAGAGCGTCCAACCGGGCCCCCATACAAACTGGCATAGCTCAACCGAATCTAGCATGGAATAAAAGACATGGGTTAAATAAGCAAAGCGAACTTTTTCTTTGGTTAGGCTTAATTGCTCTTGCGGCTCAGTTAAACCAAGCAGCTTTAAACGCCCCAAATATAAATCTGATGCCATACCATCTTCATACATCCAATCATGTTCACTAGATTGATGGTCTGCGCCAAAAGCATTGACCGCATAAATTAACCCCAAGCTGCGCTTGGCTTGCGGCATGTGGGCTGGGGCTTC
>CAYOGW010000207.1:0-1871 GCA_964403635.1 uncultured Anaerolineaceae bacterium | reverse complement strand
GTGTTCTATTTTTTAATTAATTCCACTTATTCCAGGTGATAATTTCTTCCAGCGGTGCGCGCCCGCCCTTTTTTGGCACGGCCGAGAGTTTACTCTCATCTGCTGGGTAACCAAACGAAAGGCAAAAGCGTAGGTGCCACTCTGCTGGAAAGCCAAGAATCTGACGGGCTTTTTCTGGCTCGTAAATCGAAGCCGGGCAAGAACCAACACCCAACTCCCATGCGCCTAACTGCATAAAAGCCGCCGCCTGACCAGCATCAAACAGCACCTGAAATTTTTCACTGGGGTCGGGCGTTAAAATCGCCACCGCCATCGCCGCGCCTGCCAAGTGTCCGGCGTACTGCCCGCATTCAGAAAGTTCTTTAAGTAATCGCTTGTCATTAATCGCCATAAAATGCCAAGCCTGACTGTTTTTAGAAGACTGCGAGCGGCGGCCAGCGTTTAAAATTTTCAAAACTACATCATCTGGCAAAGGTTGCTCGGTAAATTTACGAACCGCACGCTTGGTGCGAATAGCTTCAGAAACTTGCATCAGAACTCCTTAAGGATTAATTAAAAATTTTGCGAACATAACTGTGCAAAGAGTATAATCCCAAGCATGGAAGAAACCCCTACATTTCGCCCCTTTTTATTTTCAAGTATATTTTTGGCCGTAGCTGGTTGGGCTGGGTTGGTGCTGTTAATTAATTACAGCTTCCCAACCGTTTGGCCGCGTTGGGCTTTTTATGCTCTATTTGTGCTGGCTTTAGTAGGCACAGCCTTACCCTTTACCTACTTTTTTAATGTGCGCTTTGCCAACCCCGAAAAACCCTTCCCGTACGGCGCGGTTGCTCGGCAAGCCATTTGGGTTGGCGTTTTTGGCGCGGTGCAAGTATGGTTATTAATTGGGCGTGTGCTCAATTTAACCCTAGCCATCTGGATAGCGCTCGGCTTCATCTTAATCGAATATTTAATCCGCATGCGCGAAAACAACCCGCCTGTTCCCAAAATTAAAGAGCAGCCTTAACCATGTCTCTGCGCGACATCCCCTCGGTGGAGCAGCTTTTACAAAACGCCAGCAATTTAATTAATCAATTTGGCCGCCCATTGGTTACACAGATTATTCGTGAAAGTCTGCAACAAATTCGCGCAGATGTTCAAGCTGGGAGCGAACTTCCGTCTCAAGAGCAAATCCTAGCGAATGTTGACTCCAATTTAATTAAATTAACGCAGCCCACGCTTCAGCCTGTCATCAACGCCACAGGTGTGATTCTGCACACCAACTTGGGCCGCGCGCCGCTTAGCCAAGCCGCATTAATCGCTATGCAAGCGGTTTCAGCCAGTTATTCTAATTTGGAGTTCGACTTACAAACTGGCAAACGGGGTTCGCGCTTAATCCATGCCGAAGACGTGCTAAAACAATTAACGGGTGCTGAAGCGGCTGTGGTGGTGAACAACTGCGCTTCTGCTGTGTTGCTAACCCTTTCGGCACTTGCCAAAGGCAAAAAAGTTATTATTCCCCGCTCGCAAATGGTTGAAATCGGCGGCGGATTCCGTGTGCCAGATGTGATGAAGCAAAGCGGCGCGAAACTGCTCGAAATTGGGACAACCAATAAATTGCATTTAAGCGACATAGAATTAGCACTCGAAGAAGCCCCCAGCGCGCTGGTCATGCGCGCGCATCGTTCTAATTTTCGGTTGGTAGGGTTTACCGAAGAGCCAACCCTCGCAGAGATGGTGACAATGGCGCATGCCAAACAAGCCATTTTTATCGATGATTTGGGTTCAGGCACGTTTTTAGATGTGACTAAATATGGCATGGCGCATGAGCCAACCATTCAAGAATCGATGAACGCGGGTGTGGATGTTTTAATGTTCTCTGGCGATAAATT
>CAYOGW010000206.1:0-1920 GCA_964403635.1 uncultured Anaerolineaceae bacterium | reverse complement strand
ATCTTGAATTTTTACAAACTGATTAACGGCTTGTTCTGGCGCGGCGGCGTTTAAGGCGGCTCGTAGAATATGTTGTATAGCCTTTTTATGATTGTGATTGATTAAACTGTTACCCCAAATAATAGTATTGATTTCCATTAATAAATATTATAGCCAGTGCTTAGGGCGGTTTGATATCGGTTTTTTTTATAAAAGGCTTTTTTAATTGAAACGGTATAATCAAACGATATGATTTTAGTAACCGGTGGAACAGGGTTTTTAGGGCGCGCTTTGGTGCGCGAATTGGTTTCAAATGGGCATCAGGTGCGTTTGTTAATTCGCCCTTCGGCGCGTACCCCCAATTTGCCGCGGGGTGTGCCGGTTGAGGTGGCGGTTACCAGTTTAGGGGATGAGCGTGGTATTCGCGCGGCCATGCGCGGCGTTGATGTGGTTTATCACCTTGCCAGCGCCGAACGAGATGGGATTCGCGGCAACATTATTGAAACGGACGCGCGCGGCACAAATGTTTTAACGAGAGTGGCGGCAGAGAGCCGCATTCGGCGGCTTTTTTATATCAGCCAGTTGGGGGCAGACCGTTCTTCGTATTATCCGATATTAAAAGTTAAAGGCATTGCCGAAGGGTTCGTCCGTAAGAGCGGCGTGCCGCATACAATTTTTCGTTCTTCTTTGTTATATGGCCCAGAAGATCACTTTACAACGGCGCTTGCTCGCATGGCGGGGATTTTTCCGCTTTTGTTTACGCCGCGCAGCGGAGATACTTTGTTGCAGCCGTTATGGGTGGAAGATTTGGTCACTTGCTTGTTGTGGTCTTTGGATAACCGAGAGACAATTAATCAGACTTATGAAGTCGGTGGAAGCGAACATTACACTTTTAAACAAAGCTTAGAGTTGATTCTTGAAACCACTCAAATGCGGCGCTTGGTTTTTCCGTTGGGTTTGGCTTATTTACGGCAAATGACCGTTGTCTTAGAGAGTATTTTTCCGCGTTTTCCTTTTTCTTCCTATTCAGTAGATTACTTCTCTTACAATCGCACCTGCGCGGTGGATGTTTTGCCTCGGGTTTTTGGTTTCTTGCCCGCTCGGTTTTCTTACCGTTTAGAGCATTTAAAGTCAATTAACTGGACGCAAGCGGCATTAAGAAGTTTTTTTAATTAAAACTGTTTCATCAAAAACGCCTTCACTTTTATAAAAGTGAAGGCGTTTTTATTTTACAATCCCAGCCGTTGTTTGGCTTTGGCACATAAGCTTGCGCCGCCTGCTTGCAGCCATTCGTTTAAACGTGGGCTGCTGCTTAATCCTAGCGACGCGTCGGCATAGATACCGGAACCCCAATAGGCATAGCGAATGGTTTCAGCGGGCCATAGGCTTTCGGCACGGCTGATTACGCCAATGCCGCCGTTATACCCTGCAAATGCCAAACGCGGGTTTCCACCTGCCGTTTCCAGTGATTTTCGCAAATAATCTAAGCCGCGCAGGGCGTTGGTTTCTGGATCAGACATGCTTTCAGTTGCTAAAAAGTGAAAGGGCATCACCTGAAATAAACCAGTTGCCCCAGCGCTTGAGCGAACTTCTGGGTGTCCGCAGGATTCGATTTGCATAATGGTCGCTGCTAAATTGGGGTCTAAGCCATGTTCATTAGCCCAGCGGGTGATGTCTGCCGCCCAGTATTGCACTTCGGGGGTGAATAGCGGCGCAATGGCTCCACTGCTGATTTGGGGATTGCTGGAAACTTGCTCAGTGAGCGGGGCAGGTTGGTTGCGATTAAGCGCCAAACCAGCCAGCATTAAACCGATACACAGCGCGGTGAGCGGAGGGATTAAAAATCCAGAAAGACAACCCTGATTAGCGGTTGTCTTTCTGTTGTTATTTTGTCTTTTAGGTTCAGAGCGTGTCATGTGTTTGTTTTCTTTATCAAGGAGG
>CAYOGW010000205.1:0-1924 GCA_964403635.1 uncultured Anaerolineaceae bacterium | reverse complement strand
TTCATTCGCATTATACCTGATGGATTTTTGCCAACCCTTGATTATTAATGGTTGCGCTTTTATATTTACGTTAAGGATAATTAATAAAAAATGACGATTGAACAATCGGATTTAAGCCAAACCATGACCAGTGTTGAACGCTTAAAAGTGTTGGGTATTTTGGTACATATGCCCCAAACAGCCGAGCAAATAGCAGCGCGAGCCGGAATTGACCCGCAACGGCTGGGGCAGCACCTTGATTTTTTAATCTTAAATGGCGTAATTTTTAAACAAGAAGGTTTATTTGCTTTAGAAGCAAGCCTAATTGAAGATGGGTTTAATGAGCAAAACGAATATATTCCTCGGCTGATTTTGGATGATAGCGCTCACCATGTTTTAGATACTTATTTAAACCCAGATGGTAGTATTCGCCAAATTCCGGCTAAGTTTTCTCGGCAGAAAGTATTGTTAGATTATTTAATTCACGCCTTTACGCCTCATGTTCGTTATACCGAGCAAGAAGTCAATCTCATTATTCGCCGATTTTTTGTAGATACGGCTTGGCTGCGGCGAGATTTAATTAACGCGGGTTTGTTAGCGCGTGAAGGCGATGGCAGTTTTTACTGGCGGGTTTTAAATAAAAAGAGCTGATTAAACAATCAGCTCTTTTTATTTAACTAAGTTTATTTTGTAAAGCGGCTTTGCAGCATAAAGCTTTCGGTGTTTTTCATTAATCCGCTCATGCCTTCAGAGTCGAGTGCCATTATTTTGCTGTTAGCAAAAAAGTCGAAGGCAAAGTTGGTTGTGTCGCCTACTTTTTTGTCTGGGATGGGCATTAATCGCGCGGTGAGTGGTTTATTAAGGCGCACACCCAAAACAGCCACATCTAATAATAACGCCGCCACTTGGTTGGCGGTTACATCTCCAGCCAAAGGAACGGTATCTAAGCCGGTGCCGCAGACAGCAGAGTAGAGCAACAAATCTTTAATGGTTAGCGTTCCTTCGGCAGCCCGCTTGGCAAGGGTTGAATCTTCCAGCACGGGCATCATTAATCCGCTAAAGCCGGTGCGTGGAAAGTCGGCGCGGTCTATCGCTTCGGTCAAAATGGCGGCAGAAGCCAGCGAGCCGAACAAGCCACTTTTGGGTGTGGCAATTTGCTCAAAGGCGGTGCCAAGTGAAATTAAATCATCGGGGAAGGGCGCCAGCGAAAAATCGAGCCCGCCGAAACGGATTGAATATTGATATTTAATACTGTTGGCCAAATGTGCCAATTTGCGGCCATGTGTTTCAAGTTGCTCAATTAAAGCCTTGCGGCCATCTTCTAAGGTTTCAGCCCCATTAAAAGCGCTGACAGCTAAATCGGCGGCTTCAAGCGCCAAGGCAAAGGCGGGCGCGTCGTTGTCGTGATAGGCTACGGGGAAAAATGGTGCGCCAGCAGAAACATTGCTAGAAGCGGCAAAGCGTAAATTGGCAAAACCATCTGGCGAGAGTTTGGCTGTTTTGACAATTACCTGCGCGCAGGCTTTCACCGCATCAACCGAAATGCCTTTTTGCAAGGTACCCATCTCACCCGAAAAGAAAACATTTTCAGAGGCTTCAATCGCATCTGGAATCATGTCGTAGCTTTCGAGCACATCTGGCATTGCAGGCCCCAGCGAAGCAAACTGAATACCGGCTTCTTTAATTGCTTTGCTAATACGGGTTGCCAAACGCGGGGCTAAGCCAATCATATCCAGCCCTAAAATGCGGCTAAACGGAGTGGTGGCAATGCGCGTGGTCTGCACCACATAGCCTTCGGCTTCATACAAGCTCTTGGCGTGTTCTAAAAACTTGCCCGCTGCTGCAATTTTGGCTTCATCGGGCGGCCAGCCCGGGTTCATAAAATAAGTGATCGAACGAATTTTCATCTTGCCTCTTGTCTTTGTCGCACTGCCTCGAACATTAA
>CAYOGW010000204.1:0-1925 GCA_964403635.1 uncultured Anaerolineaceae bacterium | reverse complement strand
CCCTTGATGATAATTTGACCCGTCTTAACGCGTTAAAACAATTGGTTTCTTTTACCGTAAACATTGCTGCGACCATTTTCTTTATTTTTTCTGGTCCAGTCATGTGGTCCGTTGTTTTAATCATGTCTGTCTGTTCGTTACTGGGCGGCTGGCTGGGCGGCAAGTTTGCAGGGAAAATAAAACCAACCACCTTGCGGTGGTTGGTGGTCATCATTGGTTTAAGCGTGTCAGTGTATTATTTTACACATGGTTAAGTGCTAATGTGTTGAAGGGCGGCGAGTTCGACATGCATGCGGTCTAATAGTTTCAAAAACTCGCCGGTTGGGCGGGCGCGTAAAATTTGCTTACGAGCTTCACGGTCTAAACTTTGTAACATTAAATATTGAATGGCATGCTTCCGGAATAAACGCTGCCCATCTTCATCGCCATAAAAGGCAACCATTTTTTCAAGATGTTCCAGCACCACTGCTTTCACTTGACTCATGCTAACTTCTTCACGGTCTAAATGAGAAAATATCCAAGGGTTTCCCATCGCGGCGCGACCAATCATCACCGCGTCACAGCCGGTGTGATCCTTCACCTTTTGAATATCAGCCACACGCCGAACATCGCCGCTGGCAATGACTGGAATTTTTACCAGCGATTTAATTTCTGCGACCGCATCCCAATTGGCTTGGCCGCTATAGCCCTGTTGTTTGGTGCGCCCATGTAAAGCAATTAAGGAGCCACCGTTTTCTTCAACAATACGCGCCACGAGCGCATACGTCTGGCATTGATCCCAGCCGAGGCGCATTTTGCCAGTAACAGGCACTGTTAATTGCTGGCTTAACGAACGGAAGATTTTGGCAATTTTAAGCGGGGTGAGCATTAAGCCAACACCCGCGCCACGCGCCGCAACCGACTTCGCCGGACAACCCATATTAATGTCAATAATATCTGGGCCGAGATCTTGTACAAAAAGCGCGGCTTCAAGCAAGGTTTTTGGGTTATCGCCATAGAGTTGAAACACCATCGGGCGTTCGGCTTCTTCAAATTTAAATTTTCGTTTAACGTAACGAGGCCGGTCGATAATGTCATCTGCTTTCACAAATTCGGTATAACTCATCGCTGAACCGAGCGAGCGGCAAATGGAACGAAACGGCCAATCCGACACGCCATCCATCGGCGCGAGAATAGCATCCCCGTAAACGGGGACATCTCGCACAAAAAAAGAGGGGTGTGTCTGATTAGGTTTCATTGGGCGGTTATTTTACTGTTAAATAGGTTGTTTTTTAAGTCTGTCGGTAAATTCTTTTCGAAATTTAGCTACTTTAGGAGCTACCACAGCCATGCAATAAGGCTGACGGGCGTTGTTGGCAAAATATTCTTGATGATAATCTTCTGCCATGTAAAACACATCAAACTTATTTAACTGAGTTACGATTGGGTCTGGCCACAATTGAGCGGCGGTTAATTCATCCATAATTTCTTGGGCAATTTGTTTTTGCTCATTATTCATATAAAAAATAGCCGAACGATAAGAACTACCAACATCATTGCCTTGGCGGTTTAAGGTTGTGGGGTTATGAATGGCAAAAAAGACTCTTAATAAATCAGCGTAAGACAATTCTGTTGGGTCATAGTTAACCCGAACGACTTCGGCGTGACCCGTGGTTTCGTTACAAACTTCTCGATAGGTGGGGTTAACCACATGCCCACCAGAATAACCAGACTCGACCGATTGAACTCCTTTTAGGTCATCAAAAACTGCTTCTAGACACCAAAAGCACCCGCCCGCTAAAACTGCTGTTTCAAGTTTTTGTTCCATTTTAAGTCTCCTTAATTAAATATTTGAACACGGGTTAGATGCAGTGACATGATTAATTTTTACCCTAAACAAAAAGATGCCTACCGAAAAGGCAGGCATCTTTGTAGAAGTTTAACGG
>CAYOGW010000203.1:0-1982 GCA_964403635.1 uncultured Anaerolineaceae bacterium | reverse complement strand
TGGCTGGCGGTGGAATTGGCGAAACGAGGCAGTGTGGTGGTTTTGTTTAGCTGGATAGCTGAGGACCTGCCCGGCTCGATTGCTTTAACCCCAGGCATTGATTTGAACTTTATCAAACCCGACACCTATGGCACAGCTCCAAGCGCTTCGGCGCTGACGGCAATTTTGGATGAATTAAATTTAATTAATCAGAGCGGGGTTTTAGCAGGCTTACTGGATTTAAACCGAATTATCTTAGGCGGTCACTCTGCTGGTGGAACGGTGGCTTTGTTAAATGCAAATAAAGCATGGTTTCCGCAGGTGGTGGGGGCGTTCGGGTATGGCGCGCATACGGGTGCCAGCACCATGCTGGGCTTTCCACCGGCAACGATTTTGCCTTTACCCGCCGCGCCGATGTTAATGGTTGGCGGCACACGCGATGGCGTAATTGAGTCATCCAGTCACCGCTATGCGTTGGAAGGGCAAGGAACTGCTACGTTGTTACTTGAAAGAACCTTTGCAGAAGCAGCACAAAGCAAAACGGCTTTGGTCATTTTAGAAGGAGCCAATCACTTTTTGGCGTGTCACCCGCATGATGACACCACCGGTCGCGGATTTTTAGAGCAAGCGGCTACAGGTGATCAAGCAGCATTACGAGACCTGTTTGTTGAAATGGTCGCTTGCTTAATTAAAGACACAAACAATTTCACCCATTCATTAAGTGAAATGAACGTCGGTAACCCGTTGGTTGCCAAGCTAATCATTAAATAAAACAAAGCAATTATTAAGGAGGTAGTATGTTTAAAAATTTTTGGTGGCCGCTCGAATTTTCTCATGAAATTACAGCCAAGCCCAAGCGGGTAACTGCCCTTTCTCAAGAGTTTGTGCTCTACCGCACGCCCGATGGAGTGGCTCACACCATGAGCGATTTATGTGTGCATCGCGGCGGCGCTCTTTCAGACGGCTGGATGAACGGTGATTGTATAGTTTGCCCCTATCATGGCTGGGAATATACCGCTGACGGCGCTTGTGTCAAAATCCCTGCCAATGCCAAAGACGTGCCGGTTCCTAAGAAGGCGCGCGTTGATTCGTACCCTACCCAAGAACGTTATGGCTATGTTTGGGCCTTCTTGGGAGATATTCCTGAAAACGAACGACCGCCCATCCCAGACTTGCCCCATTTTGACAAACCCGAAGAATTTCGTACCATTCGTGGCAAATTTGATTGGGATGTGTACTACGAACGCGCCTTAGAAAACAGCCTCGATGCGGCCCACGCGCCCTTTGTGCATGGGGGTTCGTTTGGCAACCGCGATGCGCCTGAAATCCCAGATTATGAAGTGATAGATCTGCCTTACGGGGGAGATATGTCGGTTACTTTAAGCCCGCCGAAGCGAAATGTAAAAGGTTTGTGGAACTTCCTTTATAAGGATGAACAGCCCGGCGTTAACACCCGCGCCGCCTTCTGGATGCCATGCGTTACCCTGCTAGAAGTTACGCTGCCAATGGGGCTGATGGTTTTATACAACTTTCACATCCCCATTGACGATGAACATACCGTCACCAAGTGGACTCAGATGCGAACCTTTTTTAAAGGCGGCTGGGCAGATGGCGACGCGTTGAAACGGGTGCTAAAGATATTTAATCAGGATTTGCCAATTGTGCTCTCTCAACGACCTGAGTTGCTTCCATATGATATTGGTGCAGAACTTTCAGTCAAGTCGGATGCCATTCAAATTGCTTATCGCAAGATGCGCCAAAAATATATTGATAAAGGTTGGCAGGTAGATACCCATCGCATCAAAGCGGAATATGGCCGCCAGCACGCCGTTGTTATTCCATCCCCAGCCCGCAAAGAAATCCCAGAATTAGCCAAGGCTTGGGTGTTAAAAGAAGTACCAACCGTTAAAAGTGATAAGGAAAAATAAAATGTCTCTGCCACAACAACTCTCGCTTGGCACTTTAGAAAAAATTCAGCAGCGATTTAATTTGAAAGAAGTCGG
>CAYOGW010000202.1:0-2057 GCA_964403635.1 uncultured Anaerolineaceae bacterium | reverse complement strand
TGCCATCCATTTTAGAATGCTCCAAAATTGAGAAGAAGCAAGCGCCAGCGCGCCAGCCCCAAAAACCATCTTCCGCGCTGACCATTTCGGCGGGCTTGCCCAAAACCTTTTCATAAAATTCAACCATCACTTTTGGTTGTTTGGTACCAATCATTATTGAATTTAAATTAATCATCGAAATTTCCTTTCAGGTTAATTAACCCATTTTATCCAATTATCTCAAGGATTCATCGGCGCAAGCGCTTTGGTCTCGAAGCCATAATCCCAGCCGTCAATCTCTGGCGGGGTAATACCCATAGCAGTCAGCATACTCTTAATTTGCTCGCGGTGTTCGGTGGCATGGTTAATAATTTGTACCAGTATCACCCACGGCTCAACCCAATAGCCGTCTCTTGTTTCCAGTTTGGGCGCAAACACTGTCGAATCATCTTTTAATAAAGCCAACAACCCTGCTCCACTCTTGATTAAACTATCTTGCATTTCAGCCAAGGCCGGTGTTTCACGAACCCGTTCGGCAACGGGCAAGGTTAATAACTGCAAATAACCCGATTGTGACCCAACCAAATGAACCAGTGTGCTGCGAATACTGCCTTCGGTTGCAGATTGCGGCGGCGCGTCCAGTTGCGCATCGTTTAAAGTTAAGCACACTTCAAGAACTTTCTGGTTAGCCCAGTTATTATGTTCAAAAATCTTAATTAAAGCATCATTTGTCATTAAATTTCTTCTCCTTCATTCATTAAACTTGTTCCATCACTTGTTCTATCAAAACGTAAAATTTAACGCTGTACTTTAAAGTTCTGTTATATGGTGATAACAATTTTCCCTTTGGAATGCCCCTCACTGATAGAACGCATCGCTTCAGGGATTTCATTAAATGAGTATATTTTATCGATCACAGGCTTAATTTTGCCAGAAACACAAAGCTCTGTTATCGCAATTAAACCTTCTCGGCTTTGTGGAACCATCAGCATATGAATGTTTTTCGTCGTCATTTTTTTAATCAGCGGTCCAAAAATTAATATCTGAAACAGCGTAGCCAAAGACCCACCCACGAAGAAATACGTTCCATTCGGCTTTAACGCCCGCGCATAAGAAAAAACTGAACGATGTGCAATCAAATCAAGGATTAAGTCATACTCTTTTCCGCTTTTAGTAAAGTTTTGGCGGGTGTAATCAATAACATGGTCAGCGCCCAGCGCGAGCATAAAATCTTGCTTGCCAGCATTATCCACCCCGGTCACTTCCGCGCCATAATGTTTAGCAAGCTGCACTGCAAACGTTCCGCCGCTGCCTCCCGCGCCATTAATCAAAACCTTTTGCCCGGGCTGAACCTGTCCCTTTTTTACAATGCCATACAACGCGATCACGCCTCCTTGTGGGATGGCTGCCGCTTCTTCAAATGACATCCCCGCTGGTTTCAGCATCAGAGTCCTCCCACTAACACAGACATACTCTGTAAATCCGCCGTGATAACCCGGTATTTCGCCAAAAACATCATCCCCTACTTTAAACTCATTATTATTTTTGCCAACCGCTTCAACCGTTCCAGCGATGTCCGACCCAAGAATCGGTTCGCTTGGTTTAAAAAGACCCCCCACTCTAGAATACAATGGCTTCCCAATCAGCCCTTCCTTGTCCGACCCATTGATGGATACTGCGCGAATCTTAATCAGTAATTGTTCATCCGTCGGTACAGGCTTCTCTATTTCTTTTAGCTGAAGAACATCGGGTGAGCCATATTTTTCATAAACAAACGCTTTCATCAGTGCCTCCACTATTTTGTTTTGCGTAAAATATGTGTAATCGATTATAGTCAATATTATGATTCTGATTACCGGCGCGGGCGGCAAAACTGGCAAAACGCTGATTAAACGGCTTTCTCAGGCGGGCTCCGTTTCGGCCTTTGTTCGCCGCCCCGAACATATCCCACCCCTGAAAGCGCTTGGCGCCGCAAAAGTGATTGTGGGCGACCTGCAAGACCCAGCCGCGCTGGAGCAAGCCCTGCAAGGGGTTAATAAAATCTATCACATCTGCCCCAACATGAGCCCGCACGAAAC
>CAYOGW010000201.1:0-2072 GCA_964403635.1 uncultured Anaerolineaceae bacterium | reverse complement strand
TCGTACTCCCCAGCGGGAGCCCAGCCACAGCCCGAACATGATTCTCAAACTGAGATGTTTCCGCCCCTTCAATCGTCCAGTGGCCGCTGTTATGCACGCGTGGTGCCATCTCATTGGCTATTAATTGCTCGCCAACCTGAAAAAACTCAATCGCCAACACACCAACATAATTAAGTTCATTTAATATTTTGGTTGCAAATCCTTGGGCTTGAACTTGCAGACCATTTTCGACAACCGCCGGAGCAATTGATTCTCTCAATATTCCAGCTTGATGTGTATTTTCTACCAACGGATAAAAAGCCATTTCTCCAGTTTGCGAACGAACCGCCAACAAAGACAGTTCTCGTTCAAATTTGATTAATTCTTCGGCAATAATTTCTTGATTAATTAAATTATCCAAAGCATCTTTTAATTCCAATTCATTTCGAACTACAAACTGACCTTTACCGTCATAGCCCATGCGGCAGGTTTTAATTACCAACGGAAATTTAATTTCTTTTGGTTTTGATGAAAATTTCGGGGTTGGAATACCCAAACGCTGAAAAAAAGTTTTCTCAGTTAATCTGTGTTGGGCATTTTCAAGGGCGGCCACAGGCGGGTAAACGGGAGCAAACTGCTCTAAGAAACGAACCGTTTCTAATGGTACATTTTCAAACTCATAAGTAATTACATCTACATCGGTTGCAAAAATTTTTAAAGCATCCAAATTTTCATAATCCGCAGAAATTAATTCGGCTACTTGCCCGGCGCAGGCATCAACGGCTGGGTCAAAAAAGCGAAACGTATGCCCCAGCGGATAACCCGCCAGAGCCAACATTCTTCCCAACTGCCCCGCACCTAACACGCCAATTCTCATTAATTAATCCACTCTCGGGTCTGGGTTATCCAAAACAGATTGAGTCTGTTTTTCTCGAAATTCTTTAATTAAACTTTTATATTCTGGGTGCTTGTTGGCAACAATCGCGGCGGCTAATAGAGCCGCGTTAATCGCGCCAGCTTTACCGATTGCCAAGGTACCCACTGGCACACCAGCGGGCATTTGTACAATCGAAAGAAGCGAATCTAACCCATTTAAAGTTTTCGACTGGACAGGTACACCCAAAACCGGCAGGTTGGTTTTAGCCGCCGCCATACCGGGTAAATGCGCCGCGCCGCCCGCACCAGCCACAATCACTTCTAGGCCGCGCTGCTCTGCCGAAGAGGCGTATTCAAATAATAAATCGGGCGTGCGATGCGCCGAAACCACCTTAACTTCATAAGGAATACCCAGCCCGTCTAGCGTTTCGGCGGCGTGCTGCATGGTTTCCCAATCTGTTTTGCTGCCCATAATGATACCGATTAATGGCTTGTTCATAGGTTTTGATCTCGTAAAAACAATCGAAGTGCTTTTTGCAAATCATTAAATTTAATTACTTCTGAATATGGTTTATTAAGTTTTTGAATTTTTTTCAAAGAAATAGTTTTCTTATTATCAAATTCTGAAGTAGGCACAAGATAAAATTCCCACTGTTCAACATTTAGCGGATCAATGGTATTTTTATCTTTATGAGACAATAACGCAAATATATAAACATCTGCTTGCCATTTTTTCTCGGCGGAATATTGATTATTTTTTTCTAAGGTGTGTTTTTTTGAAATTCCAAATACTATATTTGAATATTTTTCCTGTGCCCAACTTTGAATATAAGCAGCAGACTTTACTTCAATCTTCAAACCATCTGTTGTTTCAAGATCGACACCATCCCACTCAACACGATAATTTATTTTTAATTTAAGCGCTTTTGCAACTATATACTCTGCTAATACTCCGCGCATGGAGTTATTTACAATATCAGATGAAGACCATTGCCAAAAAGATAGAAGATTAAAGTTTAATGGAATCCCATCAGAATGGAATTTTTCTTCCCCAGATTTAAGAAAAACATCTAATTTTGCAAGGTCTTTATTTGCCATTTATGTATTCTTTTTGCCCAATAAACTGATAGTCATTAAATTTTTAATTAAACGTTCATTCACGGGATACTCACCCGCCACAAAGGGCTGCCCGGTAAGCATTTCGTAAATGCTGATAT
>CAYOGW010000200.1:0-2084 GCA_964403635.1 uncultured Anaerolineaceae bacterium | reverse complement strand
ACGGGCACAAAGAGCCACGAAGGAAGACCTTTTAATTAATAAAGGAAACTTTTATGGGAATTGAAAATAAATCTTTACCGAGGTTTAAAGCAATACCTTTAGATGTTGAAGAATTAGGCAAACAAACTTTAGATGCAGCCTATACCGTTCATACTGCATTAGGACCTGGACTTTTAGAATCAGTTTACGAATCGTGCTTGGTTTATGAATTAAAAAGGTTGGGCTTGGCAATCGAAGCACAAGTGACTGTACCGATTAAATACCAAGACGTTTATATAGAAACTGCTTTTAAGTTAGATATTTGGGTAGAACGGAAAGTTATTCTAGAACTTAAAGCGGTTGAAACACTGATTCCGCTTTACAAAGCTCAAACGATTACCTATTTAAAAATGACCGGCTGTCGGCTTGCTTATTTAATGAACTTTAATGTTCCACGTTTCAAAGACGGTTTTCAGCGAATAGTACATTAAGATTTTCGTCGTGTTCCTTCGTGTGCGTCGTGGTTAAAGATTTTTTCTTTGCTCTTAATTATTGAAAGGTTTCAAAATGGCAGAAAACAAACAAATTGGTTACATCATCGGCGGCGGGTTAAAAGAGTCCTTTACCGCGCGGTTAACCGTGGATGCCAGCGAAGCGCAAGAAGGCGGCTTTGTGGTGATTGACAGCGGCAACAACCGATTTTATGGCTTGGTGACGGATATGCAGCTAGGCGCAACCGACCCGCGTTTTGCGGATGAACAGTCTGAAAAACGTTTACCAGCGGCGATTGCCAAAGCGCTCCACGGCCAAACCTTGTTTACCAACCTAGAAATTTTGCCCGCCCTGATGTTAGAACGCGGTCCCGAACCCGGCTCGGATGGCTATAAAGCTTGGCGGCTGGCTCACCCCGAAGACCCGCGCCCCATGCCGGTTAAGACCATTCCGCTGCACCACGCGCCGGTTAATTTAGCAGACCAAACCGATATCGCCACCATTTTTGGTGACCCCGGCCAAGACGGCAATTTTGTAATTGGCTACACCCGCGAACAGGGACATCCCGTTTGCATTAATTTAGAGAAGTTTGTGCAGCGTTCTTCGGGCGTGTTTGGCGCGACCGGCACCGGCAAGTCTTTCTTGACTCGTTTGGTGCTGGCCGGATTAATTAATTATGACAAAGCCTCGATGCTGGTCTTAGACATGCACAATGAATACGGCTTTGATGATTTGGCTTCGGATACCAAACAACGGGTATTTGGATTAAAAACCCTTTTTAACAACAAAGTGAATGTGGTCGGTTTGGGGGCGGGAGCAAAAATTCGCGGCAACAATGTACCCGATTTCAACCTAGAGATTGCCATGCACGAAATTGCTCCGGAAGATATTGAAATGCTCAGCCGCGAGCTTAATTTAAAAGAAACCACCCCCACCACTTTAAACGCCTTGCTGACCACCTTTGGCAAGCAATGGTACAAAACGTTTAAAGAAATGAACCGCGAAGAAATCGAAGTAGAAGATGAAAAAGGTCGGATGAAAAAGCAGCCGCACCCTGATAGTGTTGCTGCTTGGGCCTTGAGCAACGGAGTCAATGTGGCGGCGGCGGAAGGCCTGCACGACAAATTAAGACGGCTGTTTAATAAGCATTACATTGTAGAAAAACCCGCCGCGGACGGCGTTAAACAAATTATTGATGCCTTGCAAGCGGGTCGGCATGTGGTGCTTTCGTATGGAGAAAATGAACAAGACTTAGATTATTTGCTGGTTTCTAACTTAATCACCCGCAAGATTCGCGAAGCCTGGGAGAAACGCACCAATGAGTTCCGTTCGCATGGCGGAAGCGAACCGCGCCCGCTGGTGATTGTGGTGGAAGAAGCACACAAACTGCTTAATCGCGAAATGGCCGGGCAGACCGCCTTTGCTACCATTGCGCGCGAATTAAGAAAATATTATGTCACCCTTTTAATTGTTGACCAACGCCCTTCGCAGATTTATGACGAGGTTATGTCGCAGCTGGGAACGCGCATCAGCGGCTGGCTGGGCGATGATTTGGATATTCAAGGCGTGCTTTCGGGCTTGGCTGGCAGAGAATCACTGCGCGGGATGTTGGC
>CAYOGW010000199.1:0-2109 GCA_964403635.1 uncultured Anaerolineaceae bacterium | reverse complement strand
CTAGGAGATTCTTATGCCGACACCCATAATTACTGCTGTTTTTTCACAAAAAGGCGGCGTTGCAAAAACCACCACTACCTATTCTCTCGGTGCAGCATTGGCCGAAGTTGGGAAGTCTGTTTTGCTGATTGATTTAGATCCGCAAGGAAACTTAACATTAGCAAACGGTCATGAAATTAACAGCATCAAAAGTGGCAGCGCTGAAATTCTGCTAGATGGAATTCAACTCAACGGTACGATTATGGATACCAATACCGATAACTTGAAGATAGTTTCGGCGAGTGCGAGGCTTTCTCAGGTTGAAACTTTTTTGCCGGTTCGAACAAATTATTTATTCACCCTAAAATCTGCCATTGAACAAGCAAATCTCTCTGAGTATGATTTTGTGTTAATGGACTGCCCCCCCGCAGCAGGCGCAATAACAATGAACGCGCTCACTGCTGCCAGTTTATTAATTATCCCAACACAAGCTGAATATTTTTCTGCTTATGCCTTACGCGATATGATGACAATGATTCGCAGAATTAGGCGTGAAACCAATTCGGAATTAGCTTATCGAATATTAATTACGATGCTTGACCAACGTAATCGGGCCCATCGCTCAATTCGCGAACAACTTTTACAAACCTTTGGAAGCGGGTTATTTAATACGATTATTGAAATTGATACTCGGCTACGCGAAAGTCCAATCTTAGGTTTGCCTATCACCCAATACAAACCAAATAGCCGAGGTTCACTTCAATATCGAACCCTTGCGCAGGAATTAATTGACCATGTCAAATAAAAAACTAAACACACGCTTAGACAACATCTTTGACGAAATTAAAAAAGCGGAGACTGAAGAAAGCAGCCCTTTGCCTCCCCCTGTTCCTGCCGAGAAACGCCAGAAGAAAAAAGCCGCAACCGCTGAAATTTTAAACCCCGTTAAATTATCTCAACAAGCAGGGAAAATAACCCGTGGAAACCCCGGCGTTACCCGCGCTTTGGTAAGCCCCTTTGAAGAAAGTGCCACAAAGCTTGCTGTACCTTTCAGACAAGGTGAAACATGGAGCACGCTCGAACTTGCCGATGAATCTCGGGATGGCTGGCTTGAGGAAGAAAAAACTTTGGTGCGCCAAGTCGTTGACCAATTAAATTTGGCTCTTCAAAACGCTTACTTGTTTAAAGAAACCGAACAGCAAAATGCTGAATTAGCAGTATTAAATCAAATGGCGGTAGAGCTATCCAGCTTAACCAATATTGATGCGGTGGCAGATATTGTCTATCAAAATTCGGCAAAATTAATGGATGTGACCGACTTCTTTATCGCTTTATACCACCCAGAAACAAAAGAAATTTCATTTCCTTTGGTGTATTTCAACGGAGAAAAAACATCAAACGAAAAAATTGCAATTGGGAATGGCTTCAGCGCTTGGATTATTAACAACCGAAAATCTCTTTTACTTTCTGATAATGTTGATGAACGCGCCAAAGAGATGGGCATTAAAAGCCTTTCAATTGGTGAAGATGATAAAACTTATAGCTGGCTTGGCGTGCCCATGATTTTGGGCAATGATGTGCTCGGAGTCATTTCTGTTCAAAGCGCTAGTACTCCAAACTTATATACAAACCATCATAAAGATTTGCTGGAAGCCATCGCAGGTCAAGCCGCTATTGCCATTCAAAATGCAAATCTCTTTGAGCAAACTCAACAACAAAATGCAGAATTAGCCATTCTTAATCAAATGGCGGTTGAATTTTCTACCCTTTCTAGCCTAGAAAAGGTTTCAGAAATCGTATACAACTATACCAGCCGCTTAATGGATGTAACCACTTTCTTTATTGGTATATATCACCCAGAAACAAAAGAAGTATCTTTTCCAATTGCCTACTTTGATGGAGAAAAAACAATCCAACAAAGGCTGCCCATGGGTAATGGCTTAAGTGCTTGGGTAATGACAAATCAAAAATCACTTTTGCTGCCGGATAACGTTGCAGAGCGCGCCAATAAAATTGGCATAGAAGTATTAACAATCGGAACTGATAATCCCACCTTAAGTTGGTTGGGTGTGCCAATGATATTAAACCAAGAAACATTAGGCATCATATCGGTACAAAGTTCAACTACCC
>CAYOGW010000198.1:0-2154 GCA_964403635.1 uncultured Anaerolineaceae bacterium | reverse complement strand
CTTGCCCGTGTGATTTTGAAAGACCCGCGTATTTTGGTGTTGGATGAAGCCACCAGCCACCTCGACAGCGAGTCGGAGAGTTTGATTCAAGAAGCGTTAAAGCGCGTGATGGCGGGCCGCACCAGCATTGTGATTGCTCACCGATTAAGTACAATTTTGGCTGCCGATTTAATTTTAGTGATGGATAAGGGCCGTATTGTGGAGCAAGGCACCCATGAGCAATTAATTGCCATGAACGGCTTGTATGCTCAGTTGTATGAAACGCAATTTAGGGGCGAGAAGGCTTAATTAAAAACAAGACTTTTCTTAATTTAATATTGAATATGAAATTTCAATCTTAATATTTGAGTATTCTAAATTTAATTTTTCGATTAAAAAAAGAACAAGTTTATTTTGGTTTGTTTTCCAGCAAAAAACATCACCTTGAGCAGAAATGGGTTTTCCTGCGTGAAGAAAATTATCTTCATAAAGGCTGCACTGGTTGGTGTTTTTTGTAAAGTCTTTCATATCCAATGCTGAAAGTGTTGTTAAATAGAGGCCTGAGGCATTGTTTTCTGGTTTAGCGATAAGAAAACCAGTCTGACTGATTGAAATTAAAATATCTGATTCTGTACTGTTGTTAATTTCTCCCGTATCAAAATCAAAAACTATTGTGCTATTAGATTTATTTGGGAGTTGAATTAAGACGGATTGAATGTAAGTAGTACCTATTGCAGTAGGTATTAAATTACTAGCAATACAAGATGTAATTACTATTAATAAAAATAGAGAGAAGATTGAATTAATTATTCGAATGTTCATTGTTTTTTATTCCTGCCAAAATTCAGAATCTAAGCCGACTTCTTTAAAAATTTGTTGAATCTCTGGCATGCTGCGGCCATGGTAATTGGGGTTTAAGCGGTTGTGATACCACTTTTGAGCCAACTGCCAAAGTTGATTAACACTTAAGCGGCTGCCACCTTGCAGGTTATTGTTAATTAACCACTTTTGTAGGTCTTCTTCCGACCGGAAGAAACGCATGTTGGTTCAGGTATAGGGTAGGTCGGTGTACCAATCTTTAAATGGCACTAAAAAATAAACAACCGTTTCGGATGGATTAATTTGCCCCTTGCGAACTTGAAAATAAAGGGTTTCGCCGCTGGCAGAGCAAGGCGCCTGAATATCTGCATCGCTGTGCAAGGCTGCGGGAATGCCGAACGAATCCCACGCGCAGTTGGCAAAGTAGGTTTGCTGGTTGGTGTAAACCTTGTATTCAGTTTCAATCCCTGAGAAGGGATTGGCCATTAAGATATGGTTTGTATTGGGTGACAAAAACAGGGCATGCCGCTGGTGTAAGGTTTGGAAAACGGTGGCAGCCTGCTCGTGAGTCAGCTTAAAGTGGCTGGCGGCTTGTTCCACGCTGGGGGCGCGGGTAGTCTCCGCTAGTTGGTTGTAAATCCATGCGCGTACTTGCCAGATTAAATCATCATTCATAACTGGGGGTTTCGCCGATAATTTCCCAGCCGCGTTGGGTAGCCACTTTTCTTAATTTTTCGTCTGGGTAAACCGCAACGGGATGTTTGGCTTTTTCGAGCAAGGGAATATCGAGCGCGGTGTCGCCATAAGCGAAATCCACCTTTTGCACGTTTAATCGGTTTAATACTTCATCCGCTTTGCGTTGGTCGGCTACCAAACCAGATGCTAAGCCCGCCCGCCCGTTGATTATTTTTACGGGTGTTGCAATGGCTTGCGCGCCAAAGCGGCTGGCAAAGGCTTGAGCGATAGGTTCAACCACGCTGGTTGCCACATATACTCGCCCGCCTTCAGCGGCGTGGGCTTCTAGCCTTGCGATTACATCTTTTCGGCGTTTCGCCCATAAATCATGTTCTACTGCCCATTCGGCTACTTCGCTTAATTTTTCTGGAGTGGCGTTTTCTATCCAACCCAGGCTTTTGACCATTAATCCTTGCCCCCAGGTTTGCAGGTCTATCAATTTTCCTTTGGCTAAAAAATAGCTGGGAATCATGGCTGCGTAGCGTAAATTGGCTTGCAGTTTGCTTTGGTTTTCTTTCATCCACCCCAGCTGACCTAAAACAGGGCTGCCAAGGGTGAGTGTGCCCATCATGTCTGAGACGATAATCATAATTTCCTATTCTATAAGGCTTTGGGGCTGGC
>CAYOGW010000197.1:0-2167 GCA_964403635.1 uncultured Anaerolineaceae bacterium | reverse complement strand
TTCAAGAATCGATGAACGCGGGTGTGGATGTTTTAATGTTCTCTGGCGATAAATTACTGGGTGGCCCTCAAGCCGGTATTATCTTAGGGAAAGCCAGTTTGTTAGCTAAAATTAAAAAACATCCGTTGGCGAGAGCCGTGCGGGCCGATAAGACTCGTTTGGCGGCGTTAACCGCCACATTGCTGCATTACTTAAAAGACGAAGCCGAGAGAGAAATTCCCGTTTGGCAGATGATTTCTGCAACGGGTGAATCGCTTCAAGCCAGAGCCAAGGCTTGGCAACTGGCAACAGGCTTGGGCGTAGTCCGCCAGAGTGAATCAACGGTGGGGGGCGGCAGCCTGCCCGGCGAGACCTTGTCAACGTTTGTGTTGGCTATCCCTGTTAAATCAGCTGATAAAGCCTTGGCAAAATTAAGGCAGCAGCCTATACCGATTATTGCGCGCACCGAGAATGATGAAATTTTGCTCGACCCGCGCACGGTTTTTGCAGAACAAGACCAAACTTTAATTAAATCGCTCAAATTCGTTTTTAGGAGTTAATCATGAAATCTGACATTGATGGATTAATGCAGCAAAAAAACTTAGATGGCTTGCTGGTGTTTGGCAATGCCGAGCACAACCCGCCGATGACCTATTTAACCGGCGGCGGGCATGTCATGGCGGCTACTTTAATTAAGAAACGCGGCGCTGCCCCAGTGATTTTTGTGAACGGGATGGAACGCGACGAAGCCGCCAAGAGCGGTTTGGAAGTGCGTTTGCTGGATAGTTACCCTTGGCAGGAATTGCTGAAACAGGCGGGCGGGGATATGGCTTTAATGTCTGCGCTGCGATTAAAGCAAATGTTCGTAGACTTAGGTCTTGCGGGCAGAATCGGTTTGTATGGTCATACCGATTTATCGGCTTATTTTGCTATTTTGACCCATTTTCAAAAGATTGCTCCAGAGATTGAATTAATCGGCGAGCCGCGTGAAAACTCTTTGTTTAATATGGCGATGGAAACCAAAGAGCCCGCTGAAGTGGAACGCATCCGCCGCATGGGTAAAATCACCACCGAAGTGGTGGGTTTAACCGCCGATTATTTAACCAGCCGAGATGTGCGTGAAGATGAAGTATTGCTGAAAGAAGATGGTAGCCCATTAACATTGGGTGAAGTGAAAGCCAAGATTAATTTGTGGCTGGCCGAGCGGAATGCTTCTCCGAGCGAGGGGTTTATTTTCGCGCTGGGGCGGGATGCGGGTGTGCCGCACTCTCAGGGCACTGAAAGCGATTTAATGCGTTTGGGTCAGACGATTGTTTTTGATATTTATCCGCAAGAGAATGGCGGCGGCTATTTTTATGATTTCACCCGTACATGGAGTTTGGGTTATGCCACACCTGAAGCGCAAAAGTTGTATGACCAAGTGAAAGATGTGTACGATGAAGTGATTGATAACTTGGATTTAAACGCTGGTTTTAAACAATATCAAAATTTGGTTTGCGATTTGTTCGAGAAAAATGGGCATCCAACCCCGCGAACCGTCAAAGCGCCATTGGAAGGCTATGTGCATAGCCTTGGGCATGGGTTGGGATTAAATATTCACGAACGGCCATGGAGTGGCGCGAATGCGGATGATAGCAATTTGCTTCGTCCAGGGGTAGTGATCACGATTGAACCCGGTTTATATTATCCAGAGCAAGGCATGGGCTTCCGCATTGAAGATAGTTACTATGTTCGGCCCGATGGTAAGTTTGAAAAGTTAGCTGATTACCCCTATGATTTTGTTTTAGAAATGAAAAAGTGGAAAAAATAATACGCATCCTAGCGATTGAAACATCTTGCGATGAAACCGCCGCGGCTGTTCTTCAAAATGGCAGCCAGTTGCTTTCATCGGTAGTGGCTACCCAAATGGATATGCACGCCCGTTATGGCGGCGTCTTTCCTGAAGTGGCTTCGCGTCAGCATGTCTTAAGCATAAATCCAGTTATTCAAGAAGCCTTAATGAAAGCCAATTTAACCCTACAAGAGATGGATGCGATTGTGGTTACACAAGGCCCTGGGCTGGCTGGCTCGCTGGTGGTGGGGGTTAACTCGGCCAAAGGTTTGGCGCTTGGAACAGGTCTGCCGCTGGTGGGTGTTAATCATCTAGAGGGGCATATTTACTCCTCATGGTTAAGTGAAACCCCGCCGA
>CAYOGW010000196.1:0-2188 GCA_964403635.1 uncultured Anaerolineaceae bacterium | reverse complement strand
TTTTTCTCTAGCCATCAGGAGGGCATTTACCCGGGCGGTGGCGGCTTGCACGAAACAGCTTTTAGCAACGGCAGATTAATTAACGCGCCCTTACCCGCCGGAACAGGAGTGGCTGGTTTTTCGTTAATCGCTGAACAATTAATCAAGCCCTTTGTTCAAAAAATTAAACCAGAACTGTTGATTGTTTCTGCTGGCTACGATGCCCACTGGACAGACCCGCTGGCTTCACTGGCGTTAACCGCAGATGGCTATTTTGAGCTTTCTCAAACGCTGGTAGCGCTGGCAGATGAATTTTGCGGCGGAAAAATTGTGTTTGTGCTCGAAGGCGGCTATGACTCTATTAATGTTGCCAATGGCATTACGGCTGGGCTGGCGGCTTTAACGGGGCAAGCAAAACCCCACTTTGATGACGTTTGCCCCTACAAAGAACCAGATATTTCTGAGCGAGTTGCTAAAATTAAATTAATTAATCAGATTTAATTAATAAACCCGCTGGTAAATTCCAGCGGGTTTATGTTTATTTAAGCGAGTTTGCCAACTTCTTTTTCTACTTCGGTTAGTATCTCTGCCGATTGAACTAGTTTTTTCATGGCGTTATGGTCGTTGTACAGCGGGCGGTCTACTTCCAAATGAGCCACATATTTACGAATGACCTCGCGGGCTTTGTCGGTACCCTTGCCATGCCCAAATTCTCTAAAATCCAGTGCTTGAGCGGCAGCCATAAACTCTATGCCCAAAATGCCGTAAGCGTTGTCTAAAATTTGCGTATTCTTCAAAGCGGTGTTCATGCCCATTGAAACGAAATCTTCTTGGTCTGCCGCCGCCGGAATCGATTGAATACTAGCAGGCGCAGAGAGAATGCGCTGCTCGACAATTAAATGGTCGGCGGTATATTGGCTGAGCATTAATCCGCTGTAGAAGCCGGGTTCATGTGCCAAAAAGTCCGGCAGGCCTTGAGATAGGGCTGGGTTGGTTAAACGGTTTAGCCGCCGTTCTGAAAGCACACAGACCATCGTAATAGCGGCGCCAGCCATATCCATTGGCAACGAAACGGGCGACCCTTGGAAGTTGGCGCCGGTTAAGGTTAAGTTTTCTTCCGGCACAAAGATGGGGTTATCGCCCACGCCATTTAATTCAATCTCTACTTGGGTACGAGCAAAAGCAAGCGCATCGCGCGCGGTGCCAATCACCTGCGGGGTCGAGCGCATGGAGTAGGCATCTTGCACTTTGGTTTTCATCTTACCGGTGATTAAATCTGACCCATTTAAACATTGCAAAATATTGGCAGCAGATTTAATCGCCCCGCTAAAGCCGCGCAATTCATGTAATTTAGCGGTATAGGGCTTCATGTTTCCCATCAGCGCTTCGATGCTCATCGCAGCCGCAATTTCGGCTTGCTTTAAGAAATTTTCCATATCAAATAAATTTAAAGCGGAGATAGCGGTTAATAAATTGGAGCCATTAATGGCTGCCAAGCCATCTCTGGCTTGCAAGCCTGGAACTGTAATTCCAGCTTTTTTCATGGCCACATCACCCGCTAGGCGTTCACCGTTTAAAAAGGCTTCGCCTTCGCCCATTAAAAGTAAAGCGGCCTGCGCCATAGGGGCTAAATCTCCCGAAGCGCCAACCGAACCCTTGGCACACACCAGCGGTGTAACACCTTTGTTAAGCATCTCGACCATGGTTAAAGTAATCTCTTGGCGGCAACCCGAGTTGCCATGCGCGTGCACATTAATACGCCCAGCAAGGGCGGCGCGCACATGCTCAATGGGGGCTGGTTCGCCAATCCCGGCGGCGTGGTTGTAAATTAAATATTTTTGAAATTCTTTTACTTGATCATCGTTCAAAATCTTTTCAGAAAATTCACCGATACCCGTATTGGTACCGTACATAATCTCTTTATTGGCTAGTTTTCTTTCCAGCATGGCACGGCACACTTTAATGCGCTCCAGCGCTTCGGGAGCCAACTCTACTTTTTCTCCGAATCGGGCAATGCGGACTAATTTTTCAATGGTCAGGGATGAACCGTCTAAAATAATCGTCATGGATTTCTCCTTAATTTCAATGGGTGTGATGTCGGAATTGTACTCCGAAACAATTAAACAAAAAGCCTGCTCTCGCAGGGTTTTGTTTAATTAAGCGTTGTTAAATATTTCTCTTTGTTGGCGGTTCGCGCAATTTTGCCGCT
>CAYOGW010000195.1:0-2432 GCA_964403635.1 uncultured Anaerolineaceae bacterium | reverse complement strand
TACGGCGGTACGTTTCGGCAATTTGATAAGGTTCACCGCCGTTTTGGCCTAGAGTTTAGCTATGTGGATACCACCGACCCAGAAAATGTAGCCGAAGCCCTACAGCCCAATACCAAAATGGTTTGGTTAGAAACACCAACCAATCCGCTTTTGAGTGTTACAGACATTCGCGCTGTAGCCGAAATTTTAAAAATGCACCCAAACAAACCATTGCTGGTGGTAGATAACACTTTTGCAACGCCGTACCTGCAGCAACCATTAACCCTCGGTGCAGATTTGGTCGTGCATTCAATGACCAAATATCTCGGTGGACATTCAGATGTTGTGGGCGGGGCTGTGGTTGGCGCGGATAAAACTTTGGGCGAGAAAATGGCTTTTTTGCAAAACGCTTCTGGGGCTGTGCCCGGCCCGCAGGATTGTTTCTTACTTTTGCGCGGGATTAAAACCCTGCATGTTCGTATGGACAGGCACGCGGAATCCGCATTAAAAATTGCCAAGTGGCTTGAAGAACATCCAAAAGTAGCAAAAGTGATTTACCCACATTTAGAGAGTCATCCGCAATTTAATATTAGCCGTGTACAAATGCGTAACGGCGGCGGGATGGTTTCTTTTGTTATGAAGGGCGGGGCAGAAGCGGCGGTAAAGGTAGCCGAAGGGACGAAGCTTTTTGCTTTGGCTGAGTCTTTGGGCGGGGTAGAGGCTTTAATTGAAGTGCCCGCCGCAATGACGCATCTCTCCACAGTTGGCTCGCAGTTAGAAGTACCGCCCAGTTTGGTGCGTATTTCGGTGGGTATCGAGCATGTAGACGACTTGCTCGAAGACCTAGAGCAAGCCTTGGCTTTGGCTTAAAAGCAACGTCCGCTGGATTTTTTCTCCAGCGGACGTTTTTATTTAATTAAAGCAATTAATTAAATTTTTCCGGCTAAAAATTCAAGTACATCCATCTTGGTTAATATGCCAACCGGTTTATTCTGATCAACAATAATCAAAGCATCACCAGATTTTAGCGACTGCATGGCTTCTTCTAAAGACGTTTCGGGGGTAAAAACGGATTTGGCTTTTTGTACCAAGTGGTCAATCGACTCGTCGTTGCTATGGCCTTCGTGCGATTCTAGTAAATGGCTTAGTAAGTCCACTTCTTCAATCATGCCTGCCAGTTCACCGGCTTGGTTAATGACTGGCATTTGCGAAACCGCGTTTTGTTTCATGACAGAAACTACTTTTCGAATGGTATCTCCTAAACTAGCGCTGAGCAATTTTTTGTTGGGTTTGGCTATTAACAAGTCGCTTAATGTTGTTTCGTCAAATTCGGTAGATAAGAAACCAAATTCGCGCATCCATTTGTCATCATAAAATTTAGAAAGGTAACGACTGCCGCTGTCCGGTAAAATCACCACTGCGATGCGGCCAGCCGGTAAATTTTTGCAATATTTAAGCGCGCCTGCAATAGCCGAACCAGAAGAGCCGCCAGCAAAAATACCCTCTTGTTTAACCAACTGGCGCGCCCATAAAAATGATTCTCGGTCACTGGCTCGTTCAATCGCATCAATATATTGAATATCCATCGTGGATGGCAAAAAGTCTTCGCCAATGCCTTCTACTTTGTAGGTTTTAGGATATGCCCCTGGCGGGATAACGCCTTTATTTTGCCAAATTTCGGTCAAAATCGAACCTTCAATATCGACCCCAACAATTTGAATATTAGGGTTTTTCGATTTTAAATAACGGCCAACACCGGTCAATGTGCCGCCGGTACCAATGCCAATAATGACATCGGTTACTTTGCCTTCGGTTTGTTCCCAAATTTCGGGGCCGGTGCTCATTTCGTGCGTGGCTGGGTTATCTGGGTTGTGATATTGGTTTGCCAAAATGGCATTGGGTATGTCTCGCACAAACTTTTTGGCAACTTCGTAATACGAACGTGGGTCCCCTGGGCCAGCGTCGGTGGGGGTAATGACCACTTTAGAGCCATACGCCCGCAGGTGCAAAATCTTTTCGTTGCTCATCTTATCGGGCATCACGAAAATGGTTTTGTAACCTTTTAAAGCGGCGGCAATGGCTAAACCAACGCCAGTATTGCCAGATGTGGCTTCGACAATGGTTCCGCCGGGTTTAATTTCACCGCGTTTTTCGTATTGTTCAATAATATTAGCCCCTACACGGTCTTTTACAGAGCCGCCCGGGTTCATAAACTCTAGTTTGGCATATAACGGCACAGGCAAGTCTTTGCCAATTCGCTCCAATTTGACCAGCGGGGTATTGCCCATTGCGCCGAGAATATTGTTAAAAACTCTCTTTTCTTTCGATTCATTTAATCCACTCATTCATGCTCCTTAATTGGTTTTTTGAATTTTACCAAAATAAAACGGCAGCCATTGGGCTACCGTTCTGTTTAATTAATTAATAAACGGGCAAGCTCGAGTCGACATCCC
>CAYOGW010000194.1:0-2438 GCA_964403635.1 uncultured Anaerolineaceae bacterium | reverse complement strand
TCTTGCTTATTCATTTGCTTCACTTCTTCCATTGGCTTGCCAATCACCGCTTCCATTAACAAATCGGCAGAGGCTTGTGAAATGGCACAACCATGCCCATCAAAACGGGCATCGGAAACTTTTCCATCCGCACCAACTTGTAAAGTTACTTCAATATGGTCACCGCATAATGGATTATTGTCTGCAAAAATGATGTCATGCGGGTCTAGCTTGCCGCGATACGCGGGGTTTTTATAATGTTCAATAATTACTTCTCGATACATGTCATCCATTGCTATCCAAAATACTCCTTTACTTTATAAATACCATTAATTAATCGGTCTATTTCATCAGTTGTTGAATACAAATAAAAACTAGCTCGGGTGGTTGCCGGGATATTAAATTTCTCATGCAATGGCTGGGCGCAGTGATGACCAGCCCGCACAGCAATCCCTTCCCCATCCAAGATTTGAGCAACATCATGCGGGTGAATATTTTCTAAGACGAAGGAGGCGACTCCCCCCTTCTTTTCCGCGCTGGGGCCAAACAACTTCAAGCCTGGAATTTCTTCCAATCGCTCGAGTGCATATTCCGTTAAAGTATGTTCATGCGCGGCAATATCAGCCATGCCTATTTTAATTAAATATTCAACGGCTGCACCCAAACCCACCGCTTCAGCTATGGCAGGTGTTCCGGCTTCAAATTTGTAGGGGAGTGAATTTGGGCGGAACGAACGCAAATGAACTTCGCGAATCATATCGCCACCGCCTAAGAAAGGCGGCATAGCTTCTAGTAGAGCTTGTTTGCCATATAAAATACCAATACCGGTCGGACCAAGCATTTTATGCGCAGAGAATGCCATAAAATCGACATCTAATTCTTGTACATCCACTGCGAAATGAGGAACAGACTGAGCAGCATCAAGCAATGTTTTGGCACCGGCTTGGTGCGCTTGAGCAATCATTTCTTTGGCTGGGTTAATCGTTCCGAGCACGTTAGACATTTGGGTAAACGATACCAGCTTGGGGCCTAGCCCGAGCAGTTGACGGTAGACATCTAAATCGAGCAAGCCATCTTCTGTAACCGGTATAAATTCAAGCCGCAGACCCTTTTCCGCTTGAAGCATATGCCAAGGGACAAGGTTGCTGTGGTGCTCCATCTCGGTCAAAATAATTAAATCGCCCTGCTGAAGGTTAGCACGCGCCCAAGTTTGAGCAACTAAATTAATAGATTCAGTAGTGTTACGGGTGTAAATAACTTGCCGCGCGTTGGCCGCATTAATAAACTTTGCCACACTTTCGCGGGCTTGTTCATATAACGCGGTTGATTCTTCGGCGAGGGTATGTACACCACGATGAATGTTGGCATTCGATACACGATAAAAATTATCCATTGCTTCAATGACCGCCAGCGGTTTTTGGGCTGTAGCCGTTGAATCGAGATAGGTTACTGGAATGCCAGGCTTGATTTCTCGATTAAGAATTGGAAAATCGGCTCGGATTTTTGTAATATCAAGCATGTTTTATTCTTTTCGTTTTTTAGGCAAGTTACCTTGGCGCAAAAACTCTGAATGGGTGGGATACCACAAAATTCGGTCTGGCACCATCCATCCGTCCGTTAAAAATACGTTGGAGCGAAACTGTACCGCGACCATTTTATTATCTACTTGAACAACGACCCCTTTAAGCCAAGCGCGAATGCGGTCGTCACTTTTTTCGTGGTCACAAAAGGCTTCAACGGTATCACCAACTTCATAGGCGCTTTCCGTGTTAGGTGAACGCATATAAGAATAGGCTGTTGAGCCGCCGCGTGTTTTTCGAGTTTCTGGTTTAGGTGTGGTGGTGTTTTTTTCAGTTTTCATTTGGCTTCCCTTAGATGTGTTGCTTTCAAAAAATATTACCCCTATCCTTCCCTTTAGATGGAAGGGATGCGGAAAGGGGCACTTTAATTAAATAAATGGCAATTAACTAACCAGCCATCTTTTTAAGAATTGCGTGTTGAAAACGCTCCCGTACTCCGTCAAAAGGTATACGCTGCATGATTGGGTCAAAGAAGCCTTCTACTACCAAGCGTTCTGCTTCTTTTTGCGGAATGCCTCGCGATTTTAAGTAAAACAATGGTTCAGCTTCTAATTTTCCTACTGTTGCACCGTGGGTACAACGAACATCATCCGCAAGAATTTCAAGCCCAGGGATTGAATCGGCTCGAGCACGATCGTCTAAAATTAAATTTCGGTTGGCTTGATAACCATCCGTTTTTTGAGCACCGGGGGCAACATAAATCATACCTTGCCATACAGAACGACTTTTGCCTTTTAAAGCACCTTTAAAAAGTAAGTCGCTGCTGGTGTTAGGTGCCAAGTGATTTTGCTGGGTGTCATGGTCTAAGTGTTGGTTGCCATCTGTAAAATAAAAGCCCGACATACGACCAACTGAGCCCTGCCCTGCCAAATCTAACTC
>CAYOGW010000193.1:0-2457 GCA_964403635.1 uncultured Anaerolineaceae bacterium | reverse complement strand
CCGCGTGGAAGTTTGGCGCTGGCGCGCGCCGCTCAATGCTTGGCCGCGTTAAATGGGCGTGATCACGTTCTGCCAGATGATGTAAAAGCGCTGGCCGCGCCGGTTTTGGCCCATCGATTAATTCTTAATCCAGCCGCCCGTTTAAGGGAATTAACCCCAGAGAAAGTGGTACAAGAGATTGTTGCCGCCATCCCTGCGCCGGGCGGGAGCTTTGTGGTCGATGTTAAAAAAGATTAATTCTAGCCAAGCCTTGTTATTGATTTTGCTGGTCATTGGCTTGGCTGGTTCTATTATTAATGGAGCGGCAATTTACAACCGTTTAACCTACCTAGCCGTACTCACCTTGGGCGGGGCTTGGTTGTGGGCACGTGTTTCGTTAAGGGGCTTAACTGTTCAACGAAAAATGAGAAACCTGCGCGCCTCGGTTGGGGATATTTTTGAAGAAACAGTAGAAGTACATAATTCCAGCAGGCTGCCGCATGCTTGGGTGCAAGTGCTTAATCAGAGTAATTTGCATCAAGCGGCTGGCTCTCGTTTTTTAACTTTAATCGGCGGGCGGCAAATGCGCTCTTACTTGGCGCGCACTTGGTTATTACGGCGCGGCGCTTTTCAGTTGGGGCCAACCTTGTTGCGGGGCGGCGACCCGTTAGGGTTGTTTACCAGAGAACAATCCTTTGCAAGTGAAGAATCTTTGTTGGTATTACCGTTGGTTGTTCCTATCCAAAATTTTCCTTCTCCGGTTGGCTTGCTGCCCGGGGGCAGGGCTATTCGCGTGAAATCGCAGGAGATTACACCCCACGCTGGCGGGGTGCGAGAATATGCCCATGGTGACCCGCTGAAGCGCATCCACTGGCCCAGCACAGCCCGCCGTGGGCGTATGATGGTCAAAGAGTTTGAGCAAGACCCGCAAGCCGAGGTGTGGCTGATGGTTGATGCGCAGAGAGCCGTGCAGGCTGAACTAAAAACCGAACAAACCAACGCCTGGCGAGATTGGATGTTTAGCAGCCGCCCAGAATTAAGTTTAGCCCCCTCAACGCTGGAATATAGCATTGCGATCGCGGCTTCGGTTACCAATTATTTGCTTCGACAAAGGCGGGCGGTTGGGTTTGTAGCGGCTAGCCCGCATTACACGGTTCTACCCGCAGACCATAGTGACAGGCAATTATTAAAAATTCTTGAAACACTGGCTTTTGCCAACGGCGAAGGGAAGTTACCTTTGCTCAGCTTGGTAGAAGCGCAGGCATCTCAGCTACCTTTGGGGGCTAGTGTGGTTTTAATTACACCCACCACCCACGCGGAAAGCCTGCTGCTGGCTTTGGATAATTTACAGCGCCGCAACCTGCGTCCAGTAGTAATCTTGATTGATTCGTTCAGTTTTGGTGGTCAAAGCGGTAGCACAGAATTAATTAAAAAAGTGGAAGAGTTGAATATTCCAGTTTGTTTAATTGCTTATGAAGATGATATTTCAGAAAAATTATCTTCAATGACTTCACAAACTTTTATTAAGGAGCCAATTGCATGGCACAGCCAAACGACACCTTCGTTATTGACTTAAATTTTCAGGGACAAAAACAAGCCATTGCTAGTTATGCCATTCGTCACAGCGCTGGTGTAGCTTTAATTGAGTCGGGGCCGGGTTCAACGCTGATGGCGCTGGAGGCAGGCTTGGGCGCAGCCGGTTTCACGTTTAAGGATGTCACTCACGTCTTTTTAACGCACATCCATTTAGATCACGCTGGCGCGGCGGGTTATCTGGCTCAGCAAGGCGCGCAAGTTTATGTACACCCAGTAGGCGCGCCGCATATGCTGAACCCCGAAAAATTAATCAACAGCGCTACCCGCATTTATGGAGAAATGATGGATAGCCTATGGGGGCAGTTTTTGGCTGTGCCAGAAGATAAATTAACCATTTTGCAAGACCAACAAGAAGTTGCCATTGGAAAATTAAAATTAATAGCTCTGGATACCCCGGGCCATGCCGAACATCACTTTGCTTATTTAATGGATGATATTTGCTTTAGTGGAGATGTAGGCGCGGTGCGAATTCCGGGCCATCAATATATGCGTTTGCCCATGCCGCCGCCAGAATTTCACTTGGAAAAATGGCGGATGAGTTTAGAGAAATTAAAAAAATTGAAATTAAGCCGCATCGCCCCAACCCACTTTGGCTTTTTTGAAGATGTAGACTGGCATTTAAAGAATATGCAAACCAGTTTAGATGCGGCAGACGCTTGGTTAAATGAAACCATGCCCGCAGACCCACCCGCGGATGAATTAAAAGAAAAGTTTGTGGCGTGGATGGAAGAGCAAGGGCGCGCGGCTGGGTTGAGTGATGCCGAGATAGAATCTTACCGGCTGGCGAACCCGCTAGGGATGAGCGCGGATGGCATTCAGCGGTATTGGAGGAAGTTTCGTATGGGTTAGATTAAAACCGATATGATAAAATGTAGCCGACAA
>CAYOGW010000192.1:0-2525 GCA_964403635.1 uncultured Anaerolineaceae bacterium | reverse complement strand
ATCCTGACACATTCCAACGCGTTAAGCGATTAAGCATGGGGGCATAGGTTTCTTCGAAGGGTGGGATATTTTCTTGGCTTAAATTAATAAAAATAAAGCCTTCCCAAACTTGTATGGCTGCTTGATGCAAAGGAAAATCTTCAAAATTAAAGCCTTCGGCTTCTTTCATAAATGGCGCGCCGATTAAGGAACCGTCTAGCCCGTAGGTCCAAGCATGGTAGGAGCATTGAATGCTGCTGCTAAAACGGCCTTGGCTTTCTTCGCAAATACGGGTGCCGCGATGGCGGCAAGTGTTAAAAAAGGCACGAATTTGGTGTTGCTTATCTCTTACGACAATAAGGCTTTCATTTAAAATCGTTGCCAAAAAATAGTCGCCCGGGTTTGCAATGCGGCTCTGATGCCCGACACACATCCAATGTTTCTTAAAAATCACTGTTTTTTCTTGTTCAAATACTTCTTGCCCAATGTAGTATTGTTGCGGCAAGGTCTTTGACCCTGAGATGTAGGTTTCGGCTGTTTTAAAGAATTCATCCATATTTACACTCCAACGGTTTGTTTTGATTGATTAATAAAAATTATACAACCGCTTAAATAAGAACAAGCCGCAGGCTTGCGGCTTGTTCTTATTATTTTTTGTTTATTTATAATCTGCCAAAATTTCGTTGGCTGCCCGCTGGCCTGTTTCAACGGCTCCGTTAAGGTAACCCTGAAAATCAACGGAAGTATGTTCACCAGCAAAAAAGCAATTGCCTTCTCGTACCCCTTCTATGCCAGAAAAGCGAGTGTATTCACCAACCTTCCAAAAAGAGTAGGAGCCGCGAGTCCACTTATAAGACTGCCAGTGATTAATGACTACTTTATTATTCCATTTGGGTGTAATGCCTGGCATCACGGGTTCTATTTGCTGCAAAAACTGTTTGGCACGGTCGGCTGGTTTCCCAGAGCCGAAACTAGCGCCGATGTTTCCGCCGGTGTAGTCTACCAAAATACCCGAAGCACCAGGCTGGGCGCGGGTGACATGCCAAGTAGCTTGATAACCGGTATCTGCGAAGGTATCTCCGTTTTGACCGAGGCCTTCCCAGTAGCGGTCGTTAAACTGCAATTGCATTTTGGAGTTGGTTCCCATACTTAATTCGTTAATGGCTGTTTTCTTTAAATCACTAAAACCGGCGTTGGTGAAATCTACTGAATTTCGTAAGATAGAAAATGGAATGGCTAAAATCACTTTGTCGTAGGTTGAATCGGTTAATTTTCTGCCGCTTTTAATGGTGAGCGTATAGGTTGAATCGGTATTGCGTTTAATGGCTACCAACTCACTGCCAAGTTGAATTTGACCGGTTAATGCGGCAGCCATGCGGTCTGTAATTTGGTCATTACCGCCCTGAACGTGATATTTTTCGTTAGAAGGACCAAATAACCGCAATTGTCCTTGACCAGAATAGCCCAGCAAATAAAGCAAGTTTAATGAACTTTGGATATTGCTTTCGCCGCCATATTCAATGTTATAGGCAACATCCAGCAGCTTGCCGAGGCGAGAATTAACGCCGCCCGGAACACTTTCGTTAATCCAGTCAATAATAGACATGTGGTCTAGTTCCCAGCCGCGTTGGGTATATAGGTTGTATTGGGTTGGGTAACTGGCAGAAGAAACATCGCTGTGCACTTTTTGCCAAATGGATTTTAAATCGTTGGTGGCTTGTGTGTAAGTGTACGGCTGACCAGCAAAATAAAACAAAGGCTCTAAACCACTGGGATCGCTATTAAACAAGTTGTCTAATTTAAGACCTAGTTCTTGGGCTAATTGACGAATATGGGTATGCCCCGTATCAATTAACTCACCGCCATGCTCAATGATTTGACCGTCATTAAACAGTCCGCGGCCAGTCCAGCAGCGCCCGCCGATGCGATCGGCTGCTTCAAATACAGTAGCGGTGTATCCCGCTTGTTTTAAACGGTAGGCCGCTGTGAGACCGGCCAGCCCAGCACCTACTACTGCAATGCGTGGGGCGGCAGCAAAAGCTCGCGTAGCAGGTTGAAGCGCTGCAGCGGCCATGGTGGCGGCAACCAGTTTCAAAAAGTCGCGACGTGTATGTCGCGTTGAAGCGCGTTCTGAAATCACTTGTTCTGTGGTCACATTACGCTTGGATGCTTCTGAAACAACGGAAGCAATATCTTGCAATTGATTGGCTAAGGGTGAACGGGGCATATCGGATTCTCCTGTGGGCGTAAGTATAAATACGGTTAAAGCATACAGAATTAAAAGAATAAAATCAACTGCTTTTTGTCTTAATCGGAAATTTCAACCTTAAAAAATGCCGTTTAGGTAAAATTTGATTCTTTTTTGTTTCCGTTTCGGAATAGCCTGCTGAAATTAAAGAGGCCAATGCAATTAACGCATTGGCCTCTTTAATACATTGCCTTTTGGGCTATTTAATTTGTAACCAATTAAGACAAGCTAATAGGTTTAAAACCAATTAACCTGCGATGGGTGAAGCGCATACAGGCATCCATGACCACTTGTAACC
>CAYOGW010000191.1:0-2614 GCA_964403635.1 uncultured Anaerolineaceae bacterium | reverse complement strand
CCGCTCAAAGGGGGTCTCATTGACACTTAATTCCTTTGGGGTATAATTTCAGCCGCAACTTGGTCGACTAGCTCAACGGCAGAGCAACTGACTCTTAATCAGCAGGTTCTGGGTTCGAATCCCAGGTCGACCACAACAAAAAAGACACCCAAAAGGTGTCTTTTTTAATTAACTATTTTTATTTTTTATTTTTTGCTGGAAGCCAGCGATTTAAATCTCGCCATGTAAAGGGCAACATCACCAAAATCACCAGCGAGCCTAAAACAAAACTAATGGGTCCTAGCGCGGGGCCAATCACTTGTTTGGGCGCATTTCCGCCAAGCAGTTCCATTTGAAAACCGACTCCCCCATAAGCCATCCAGCCTAAGAAAAATAAACCCAAATAAGCAAAAAACAAACCCTTTTTAGAAGCCAGCCAGCCGCTTCGTTTAATTAAAGCTTGGATGGTTACAATAATCAAACTTAAGGTTACTCCAATCACAGCCAAGCTATAGATTAAAAACCCAGCAAAATTGGGGTGGTGCACTAATTCTGCATCAATAAACAATAAAGTTGGTATCCAACCCGTAACCGAAAAAACCGCCACCACAGTTAATAAATAAATCATCATCTGCACAATATACGGCATCACAACTTGGTTGCCCAATGGCACAATGCCTAATACTTTTAATAATTCAACCGGGTCATATAACAAACGCGCCAAGGCTTGCACATTTCTTAACCCGCGCCGAAAATCCATCCACTGCAAGCGCTGTAACTCTCTAGGCACGTCGGTAGTGTTTTGCAAAATAACAGGGTAAACAATTTGTGAATTAATGTCGTAAATTGTTTCTTTTTTAAATTGAGAAATAAATACAAAGGCGGCGTCTATTGGCTGGTCATTTAAAACGTAGTGATGCCCTTCCGCTTCCATTTGTTGAATAAAATCATCGGCATAATGCCCATCTTCAACCGCATAATCGATGCCGAACCGCAGGCTGGCTGGGCTGGGGGTTTTTATCTTAACGGCAGGAATCGGATTCGGTCTGGCAGCAAAAGGATAAACCCAACGGCGCAAAGCACGGCTTTGCAGCAACAGAAAGAAAATAGGCGCCCAGATTAAGCTAAAAAAACTTGTAATAATAAAAAATTCAGGAAAATAATCAACAAATAACATGGCTGAAAAAAACAAAACAATCGGCAAGACAATAACAGAAAACCCAACCCGAAAATAATCATATTGCCGTTTAAGAATTTGATATGGTAAAGGAACCAAATAAAACGGGATTACTAAGCTATAAAAGGCTGGTATAGATAAAATTCCTGTAACAATACTGGCCGCAACAACCCCCCAAACCCGCAATGGCATACGAAAGCCTGAAGTAGGAAATTCTTTTACAGGGGGCTGCGGCGGGCGAGAAATCACTCCGATTAATTGTTTTATCCCACCATCAAAATTATCTCGAAAATCCACCCACTCTAAGCCTTGTAACGGTTCAGGGATGGGCTGGGCTTCAAAAACAGCTAAAACGATGCGTTTTTTTAATACAATCGCATGGCCCCATTCTCGGCGCACGTTAGGCGATTCCATGGATGCTTTTGAAACTACTAAAACCAATGTATCACAGGCTTTAATAGCCGCATCAATTTGAGCCTGCCACGGCAGCCCAGGCAGTATGTGTAAATAATCTAACCAACCTGAAAATCCCTTTTTTTCTAGGCTGGCGTGCATGTCGCTAATAAATAATGTTTCACGACGAGAATAACTAAGGAATAGGTTAGTTGTCATTAATTAATTTGGTATTCATAAAGAATAAAATTTGCTTTATGGTACAACCCCTAATACAGCAAAACGAAGCGTGCTGGCTACAGCCAAAAAGCGACCGTCTGCCGAAAAAGACATTCGGCTAATGGGCTCTTGCGAAAATTGCAGGCTTTGGGTGTTACCAGTGACTGAATCATAAATAAATAAGCTGCCATCTTTTAAACCAATAACAAATAAACCGGTTTGAGAGACGACCATCTCCTCAGGTTCGGCAGGCAGTTCCAGCTTAGCCAGCGTGCTGACTTCTCCATTAACGGTAACCGCCTGAAGGGATGAGAAGCCAGTGTCCAGATTTAATTCTAAAAAGTACACTTCACCGCCATCTACCGAAAGCGCAACAGGTTTCTGAATACGATCTCCTGTTTTTTGATATTGAACCAAGCCTTTGATTTCGGCAAAATTTTTCTTATCAAACAATGTGATGGATGTTTTTCCTTGGTGCTGCGTAGAAAATACCATGTATAGAAGATTTTCAGCAAAATCTCTAAGCGGGCCAGCAAAAGAAAGCGTGGGCAGTTTATGCTCGGATTGATATAAGGATGTACCTTCATCATTTAAATTAACTACTATAAATTCGCCGGTTCGGTTAACCCCCGCAATTTGGTAGGTGCCAGTGGTAAGGATTTGCAAACCCTGCCAAGTTTCTAAAGTAGTAGCAAACTGACCGCGCCGCTCTAAAAACGGCAGGCTGTCTGAAGCGTGAATTGGGTTTTCAGGATCGGTATAGCACTGGTTTTCGCCGGTAGTTAAACGCAGCCAGCAAGCATAATTGCTACCATTGGCTAAAACGCTTTCGGCGCTGACAAATTT
>CAYOGW010000190.1:0-2626 GCA_964403635.1 uncultured Anaerolineaceae bacterium | reverse complement strand
AACGCGGTGGTTTTGGCTAAAGACAACAATTAAATATGGGGCTGTTTCTAAAAAGGGTTTGTGTTCATCGGTGCCAAGGTAGCTTAAGTCTTCCAGCCATTCGGGGGTGGCGCGGCGGGTATAAAACTCGTGTTCTTCGGCTTCGGCTGCCGCGCGGATTTCTTTTTTAAGGGCTGGGTCGCTCACGGCAACAAAATGCCACGGCTGAAGGTTGGCTCCGTTGGGGGCTGTTCCAGCGGTTAGCAGGCATTGTTCAATCACTTCTCTTTGCACAGGTTTGTCTGAAAACATGCGTACGGTGCGGCGGCGCTGCATTTCGGCATAAAAATCTTTGGCGCGTTGCAGCATTTCTTCTGGTGGGTAGCCAATGTAGGTATTTAATGGGTGAAATTTTGCTTTCATAGTTTCCTTTTGTCAATCGATTAATTAAGGGTTGCAAACTTCGCTTAAAAAATAAGGAGCAATTTGTTCGGCGAGCATTTTTTCACCTTCAGCGGTTAAATGTAAAGGTGTGTCACTAAAATATTGGTTGGGAATACTGTTCCATAGGTCTAGATAAGCCCAGTTGTTTATAATCGCTTCGGCGGCGATAATTTGCCTATATTCATCAAACGCCCATTTTGGATAAAACTTGTTATAGCGAACGTCACTGTTTTCTCCTGTGGCAATAAACATGGGCTCGTTTACAAAAATAAGCGGGGTTTGCTTTGCTAAAAAGATCGCGGCGTGTAAGGCTTCTTTCCAAAGAATAGCATTAATCGATTGGTCTGGCTCAAGTTCGGCATAGCGTAGGTCGTCATCTAAGTCGTTTTTAATGGGTGCTATTGCTTCAAGGTTATGTTCTGGCTCTACGCCCGCCGCCCAGTAAAAACCAAACCATTGCGCGCTGAACAAACGGCTTAATCGGTTTCTTTGCCCAACAATACTTCTATCCCACAGAGTTGGCTCAGGTTTTTGTAAAAGCGAAATATCAAAATCTAAATCGGTTTCTGCTAAAACCGAAAGTGATTGCTGGTAATTATTGGTTAAAAATGGGTTCACTTGTTTCTTGCGAATGGTGTTTAAAGTCAGCATCCACATCACCGCATCGGGTTGATATTCCATTCCTTTTTGTAAAATAATTAAATCTTTTAACGCGAAAGGATGAGGATACCCCAGATTGTAGAAGCGAACAGATTGATTCTGGCAGGTTAAGCCCAAGCCGTTTAATTGAGCCGCAAGCGTCTCCTGTTCTGATAACTGTTCTCCCCAAACCGCTGAATCACCCAAGACCAGCACCCGAAATTCATCTTTTGTTTTGGGCGTGCCGCTAAGAATATGAGATGCAAAAAGGGCTTCTAACTCATCAATGGTTAGGTCGTAATGAGCAATCCCATCTCCAAACGGAAATCTCAACCGCCCGGGCAGTAACGTGTTATAGAGAGTAATTTTTTCTACAGGTGGATTAATGACCGCAAATAAGAAATTGGCAAGCATGAAAAGAATTAATGCCTTTGCAAGGATGTGCCACGGGCGAATGGGTTGCATTAGGATGCTCCGAAGAGTTTCATCAGCATAGAAAAAGCTATTGATGGGCTGGAAAGGCTAAAGAACAGCCAGCCAATACTCACATAATTAAACGTTAAAAATATATTGAAAGCATTCATCCATTTTGCAGGAATTTCTGCTTGCATCCACTGAATTGGGTGTTGACGAAAATATTCGCTCCAACGGTTTTGAACAAACAAGCCAATGCCATGCCATACACCCCATAGCGCAAAATTCCATGTGATGCCGTGCCACAACCCAATTACCAGCATGGTGGCAATTTGTGTGATGAAGATAATGAACGCGGCTGGGAGGTTTTTTATGCGCAGCCAGCGGGTGAATGGATTAAAGAAGTAGGCTCGAAACCATTGGGTTAAGGTCATGTGCCAGGCATTCCAAAATAGGGTTAGATTGGGTTTTAAATAGGGCGCGTTGAAATTTTCGGGTAAGCGAATGCCCATGAAACGGGCAATGCCAATGGCAATGTCAGTGTAGCCGCTGAAGTCAAAGTAGATTCTTAAAGAGTAGAGATATAAGAAAAACCAAGCCCACATGCCCGCTGGAAGTAAACCCGCGAGGCGGTCATCTAAAGTGAGCAAGGCGAGCAGGTCTGCCAGAATAAATTTTTTGGCAAGGCCGATGCTTAGGCGTTTTCCGGCTTCTACCCAGTCGTTGTTTTCGAGCGCCGCAGGGTGGCGCAAGTCTTTTATAAATCGTTCTATGCGGTCGATGGGGCCAGCGGTTAAAGCTGGGAAAAAGAGCACATAATTAAAATATTCTTGCAGGTTGGTTTCGGGTAAGCGTCCGCCGCGAGCATCTTGCAGAGTATGTAAAAGCCGAAAGGCAATGTAGGAGAACCCAAGCCAAGAGAGAGTTAGTGGCGCTTCTGATTCGCCGCTTGGCAAAAGGGATGTGTATTTAAGTAGGGTTTCGGCAAAGTTTGGAATTTTTAAAATAACAAAAAGAGTCAGCAATAACAATGGGAGTGCTTGAAACAAAATAGTTTTGATTTTTGAAAACCGAATAATGCTATAAACAAATAGGCTAAGGAAGGCAATAAAAAATACAACATTAATTGGGCGGGGGTTAAGCACTGGCA
>CAYOGW010000189.1:0-2657 GCA_964403635.1 uncultured Anaerolineaceae bacterium | reverse complement strand
ACTGGTAAGGCGGCTACGGCTGGGATGTCGTAGCGGGTTGAAATCTCATTTTTTAAATATTCGCGCAATCTTTCTTCAGAAAAAGTTGCAAGGAGTGGGATATCTTCTGTTTGTGATTGGGTGTTCCATAAATAATCCCAAAACCCCAGCCAAAAACTTCCGCCTGTGCGTTGCAGGTCAGCAGCGGCTAACATAGATTCGGTGTCAATTTGAAAGCCAACCACGCTAGGTTCTATGTGAATGGTGGCATTGGCATATTGCACTTCAATCGGCGATGTATATACTTGTAAAAGTCTTTCCGCGGCTTCTTGCGGTGCAACCCCACCCACCGGCACGCCCGCGACGGTTAAGCCAGGCGGATAATTCCCTCTTAGGCGGCTGTATTCTACCAATTGGAAAGCAGTTAGCCCCAAAGCGCTTGCTACAAAGATGAGTGAAATCCAGCGTAGAAAAAAGGAAGAATCTCGGGTGATTCTTAGGTTAAGGTTCACAGTTCCTCCGATTTAATTTCATGGTTATCAACAGAAAGTACTCGGGCTGAAGTAAAAATAGCTGTCAGCCAAACACAGTCTGCTAAAAATAAGTGAATAATTTGCATCCAAACAGGTGCTAATAGTATGACATTAATTAAGCCAGCCGCCCATTGAGCGAGGATTAAGCCCATGAGTGTGTAAGCCAGTTTACGGGTTAAGCTGTCCTGAAAGCGAGTCAAAACCCTCTTGGTGAGCATTAACAAGTAAGTGCCAATCAATATGGCAAGGATGGGGTGAATAATTCTTAAGCGAATGAGGAAATGAGCGTTTGGGTCGCTCTCTTGGGTAATTCCTGCCGCTAAACTTTGGGCCGGAAAGAGGGTATCTCCCAGCGCGGTAATCGCTCCGGTCATGCCAATCAGGCCGATACCGGCCAGCCCGAGGCCGATCCAAATTGGCCAAGCACCCTTGTTTTTAATGGTGAGATGGCTCGCGCCAGATATCCACGCGGCGGTTAATGCAATAATGGCTAATAATACAAAGGTATTAAGTAAATGAAGCGCGATGGCGATGGCGCGGTGAATTGAATCATTGTCGCCAACCAAGTCGAGCAAGACCAAGCCGGCGCCAAGTAAGGCTTCTAGAATAAAAAAAGCACCGGTGGCAATTAATCCTTTGCGGACAATGTGACCTTTTGGAAAGAGAAAGAAGCCCCAGATAATGATGCCTAGCACAATAAGTAATGCGGCGCCGCTCATGGCACGATGAGTTAATTCAATAATGGTTTCGGTGGCTTCGAATGTTGGAAGTGTACCGCCGTTACATGTAGGCCAATGGCTACCGCAGCCTGCTCCAGAACCAGTGGCGCGAACCACGGCACCCCATAAAATAACAAGGATGGTCCAACCGAGTACACCCCAAACAGTTTTTGAATAAAGGGAAAGCTTCATTTTCGTTCCTACTCCAATTTTCAGCACGGGAGTATAACATAAGCAAATGAAGGTTAAACTGGCTTGCTGGCGCTTTGTGTTAAAATGCCAATCGACTCAAGGTTAATTAAAATTTCACATGAGGTGAAAATGCTTCGTTCGTTTTTTATATATCTGTCGAAAGCCAGTTGGATTGAAAATATTGTAACCAATTGGTCGTTTGCATGGAAAGTTGCTTCTCGCTTTGTGGCAGGCACAACTATTGATGAAGCCATTGATGTGGTGAAAGCGCTCAATGAAAAAGGAATTAACGCCACCTTAGACCAATTGGGCGAACACACCGCAACCCCTGAAGAAGCGAATGCTGCCGCAGACGGCATTATCGCGGTGTTAGAAGCCATTCAAAAAGCGGGCGTTCGTTCAAATATTTCAATTAAATTAACTCAAATTGGCATGGGAATGGATGATGAAGTTTGCCGTGCCAACCTAAGCAGAATATTAAGTGTAGCCAAAAAATATGGCAACTTTGTGCGCATTGATATCGAAGACAGCCCTTGGGTGGATAAAACCATTCAGCTTTACAACGAACAATACGAGCGTGGCTTGGCGGTAAACACCTTTGGTATGGCGGTGCAATCGTATCTCTACCGTGCGGAACAAGATGTCCGCGCGATGCTATCCAAAGGGATTCGCTTTCGCTTGGTGAAAGGTGCCTATAAAGAACCGCCAGAGGTGGCTTTTCCTGCCAAAGCCGATGTGGATGCCAATTATGACACCTTGGCTTCCATACTAATCGATGCCTCGCTTGAGCAAAAAAGCAAATTAAGCAAAGACGGGCGAATTCCGCCAATCGTGGCGATTGCTTCTCACGACGAAAAACGAATCGCTTTTGCCAAAGTGTATGCCGAAAAAGTAGGCTTGCCCAAAAACGGCATCGAGTTTCAGATGCTCTACGGCATTCGACGAGATTTGCAAGAACAGTTGGCTGCCGAAGGGTATCCAGTCCGCGTTTATGTTGCGTATGGGGCGCAGTGGTACCCTTACTTTATGCGCCGCCTAGCAGAAAGACCAGCCAATATCTGGTTTTTTGTCAGCAATTTATTTAAATAATCTAAGAGATGCCGCCCTCAAGGCGGCATCCTTTTTTTTGACGTACAATTAATTCATGCTTAATCAAACTTCGTTGGCTATTGTCACTGGAGCAGCTCATCGCCTCGGGAAAGCCTTTGCATTAACCTTAGCAAAAGAAGGCTAC
>CAYOGW010000188.1:0-2684 GCA_964403635.1 uncultured Anaerolineaceae bacterium | reverse complement strand
AAACCATGCTGCCGGAACTTTTGGCTTGGTGGCAAAGTCACGCGCCCAGCCAGCCCTTGCCGTTTGTAGATGTTTTTTGCGAAACCAAAGCCTTTGATTTATCCCAGAGCCGCCAAATTTTAGAGAAAGCCAAGCGTTTGGGCTTCCCGCTTAAAATTCATGCGGATGAATTTGACAACTTGGGCGGCGCTAGTTTGGCGGCTGAACTGGGGGCGGTCTCCGCTGATCACTTGGTACGGACTTCCGAAGCGGATATCGCCGCTTTAGCCGCCAGCCAGACGGTGGCTGTCTCTTTGCCCGGTACCCCTTTTGGCTTGGCAGAGAAAGACTATACCCCAGCGCAACAATTAATTAAAGCGAATGCTTATTTTGCGCTGGCAACAGACTGTAACCCGGGTACCACTTGGAATGAATCGATGCAGTTTATTATTGGTCTGGCTTGCCGTGCTATGAAATTAACCCCAGCCCAAGCGATTGCCGCCAGCACGATTAATTCGGCACATGCCATTCGCCAAGCGGATACAATTGGCTCGCTTGAAGTAGGCAAACAAGCTGATTTGCTGATTCTTTCGGTAGCCGATTATCAGCATTTGGGTTACCGTTATGCTACCAACCTAGTCAGCAAGGTGATTAAACGGGGCAAAGTTTATTCGGTAGAAGCGGCTACTTATCAACTTAATGAAGGATTAAATGAATGAAAATTGATGTTATTGGTATCCCCATAGATTTTGGCGCCGGTCGCCGCGGGGTAGATATGGGGCCCAGCGCCATCCGCTATGCGAATTTGCGGAAGGGGTTAGAAGCGCTGGGACATGAAGTAGAAGACAAAGGCAATTTGGATGTGCCGATTACCGAAACGTGCACGGTGAATGAGCCCAATTTAAGATATATCGACTGCATTGTGCCGATGGCGCGCCGTGCGGCGGGAGCGGTTGCCAGCAGTATTCAGGCGGGGGCATTTCCCTTGGTGCTGGGCGGCGATCATAGCATTTCGCTGGGTTCTATCCGCGGGGCGGCCAAACATAAAAAATTGGGTGTGATTTGGGTAGATGCCCATGCTGATTTTAATACCCACGAAACAACGCCTTCGGGCAATATTCATGGCATGCCATTGGCTGCCCTTTGCGGCATGGGTGATGCGCGTTTGACTCAGCTGTGGGAGGAAGCCGTTCCGGTGATTAACCCACAAAATGTGGCGGTGATTGGCGCGCGCGATTTAGATGAAGGCGAGAAGAAAAACCTGCGAGAAGCCGGTGTGTTGGTTTTTAGTATGGAGCAGGTAGACCTTTATGGGGTTTCCAAATGCATCAGCCAGTCTATTGAGCATGTCAGCAAAGGGACGGATGGTTTGTACCTATCTTTTGATATGGACGCGCTAGACCCAACCGAAGCCCCCGGCGTGGGAACACCCGTCAAGGGTGGGCTGACCTACCGCGAAGCCCATTTAATTTGTGAAGTGATGGCTGAAACGGGTAAGTTAGTAGGGATGGATTTGGTAGAAGTAAACCCTATTTTAGATGCCCATAACCAAACGGCTAAGCTGGCGGTTGAATTGGCTCTTTCTGCGGCTGGCAAACGAATTTGGAAAGATTAATTAAGCAGTTCAGGGCTACAATAAACACATGCGAACCGGACAAATTTTAGTTGTAGAAGATGTACCCAATGTGCTCGAATTAATCGAGGTTACGTTGCGATTTAAAGGCTACCAAGTGATTACCGCACAGAACGGCGCCGAAGGGTTAGAAATAGCCCGCGCCGACAAACCCGCCATGATTATTACCGATATTTTGATGCCCAAGCTGGATGGTTACGCTTTTGTGCAGCAATTGCGCTCAGATGCGGAGACAAGAAATATCCCAGTGGTGTTTCTTTCGGCAACTTATGTCACCCCTGAAGACCGTGCCTTTGCGATGAGTTTAGGCGCGGCTCGCTTTTTAGAAAAACCGATTGATACTGAAGAATTTTTGCTGACCGTAGCCGAAATTATGACCAGTGACCCGGCCACCATGCCGCCTGCTTTAAATTCTAAGACCTTTTATACAGGCTATAAAGAACGGCTAGAACATAAACTGCGCCATAAAAGCACACAGATTGCTCGTTTTGAACGATTAATCCCTACCTTACCCGAAGAACAGAAATTAGCCTTTAGCAGCATGTTAGAGCAAGCTATTTTAGATAAAACCCACATTCAGAGTGAATTAAGAGACGTCTATCGCGCGCTGGATGAAATTAAATCTGCAGAGTAGATAAAAATGAATAATCAACCGACTTTAACCGACCTGGAGCGAATTGCTCGCCAGGCCGGAAAAATTTTGCATGACCATTACGAACAAAATGTGAAAGTTAGCTTTAAAGGGGAAATTGACCTTGTGACCGAAGTGGACCACAAGTCTGAAGAATTTGTGATCGGTGAGATTCAACGCTTGTTTGAAAATCATCAAATTTTTGCAGAAGAAAGCGGCGAAACCGCCGGAAGCGCCGAGCATGTTTGGTATATAGACCCGCTGGATGGCACGGTTAATTACGCGCACGGCGTGCCGGTTTTTTGCGTTTCGATTGCCTATTGCTACCAGGGTCAGCTGGCTTTGGGAGCGGTCTACGACCCAATGCGCGACGAAATGTTTTTGGGCGAAAGCGGCAAAGGGGCTTGGTCGAATGGCCGCCCGTTGAAAGTGTCTGATGCA
>CAYOGW010000187.1:0-2694 GCA_964403635.1 uncultured Anaerolineaceae bacterium | reverse complement strand
TATCCCGTTCGGGCGCGGACATTTCGGCAATTTTGGTAAGCACATCCTTTTCACCGGCGGCCTTATCTTTATTTGCACGTTCCTCTGCTTTTAATTCTTTGGCACGTTCTTTCATGGCCGCTTTTTCTGCGGCGGTAAAACCTTTATTGTCTTTTGCTGGATTCATGCGAATCTCCTTTTATTTCTCTGATTTTCTTCGAGAACTTGAATGCCCGCCGTGTTTTGGCCGGTTTGTAAGATGGTGGTGTGAAAGCGGATGGCTTTGTTCATTAATTAATCTCCTGTTAATTTCTTTGCGATTTCGATTGACGGCGTGATTACTGCTTTATCAAGAATGTTCTTCGGCCAATCTGACTTCAAGTCTATGGTTTCAACATCGCCAATATTTGTGGCATTAAAAGTCCAGACCGCAAGAGTCTCTTCGGAGCTTGCTCTGAAATAATTCTTTTTACTTGAATATGGCAGTAGCAATAAATCTCTGGTCGGAAAATAATCTTTATCCAAAAATCGGACAATTGCAGCTTCTCTATCGCCGTTTACATCAATATATCTTACAAAATTAAGTGCTGCAAAGCCTGTGAAATTCAAATCCACGCTGGAGTAATACCATGTACCTTGTTCAATGCTTATCAAATTTTTCTTTTTTAGAAAGCTAAACATCTCGGCGAATCTCATTTGTTGATTCTTTTAATTTTCGTAATATCAACTTTTGGAATACCGTGATGTTTCTTCAAATGAAGATAAAGATCATACAAGATTGGCTCAAAATTCTTTTCGTTTTCATCTTTTCCTCTAATGCTGATTTTCAATCGTAAATCTGGCCCATACCCAATATTTATGTGCTCATCTCCAAAAAACACAAAGTCAAAATTCGTTTCAATTTCGTTCCTGTTTATTGTCGAATTTAAAATTGGATATTCATTATGAGAAATAAAAACAAAATCTACTCTGTCCCTATTATCTAAATCAATTTTTCCATCTACAGTATTGCTTATTTTTGGCTTGAATGGTTTACTATAAACTTCCTTTTCCATTACTTCCCATCTACCCTTGAAGTTTTTCCATAAAACTTCGTCAAGCATAACGTAACATCTTTTTATATCTCCCCCGGTATCGTTAATAAGTGTAAGAGAATACTCATCATAATCTACCCAACTTGACCTTCTCAACATGCTATCGGCCAACTTAAGTTTATTTAAATCTATTTCACTTGTTCTTTTTTTGTGGTCGATATGCGGTATTGCACTTAATAATTTTGCTATTATAAAAATAGCCATCATAAATAAACTAGATATGAAAATTATATGAGTGATTATTACTACTGTGCCACAGTATATATTTTTTGATAAATCGAAACTCAAGAACAGAGAATTTAGTGAGCAGTAATATTCAATTATGTTTTCATTTATCCCGACTATAACTGCTCCAACTGAACCTACAGCAACGGTAAAAACAGCTAAAAAGTTTTTTCGATTAAGCACCATGATTGTGTCCTATGTAAATTTCGCTTTCTAGGAGTGTAATAATTATGTATTCACAATTTAGATACCCAATTATTAATTAAGCAGATATCCCATTACAAAACCCCTACCTTAACAAGCCTTCACAGAACTTAAGAAAGGCCTGAATATCGTCAAAATTGGTGACCATACCCACCGAAATGCGCACCGCGCCACTGTTCTTGCCATCAATACACAAGCGGAAGTCATCCAGGGTTAAGCGCTCTTCGTGGCCCGGGCCGTTAAAACAGACGTCCAATTCCATACGCGAGATTTCTAACGCCACCTCGCCCGCGCCTGGGTTGCAAAAACAACCCGTGCGTAAAGAAATATTCTTGTGATTGGCCATCTCTTCCACCGAGCGGTGATCAATGGCTTGGCCATGCTGATTGTAAAAATTAACCGTCACTGCCCCGCCGCGCGCTTCGGTTGTGGCTGGGCCATACAAGCGCACCAATGGCACGCCGGTGCTGTGTTTCATGGCGGTTAGGTTATCTAACAGCCAACCGGTGAGCGTACGGACACGCTCCTTAATTAAATCCATGCCCACCGCTTCAATATGGCGCAAGCCAATTTCAATGGCGGGGATGCTTAAGTAATCCACCGTGCCATCTTCAAAACCCGAATGCCCATCCACCATGTAATGCTTTTCGGCTTGCACCGAAACCACTGTAATCGTTCCGCCTGCGAACCACGGACGGTGCAGTTTGGCTAAAGCCGACCGTTTGGCAATTAAGGCGCCCAGTCCGGTTGGGTAGCCGAAAATTTTGTAAAAAGAAATCGGGATGAATTCTGGCTTATAGACACTTAAATCGAGTTTGTTGGTCGGCGCAAAAGCGGCCGCATCGAGTAATACATCCCAGCCTGCGGCGTGGGCTTGATCGATCCATGTCAGCGGATGCTTAACGGAAGAGAAGTTCGATTGGGCGGGGTAAGCAAACAGGTTGTTGCCGCCTTTTTGGGCGAGATTCAAGCTTTGGGTGAGCCCGCTTTCATCGACTCTTAAATCAGGCAGCATAACGGGTACATAGGTTACATCGGCGCCGCGCGCGTGAGCAAATTCGCGAATGCCATTGACCGAGTTGTGATTATCAAACGTAAGCAGATATTGCCCGCCCGCCGCAAAGGGGTAGCTTTCGCCGACCAGTTTAAGCGCGCCGCTGGCGTTGGGCGTGAAGATTAAATCGTATTCTTC
>CAYOGW010000186.1:0-2743 GCA_964403635.1 uncultured Anaerolineaceae bacterium | reverse complement strand
GGTTCGGCTATCTTCTCCATTAATTCGGTTAACGTCTCGTTTTGCGGTGATTTCTAAAAAAATGGGGTTGTTTAAACAACCTTAATGAAAAGCACGGATTAAGCGCTTGCTTAATCCGTGCTGCAGGAGAAGACTGTTTTATTTAATCGCTGGTACAGGCTGGGGAATAGAAGTGTTTTGCTGATTTTCTTCTACATGCACAATAACGGGAATAAAATAACCGGCTGCACCCACCAACAAACACAACCCGCCGCCCACCAAATACCAAACTTGAACGCCATACGCATCTGCTAGCGGCCCTGCAAAAATTAAACTAAGCGGCGACATAGCCATGGCAAAGGTGTGAATTAAACTCATTACCCGCCCTTGCATTTCGGCTGGCACCGCCGATTGTAAAATGGCATGCAATGGCCCATTGGCAAATGAAACCATAATGCCAATTAAGCCCATGCCTGCCAAAGCCAGCCAGTACATATTGGCAGGGGCAATGCCAATGATAAATACGCCCACCCCTAAACCGCAAATGCCCAACAATGAAGTAAAAATTTTTCTTTTAAAACCACCCCACGCGCTTAAGACCAACCCGCCTGCCAAAATTCCAACCCCCCAAGCCGTATCCACAAAGCCGAGTTCGAGCGCGCCTAAGCCAAAGTGTTTGGTAATAAGTAAAGGCATTAAAGAACTCATGGGGGTTAGTAAAAAATTAATGATGGTTGCCAGCAAAGCAATGGCTAAGATGCCCGGCCAAGCCAGCATAAACGAAAAACCAGCGCGCATATCTGCCCATAGGCCAGGTTTGGTCTGCGATTCTTCCTCGTCGGCATGCACCGGTTGAGGAATGGGAATAAATAACAACGGCAAGATAGCCAAAAGCGCAGTAAAGACATCAATCATTAACACGCCTTGTGTTGGAAAAACTGAAATTAACAACGCGCCAACCGGCGGAGCTACCAAGCCCATTAACCCTTGTAGGGTTTGATTTAAGCCGCTGACACGGGTTAATTGGTCTTTGGGGACTAATAAAGAAGTAGAGGCGCTCATGGCAGGCCAATGGAAAGCGCCGCCCGCCGAACGAATTGCCATAACCAAATAAATATGCCAAGTCTGAATCCACCCTTGGGCAAAAAGAAACACCAACACCAAGGTAGATAAGGCAATGATTCCATCTGCCGCAATCATAATGAGGCGGCGGTTATGCCGATCGACATACGCCCCAGCGATTGGACCCAGCAAAATTTGGGGCAGCATAGCCATCAATGAAGCAAAAGCCAAAACCGTAGCAGATCCGGTTTGCTGTGTTAACCACCAAATTAAAGCAAACTGAACCAAAGCTGAACCAAACATAGAGAAAGCTTGTCCTGTCCAGATGGTGAAGAAACGCGCCGCCCAATTTTTTGGAATGGAAGAAGATTCGTTCATTGAAATTCTCCTACTTAACTTTAATTAAATCAATTTTGAATTATTTTATATAGTTTTTAATTTTTGTCAATATTAAATCAAATTTTATTAATTATTACAAATTTATATTGTGTTTTATTAATTAAAAAAAACACCTGCTCTCGCAAGTGTTTTTTATCAAACTACCAACACATACTTATAGCATCCGATCTGCCAGGGCATCTTTAATCGCTTGCGGGGCATCAAACACACCGCGCACCTGCACCGATTCAACTACTTCGCGCGCCAGTTCAGCCGAAATATCATCTTGTAAATTTAAAACGCCTACAACGGTCATCTTTAGGCGTGTGCCAGCCGCCTTTCTTTTTTCAAAATCTTCACGGTTATAGGATAAAACACCGATAACATAAGAATGACGAGTTACGGTTTGTTGAATTTCCATGCTGTGTTTCTCCAATTGGGATCGAATGGCGGTGCGAATAAAATCGGTGCGATTGCTGTAGACGCCTTCTTGCACCAACAAATCCACTTTTCCTAAATCAACTGCGTTCATATTAATGGTTACTTTTTCACTGTCGGGCATCGCTTCTCCTTCTATATACCATCCATATGGATGGTATATAGCGTATTTTACGCGTTTTGAAATTTTTGTCAAGGTGTTACAATCGGTCAAACGAAAGGAGTTCTATGTGGAGCTTAATTAAAAAAACCTTCTTAATCCTTGTTGGAATAATAGCCGTATTCATTATCGCTTTGCTCGTATCCATCCCATTGGCGGGCTTGGGAAATGAGGAGAGAATTTCAGCGTTGACAAACACACAGGTCGAAGGCGTTAATGGCGGGCCAACAGTTGCCGCTTATGTTACCCAACCAGCTGGCAATGGCCCCTTCCCCGCTGTGATTATGATTCATGAATTTTATGGAATTAATCAATCGCTTGTAGAGAAAGCCGACGGGCTGGCCGCTGAAGGGTATTTGGTAATTGTCCCAGATACTTTCCGCGGCTCCACCACCACTTGGATTCCCCGCGCGATTTATCAAGTAATCACCAGTAAACAAGAGCAAGTAAATCAAGATTTAGATTCTGTTTATGCTTGGCTGACAGAACAACCCAACGTTGACCAAAAGAAAATAGGAATTTTGGGTTTTTGTTACGGTGGGCGGGTTTCATTGCTGTATAGCTTGCACAACAATCAATTGGCAGCAACTGTTATTTTTTACGGGTCACCAGAAACTAACCCTGAAATCCTTAAAAACCTGCCTGCGCCGGTGCTTGGCATTTTTGGCGGCGCAGATAATTCTATTTCTGCCGAGGATGTGATGGCATTTGAAGACGGATTGCAAC
>CAYOGW010000185.1:0-2777 GCA_964403635.1 uncultured Anaerolineaceae bacterium | reverse complement strand
TAAAAAATTAACCCAGTTTTTGCCGGTTCTGCCACAGGCTCAAAGGTGATGTACTCCCCTTGGTCTGTGATAAGAACTTGCTCATCAGACTGTAAAGCCTGCTGAGTAATTTCTGTAATCGAATTAACATTAAGCGCCCAAACAGTAAAGCCAACCGCCCCCACAATTAAAACTACCAAAAGACCCATTAAAATTTTTGCTGTTTTTGAAGCCATTGTTTAGTTACCACCATTGATTAAAGAGATTTTTTGTACACATGCAAAACAAGCAGAAACACCGATGTATTTTTGACCATTCATCATTAAACTTGGAGCGGATACCCGATTAATTAAAGCCATTAACCAACCTTGCAAAGTACCGGTATCATAAACCGTTATGTTAAATTGATTTTCTGGAAGTTTAGAAAGCATTTCAACCACTTCTAAACTCGATTTTTCAAAAATGCGACCTCTGGAATAGATACCAGCCATTAAACCCTTGTAGATGTGATGATAATTTTGCCCTTGCCAATAATAATGAAAATCATAAGCCAAATGCAGCGAATCGCGGCTGGCAGAGATTTGGTGCGAACAAAAGAAAAAAGTAATGTTCAACTTGATGCCCCAATTAATTGGCGGGCTTTTTGCCAAATTTCATCAAACATTTCAACGGTTAATTTGCCGGTTAAGGTATTTTGCTGGCTGGGGTGATACGAGCAGAGCAACACCATTCCGTTTTGCAGGGTATAGACTTGCCCATGCCCAAATTTCTTTCCTTGTTTGGGTTCGGCATAAATTTTCAATATTCTTTCGTAGGCAATGCGCCCCAAGCAAACAATCACTTTGGGGTTAATTAAATTAAGTTCCCGTTCTAAATACGGCTGGCAGGTATTTAATTCTTCGGTGCTGGGTTTGTTTTGGGGCGGCGCGCACCTGCCAGAAGAGGTGATGTACATATCCGTTAAAGTCAAACCGTCAAAACGGGAGACAGCCTGTGGTGAGCCTGCAAAACCGGCGCGGTGCAGGGCGGGGAATAAAAAATCGCCGGAGGCATCTCCCGTAAACTGGCGGCCCGTGCGGTTTGATCCATGCGCGCCGGGGGCTAATCCCACTACTAAAATGTTGGCTTTTTCATCTCCAAAGCCGGGGACAGGCTTGCCCCAATATTCTTCATTTTGATAGGCGCGTCGCTTTTCTTGCGCCACTTGCTGCCGCCAAGCCACCAAACGCGGACATTTTTGGCAATTAATAATTTCTGCTTGCAGTTTTTGCAAAGAATCCATACAATGATTTTACCCAATAATAAGACGGAATAGACAATGGAGCAAAATGAAACCCTTTAAAAAGCATTTGGCAATTGCAATTGATGGCGGCGGTGTACGCGGCGCGATGGTAACGCGCGCCTTAATGCAGGTGGAAAAAGCAACCGGCATTAATCTTTCGGAGCGGGCAGAGCTTTTCGTGGGCACTTCGGCTGGCTCGATTATTGCCACTAGTTTGGCGGTGGGCAACTCTGCTACTAAAATGGATGGTTTGTATGTAGATTTATGCCGAGAAATTTTTAAGAAAAACTGGCGCACTTGGCCCTTAATTAATTTATTTGTTAATTATCAATACCCCAATGATGGATTGAAAAAGACATTAATAGACTTACTTGGCAAACAAACCCTGGGGGAATTTTCTGCAAATAACCCCAACAGCAATATTGTGATGACCAGTTTTAATTTAGTAGAAAGCCGAACCCGTTTTATTAAAACCAATAAAGAGGAGTATAAAGACTGGCCGGTATATAAAGCAGCCATGGCCTCTAGCGCGGCGCCTACTTTTTTACCCGCCATTGATGGGCAATTTATTGATGGCGCCATTGGCTCGTATAACAACCCATGCTACCTAGCCGCTTACGAAATTGACCAAATGCTTAAATGGAAGCACAGTGATGTCACCTTAATTAGCCTTGGCACGGGGCGTTCGCCTTCTACCATTAAAAAAGGAGATGTCGATTCGTTTAACACGATTACATGGTTAACCCCCATTTTAGACAGCTTTGGCTATTCGGCACAAGACCAGCAGGTAAATTTGGTCGATACTTACTTCCCCAATTTAGATTTTCGCCGCTTTCAAATTGATATGAATCGCCCTATCGCGGTAGATGATTTAAGCGCGGTTTCAGAAATTTTAGCCTATGGCGACCAATTGGGACAAAAAATATTAAATGACGAACTAGACCATGCCATGAACTTAACCCCCAGCGGCAAGCGTAAACGCAAAAAAACAACCCCTACTTAATCAGCATCGCGTCGCCAAAAGAGAAAAAGCGGTAGCCCTCGGCTACTGCTTTTTGGTAGGTGCTTAAAATCAACTCTCGCCCAGCAAAGGCGCTCATCATCATAATTAAAGTAGATTTTGGCAAGTGAAAATTAGTAATAATACAATCTACCACTTTATAAGTGTAGCCGGGCAAAATAAAAATCGAGGTCGGGCCAGAGAAAGCCGCCACCCAACCACTCTCCTGCGCGGCGCTCTCGAGTGTGCGCACACTGGTGGTACCCACCGCAACGACACGCCCGCCCGCCGCCTTGGTTTCATTAATTAAATCAGCGATTTCGGGGGTCAACTCACACCACTCACTATGAATGACATGCTCGCGCGGGTCGTCCTCGGTCACCGGCGCAAACGTATCCAAGCCAACATGCAAAGTCACTTCAGCCAGCCGCACCCCTTTGGCTTTTAATTCGGCCAGCAGGCGCGGGGTAAAGTGCAGTCCAGCGGTCGGGGCGGCGGCCGAGCCGGGCGTTTTGG
>CAYOGW010000184.1:0-2802 GCA_964403635.1 uncultured Anaerolineaceae bacterium | reverse complement strand
TAACCACACCCCCCAAGGTGCGGGGGCAGGCGTCCACGAAGGCTCACAAAGAAGATCAAAGTCTGAAATCTTTAACACGAATGCCGCAAATCAACGAATAAATCGAATATTTAATTAAATTCGTGGCATTCGCCCATTCGTGATATTCGTGTTTAAGCTCTTATCGTAATCCTTAACCACGACCCCCATGGTGCGGGGGCAGGCGTCCACGAAGGCTCACAAAGAAGATCAAAGTCTAAAATCTAAAGGCTAAGGTCTTTAACACAAATGTCGCTAATTAACGAATAAAACCCCAAACTTTCCACTTTCATCTTTCGCTTTTAACTAAATTCTAAAATCTAATGTCTACCGTCTAACTTCTTTAAAACGGAACCAACCACGAAAGCAAACCCAGCGCCCCCGCGATAAATAAAATAACAAACAACAACACCACGCGGTTGGCGGTTTGGCTGCGCTGACGGATTAAATCCGCTTGGGCAATGGCTCGCTTAAAACGAGCCGCCGAAACCTTGCTTTTCAACGGGCGTTTGGGTTCTATCTGCGTGGGGGCTTCGGCAGCAACGGGAGCAGGCGGGGGTGAGAAGCGAAAATCGCTCTCCTCGGGTGGGGCATGCAGCTCTTGCAGAGCAATTTTCGCAAACGAGTTGGCTGGGTCAATTTCCAATACTTTTTTATAACAATATTCTTTTTGCTCGGCTTCTTCTACCAAACTGGCAATGCCCAGCCAAGCCTGCGCGTTGCGCGGGTCTTGCTCTATGGCCTGCGTAAAGTATTCCAGCGCCTGCATGTTGCGGCCTGCCTGCAGGGCTTCGATTCCTTTTTGGAGCGGGGTTGCGTCTAAAGGTTGCATACCGATTAATTAAACTTGGGGCGTGCCAACCAAGCCAAGCTCGGGCGCGGCGCGGCGCATGGCCGTGATGACGTTGCCGACATGCTCCCACACATCAATGCCAAACTCGGCGGCGGCTCGTTCAATATCTTCTCGGCTGGCTCCGGCGGCAAAGGCTTTGTCTTTCCACTTCTTTTTGGCGGAGGAAACTTCCAAATCTAAAATAGAACGAGACGGGCGCACAATCGCCACGGCGGTTAAAAAGCCGGTAATTTCATCACAGGCATACAGTGTTTTTTCCATGCGGCTTTCACGCGGCACGTTGGTATGGTCGGCATGCGAAAGGATAGCGCGTAAAATGGTTTCGCTGACGCCTTTTTCTCTTAATAAGGCAATGCCCGCTTGGGGGTGTTCTTCTAAAGTGGGGTGAATTTCCCAGTCGTAGTCATGCAGTAAACCGGTGACACGGTAGGTTTCTACATCTTCGCCAAACTTTTCGGCATAAAACGCCATGGCGGCTTCAACCGCCAGCATGTGGCGAACCAATCCTTCATTTTTGACATGTTCACGAACCAGAGCGAGGGCTTCATCACGGGTCATTGGTAGAACTCCTATGGATTAATGGGTGCGGCGGGGTTGTTTTCGGTGAAGATGGGTTCGGGCAGGCCCAAAATGGGCAGCGGGTGCGTTAAATGAACTTCTATCAGCGCGCTGACGGTTGCCAGCAGTTCTCGAAAAGTCCAAATCAGGTGCGCGCCTGGCTGGTAAGTGTAATTTTCGGAGGCAACCCCAACCGCCTGAACCCCAAGGGTATTACAGGTGTACAACGAACGGGGCAAGTGAAAAGGCTGGGTAACTAAAATAACATCGGTCAGCATAAAAATATCCCGCGCGCGGTAACAAGTGTCATAGGTGCTTTGACCAGCATAATCGAGCACAATATCTGCGGCTGGCACCCCCAACGAAATGGCATAATCACGCATGGCGGCGGGTTCGTTGTAGTTATCAAAACGGTTATCGCCGCTCATTAATAACTTTTGCACCTTGCCCGCTTGGTACAACGCCACACCGGTGGATACGCGGTCTTTTAACACGGTTGTGGGCATGCCGTCTCGACGCAAACCAGCCCCAAAGACAATGGCCACTGGTTTCTGGGGAACTGTCTCTACCGAATAAGTTCGGGAAAGGCTATGCCAAGCGGTCATTAATCGCGCGGCGGTGACGACCAGTAGAACCCCAAATAAGATATAGACTGTCAAGTTAAATAAATTAAAAATCATTTTTCTTCCGTAAGCAAGCATTGACTGATTTTACCAAAGGAAAAGCCGAGGCGTCTGATGAGATGCCTCGGCCTTAATTAAAATTTAATAAAGGTTAATTTAAGCGTTTGCGAACTTCAGAACTTAAGAAATCCATTGCCCAAACCACCAGCACAATCGCCCAAATGGCTGTTCCCGCTTTGCTATATTCAAAGGTATTAATGCGTTGGCTTAAATAATAGCCAATGCCGCCGCCCCCCACAAAACCAATAATCGTAGAGATACGCACATTGATATCCCAATGGTAAATAATAAACGAAACAAAATCTGGCACAATTTGCGGGATAACCCCATACACCACCATTTGTAATCGGTTCGCGCCAGTGGCTTGCATGGCTTCCAGCGGACCATGATCAATATTTTCTACCGCTTCGGAAAATAATTTTCCTAACGAAGCAATGGTTACAACCGTTAAAGCCAACGCGCCCGCAAAAGGACCAAAACCAAGCCAAAAACCGAAAACAGTCGCCATCACCAACGGGTCGTAAGAACGAGTGATGTTAAAGAAGGAACGCGTTAAAAAGTAGAAGCTGGTTCCAGCCGCGCCCCTGCGGGTGATGTTTTGAGCAGCAAGGAAGCTTAACGGCGCGGCTACTGCTGTGGCAATCACAATTGAAAGCAACGCCATAAAAATGGTAACCATCATGGCATCAA
>CAYOGW010000183.1:0-2817 GCA_964403635.1 uncultured Anaerolineaceae bacterium | reverse complement strand
GACTTTACTCATTTTGGCGAGCAAGCTGTCCAATCGACCGGAGCAAATTTACACAGCGGCGGAACATTAATCACCATTGAAGGACCTCGATTTTCTACCAAAGCCGAATCAAACACCTATCGAAGCTGGGGCATGTCTATCATCGGCATGACTGCTTCACCTGAGGCTTTTTTAGCCAGAGAAGCAGAAATGTGCTATACAACCATGGCTCATGTAACCGATTATGATGTCTGGCATACTAGCGAAACCCCCGTCACTGTGGAGATGGTCATCAAGACCCTTAATCAAAATACATCCAAAGCCCAAGAAGCTTTACTCTATCTGGCAGAACATTTGAAACCTGAAAAAACTTGCAACTGCGAAGCGGCACTTGCAAGCGCATTAATTACAAACCCGACTGTCATTCCATCTCCTACCCTTAAAAAACTCCAACTATTAATTCAAAAATATTTCAAAAAGTGAAATTAATAGATTTTTCAAATAATGCTGAAAACCGGCTTCTTGGATGGGCAACACTTTTTCTGTTACTTTTCAGCATTACCCTCACATTGTCACCAGTCACTCGAACTGAAAGTTGGGATACTCCTCTTCGATGGTCACACTGGCTTGGGGTAGCCAGCTGGCTGGCTTTTACTTTCTATCTCAATAGGCGTATAAAGCACTTTCTTCCAGATGCCGACCCTTATCTTTTCCCCGCGGCTGCGCTGCTTTGCGGGTGGGGGCTGCTGACCATTTGGCGCTTAACACCTGATTTCGGATTAAGGCAGTCAGCTTGGCTAGCAGTTTCAACGGCTGGGCTTGAGTTTTGGTTAAGAAACCCACAATGGCTTAATTTACTTAAAAAGTATAAATATATTTGGCTAACATTAGGCTTAGCTTTAACAACCGCAACTTTTCTGATTGGAATTAACCCAGGAGAAATTGGTCCGACCCTATGGCTAGGTTGCTGCGGGTTTTATTTGCAACCTTCTGAACCATTAAAGTTACTTTTAATCGTTTATTTAGCTGCGTATTTTGCCGTACGGATGCCTATCCGCACAAAAATCTTTCCATTAATTTTACCCACCTTGGTAGTAATTGCACTGGCTTTAGCAATATTAATTGCCCAAAGAGATTTAGGCACAGCCTCTATTTTTGTTTTTTTATATTCTTGCATGTTATTTTTTGCAAGCGGCTATAAAAGAATTTTAATTGGCAGCTTTCTAGGGTTGATTTTGCTTGGCTTGGCAGGTTACTTTGGCGTATCAATCATCCAAACCAGAATAGACAGTTGGATTAACCCATGGGACGACCCCAGCGGAAAATCCTATCAAATCATTCAATCCTTAATGGCAGTCGCCAACGGGGGAATTTTTGGCCGAGGCGCTGGATTAGGTTCGCCCAGCCTCGTACCTGTGGCACATTCAGATTTTATTTTTACATCAATTGTGGAAGAAACGGGCTTACTCGGAAGTTTTGCCGTCTTAATTCTCATTGGTATTATTACCACACGAGGCTTTATTACTGCCTTAAATGCTGCTACCGCCTACGAAAGATTACTGGCAGCAGGGATTAGCACCTATTTTGGCTCCCAAAGCATCCTCATCATCGGCGGCAATATTCGCACATTACCCCTAACCGGTGTTACCTTACCCTTTGTTTCCTATGGCGGGTCATCTTTATTAACTTCCTTAATAGCCTTAATCATCTTACTTATTATTAGCAACAACAGCAGCGGTCAGGATGCCGAAACCCAACTTAGTTATTCTGCCTATTTAATTGTTCCGAGTATTATACAAATCGGGTTACTTTCGTTGGCGCTCACTTCAGGCTGGTGGAGCATAATACGAAACACTGATTTGCTCAACCGTTCCGATAATGGCCGCCGCAGCATTGCAGACACCTATGTTTTACGAGGCAGTTTGCTCGATCGCAACAACAAACCCATTAATACGACCGAAGGGCTAAAGGGACAGTTTTTAAGAAAATATTGGGTTCCATCCCTCGCCCTCACATCAGGCTACACCCATCCTATTTATGGGCAAAATGGATTAGAAGCCAGCCTAGATAATTACCTGCGAGGCGAAGATGGTAACCCCGCTCTTACAGTATGGTGGGAACGCTTACTCTACGGACACCCTCCCCCCGGCTTAGATGTCAGGCTCACGATTGACCTTTCTCTACAACAAAAAGCGGATTCCCTGCTGGGAAATCATAGCGGAAGTATTGTTTTAATCAACGCGCAAACCGGAGAAATATTAGCAATTTCATCTCACCCTACCTTTAACCCAGAACAATTAGGCAGTAGCGAATTATTATTACACGAAGAAAAAGACGCGCCTTATCTTAATCGGGCTACACAAGGCCAATATCCATTTTGGATGATTTCACAACCCTTCAGATCTGTGGCTTTAAACACCCCCCTTTCAGCACCAAATTTGGAACAAACCAAAGAATTATTTAATTCCCTAGGCATTTACGCTGCTCCCCAAATTCCCCTGGATGTTGCGATTCCAACCCAAGCATCCTCTTCAATTGACCAACTTGCCAGCCCGCTTCAAATGGTGCTTGCAGCAGCAACCATCAGCAACCATGGATTATTAAATTCACCCCAATTAACACTGGCTGTAAACACACCGCAAAGCGGCTGGGTAGTCTTTGAAAACAAGCAAGTAAATCAATCGCCGCTATTTTCAGATGAACAAATTAATCACAAAATAAGCAATTATATAATTCCAGAAACCAGTTTTTGGGGTCACCAAACCAAAGAATTCTCATTAAACGCGCCATCCAATGGAATCAATATCTTTATCGGCGGCACACAGCCAGGCTGGCAAG
>CAYOGW010000182.1:0-2827 GCA_964403635.1 uncultured Anaerolineaceae bacterium | reverse complement strand
TGGCGCGCTGGCGCTTGCTTCTTCTCAATTTTGGAGCATTCTAAAATGGATGGCAACGCCAAAGACCAAGGGCGGGTGATGCTTAATTTTGAAACAAGCGAAGTTAAGAGCGAATTTGAACGAATTAAAGCCTATGGGGCAACCGTGATAAGTGAACCTTACGAAATGGGCGGCGGTTGGATTGCAACCTTGGCAGACCCCGAAGGGAATTATTTTCAGCTGGTTACCCCGATGGGATAAGAAGCGAAGCCGAATTAACTATATTAAATAAAACACCCTGCAAGTTTTTGAAGGGTGTTTTATTTTTTTGTTCAAGGTTATTTTCCAGTTGTAATTTCCCACAAGCGATTGGAATTAAGTGGGATTTCGAGAATTTCAAACTTAATCTCATGCAGGGCGTCTTCTAGCGCTTGGGCGAAGAGTGGCCCAACAGGGATGGCTCCGGCTTCGCCCGCCCCTTTGACTCCCAGCTCGTTTAACGGCGAGAGCGTTATCCCGTGACCCGTATCAATGCGGGGCACATCCAAACTGGTGGGCAGGTGATAATCCATAAACGTGGCATTCAACAGTTGACCGCTTTCATCATAAGCCAAGCGTTCGTAAAAGGCATTGCCAATGCCCTGTGCCACGCCGCCGTGAATTTGACCATCTAAAATAAGCGGGTTAATCACCTTGCCGCAGTCATGCACGACCAAATATTTTTGAATGTCGATTTGCATGGTCTGCGGGTTGACTTCGATAATCATGGCGTGGATGCCGCTGGCGGTCGCTCCGCGCTCTGGCCCAAAATAGCTGGTGGCCTCGAGCCCAGGCTCTGTCCCTGGTTTGACAGCGCCGCGCATGGGGTTGGCTTTGGCGGCTAACTCGCCCAGCGAAATGGACATGCGCGGCACATCTTGCACTTTAACCATGCCGTCTTCTAGTTCGAGTTCATCTTCTGGGGCGTTGAAATGTTCGGCGGCCATTTTAAGGATTTTTTGCCGAACCACTTTGGCCGCGCCATTAATGGCGTTGCCAGCCACCACCGCGCCACGGCTGGCAAAGGTGCCCGCGCCCCAGTAGAACTGGTCGGTGTCGCCGGTCACCACATCAATTTTGTCGATGCTGACGCCGATTTGTTCGGCCACAATTTGAGCAAAGCTGGTGAAGTGCCCCTGCCCTTGGGTGCCGACGCCGGTTACGACCGAAACGCGCCCGCTGCTCATCACTTGCACTTTTGCCCCTTCGTAGGGGCCAATGCCGGTGCCTTCGACATAGGCAACCAAGCCAATGCCCACATGGCGGCCTTCGGCTCTTAATTTGGGCTGGGTTTCATTAATAAACTGGTGATAGCCGATTTTTTCGAGGGCTTGGTCGAGCAAGGGTTCATAGTTGCCGCTGTCGTAAACAAGCGGCGCAAAGTCTTGATAAATAATTTCGTTGTTATAAGGGAATTTATCCGGCGCGATAAAGTTGCGCCGTCGAATTTCGGCTTTGTCTATGTTTAATTCTTTGGCGGCCAAGTCGAGCAGGCGTTCGATGACGAAAACACCATGCTGGCGGCCCGCTCCGCGGTAGGGGGTGACGATGGTTTTGTTGGTGAAAACGGCTTTGAACTCGCTGTAATAGTGGGGGATGTGATATGGCCCCAAAAGCGTGCATTGGCTATTAAGCGGGACAGTTAATCCGTAGGGTACATAAGCACCCGAATCATGTAAAAAGGTGTCGTGCACGCCCAAGATGCGGCCGTCTTTATCCACCGCAATAGTGGCGTGATGGGTTTGACTGCGTTCGTGGGTGGTAGCCACAAAGTTTTCGGCGCGGTCTTCAATCCATTTGACGGGGCGATTTAATTTCATGGCCGCCCACGGCACCAGCACTTCTTCTTGATAGAACATCATAATCTTTGGCCCGAAGCCGCCGCCAATAAACGGGGCGATGACTCGCACTTGCCTTTCAGACAAACCGAGCATACCCGCCAAGCCGTTACGAATCACAACAGGCGCTTGGGTGGTATCCCAAACGGTTAAGCGGCTGGCGCGCGCATCCCACTCGGCGACCACGCCGCGATTTTCCAACGCGGCGGCGCAGCCATGGTCATAGGTGAAGCGCCGTTTAATTAAAAGCGCCGCTTCTTTTTTGGCAATTTCGTAATCGCCTTTTTTCTGGATGACATGCGCGGCGATATTAGAACCGACATCTTCATGGACCAAAGCGCTATCGGCTTCGAGCGCTTTTTCTAAATCTACTACTGCGGGGAGCGGCTCATAATCTACGATGATATCTGCAACGGCATCTTCAGCGATGTAGCGGCTTTCAGCTAACACGAAAACAATCGGCTCTCCGGCAAAACGAACTTTATCTTTGGCTAACGGCACTTGGGTGCGGGCGTTGAAGATGGTATCCGCTACGGGAGGCGGCGAAACCAGTAAGGGTCCGGCCTGCCAGTAATCGCCTAAATCTGCGGCGGTATAAATGGCAACCACGCCTTCGCGTTGCAAGGCCTGTGAAACATCAATGTTAAGGATTTTGGCATGCGCGTACGGGCTGCGTAAAAAAGCGGCGTGCAGCATGTTGGGTAAATTAACATCGTCCACATATAGGGCTTGACCGGTGAGCAGGCGCGGGTCTTCGTTGCGTTTAATGCGTTCGCCAAAGTATCGTGTTGTCATACAGCCTCCAAGTTACCGGTACAAGCCATTTTATTAATGGCTTGTACCGGCGCTTTCATTTTTAATTAAGCCCAAGCCACCGCGCGGCAGAAAGCGGCTTCGCCGCCTTTAAACTTCCAGGGGAAGACTCCCAAGGTGATGCGCTTGTTGTGCAGTGCTTTGTTGCCGATTTCGCC
>CAYOGW010000181.1:0-2863 GCA_964403635.1 uncultured Anaerolineaceae bacterium | reverse complement strand
CCAATTTAATTAATCGCCCCGCCCTGCATGCCCTTTCGCTGACGATTAATCATCCTTTAAGTGAAGAATCTTTAACCTTTACCGCCAGCTACCCCGCCGATTTTGAAAAAGCCGTTTCCAGCTTAAATTTTCTTCCTTAATTAAGCGTTTCGTGGTATTTTCAGCCTATGACCCCACAACTTCCTAAACTTCAAATTTTGCCCGTAGCACAGTTAATTTTGCACGAAGACCACGACCTGCAACGCACCCTGCCGCTGGTAGATAAATTGCGCGCGCAAGGTATTTTGCGAAACCCGCCGATTGTGATGCCGCTTTCAGACGGCTCTGGGCGTTACATGGTGCTAGACGGCGCGAACCGTGTCACTTCGCTGCAAGAGATGGAATTTCCGCATATTGTGGCGCAAGTGGTTGAACCCAACGACCCGCACACCCGCCTCGAAACCTGGAACCATGTGGTTTGGAATATGCCAATTAACGATTTAATTCTGGCAATTCGCGATGTAGCCGGATTAAAACTAATGGAATTAGAACGCGGCTCAAATAAGAGAAATGAACTCGACTGCCTACCGGTAGAAATTCAACTGGCAGATGGGCAAAATTACATCACCTGTACCACCCGCGAAGGCATTCGCTTAGCCGCTTATTTGCATGGTATTGTGGATAGTTATAAAGATAAATCCTTTTTAGACCGCACCATGGAAAGCAATGTAGATGCGTTTAAAGAAGTTCACCCCGACCTAACCGCCTTGCTCATTTACCCCAAGTTTGAAACCGATATGGTGCTAGGCTTAGCGGGCGAGGGCCATGTGCTGCCAACCGGCTTAACCCGCTTCACCGTTTCTCCGCGCGCCTTACACCTTAATTATCCCCTGCACGAACTTTCGAGCGGCAAACCCATTGAATACAAACAAAAATATCTTAATCACTGGGTACAAGACCGCATAAAGAAAAAAAACGTGCGTTACTACGCCGAAGCCACCTTTTTATATGATGAGTAAACCATGAATGAAGACAACAGCTTTTTTTTCTCAGACCTAGAACCCATCGAAGATGGCGTTGTGCCGGTTCCGCCAGAGCAAATGCGTTTTACCGAATTTCGCGGCGAACCTGTCGTTGATGACGGGCCGCTGCGCGTGCGCGTGTATTTAGAAGTCACCGCCTTTCAACAGCGCCCCTACATCGAAGTAGAATTAACCAACGAGAAAAACGAAGTGGTTGCTTCCGCCAGCGTGATTGAACCGATGAGCCGCAAAAACGTTTTCACCTTGCATGTGCGCGGCCCGCAGCAAAGCGGCAAATTTGGCTTACACGCCCGCATGTACTACCCCGACGGCCCCGAGCCCGACCAAGCCAGCAGTGAATTTGAAGTTTAAACATTTAGAATTAATGAAACGAAAATACGCCTTCTGGGCGTATTCCGTTTTAATAAACATAACCCTGCTGCTGGTTGTTTCTTGTTCTGCCAGCCCTTCTAAGGCAGGCTCCCCCACACCTGCTTTGCCCAGCCCAAGCCTTTCCCCTGCTGCCAGCGTAACCCCTACCTTCACGCCCAGCCCTGTCCCTGCAACTGCCAGCCCAACCCCGCTCTTAATTAACGTATGTTCCCCGTTAGCAAGCCACAACGCGGATGATATAACCAGCATCATCAGCCAGTTTTTTATCGCGCCGAGCAAAGGCAAAGATGATGGTCATCCGGGTCTAGATTTTGGCTCCTACCTTGATGGCAAATTAAATATTGGGGTGGTTGTTCAAGCTGCTTTAACGGGTAAGGTTGCCGCTTTAATTAACAACCGCCCGCCTTATGGTTACGCTGTTTTAATCGAAACACCCTTTCAAACTATTCCAATTAAGTTTAGAGAACAAAATAACATTCCAGCAGACAACTCTCTCTACATTCTATACGCCCACCTGCAAAACCTGCCAGACCTGCAACTTACCCAACAAGTGGATTGCGGTCAACCTATCGGCATAACCGGTTTAAGCGGCTTTACCGGCGGCCCGCACTTACACCTAGAAACCCGCAGCGGGCCAGCCAATATCACCTTCGACTCGATGGCGTATTACCGCGCCGATGCCAGCCCGCAAGAATTAATCAACTACACCACATGGCGATTAAGCGAAACCTTTCAATTAATTAACCCTTTGCCTTTATTTAAACCGTGACCAAAGCGTCATACAGTACAATCCGCTCTCAGGGTAAAATACTCTTTACTTATGAAAAAACTCTCTGCCAATTTAATTCTCTTAACACTCATACTGGCCGCTTGCAGCCCGACCCCCACCGAAGTTCCATTGCCCCCAACCAACACCGCGCGGCCAGTTTCTACGCGAACCGCCACCCCAGAAGCTATTCCCAGCTTAACCCCTAATTCTATTAATGCTCGGGTAACTTTTATTTTATCGCTGCACGAAAACGGCTACAACCATCTTTTTGCTTACTCCCCGTCATCTTTAAATATCACCCGTATCACCAACGGCCAATGGGACGATAACGCCCCAGCCATTAGCCCAGACGGCAACCGTGTGGCTTTTGCTTCGAACCGCAACGAATATTGGGATATTTATATTTTAGATTTAACATCTGGGCAAACCAGCCGATTAACTGATACTCAAGAATATGACTCAACCCCCACTTGGTCTCCGGACGGGCAATGGATTGTTTTTGAATCATACTTAGATAACAATTTAGAAATTATGATTAAATCTACAGTGGATGCGAACGCGCCGGTGATTCGGCTAACCAATCACCCCGCTTTAGACCAACACCCCACTTGGTCTCCACAAGGACGGCAAATTGCTTTTTCATCTGACCGTTCTGGCGAACCCGAAATTTGGCTGGCTTCGCTTGACCAACCCAGCGATG
>CAYOGW010000180.1:0-2875 GCA_964403635.1 uncultured Anaerolineaceae bacterium | reverse complement strand
TTAACCACCCTTTCTGGTATAGACTCAGCTTACGGCCCAAGCGGCTTTCAGTTTGTGCTGGGTGTTCCGCCAGTTGAATCGAAGAATAGTTTATATATTCAATTGTTCGACCAGTCTGGCTCACAGCTTTCGGAACAAATTTATTTGCAGACCTATAACGACTGCAAGCGCAATTTGGTCTTTGTGCGCTTCAAACAAAAATAAATTTGATATTTGTTCATTAAAAAATCCCTGCTTTATTAGGCAGGGATTTTTTGTTGATTAAGTAGGTTAATTAAGCTTTAACAGTTTCGGGTTGGGGAACTTCGGTTAACCAGTGATTAAAGCTGGCTACCCGCCCGCGTACGATGTCGTCAAACAGGGTTCTTATTTCGCTGGTAACGGGTCCCATTACACCATTGCCCACAACACGGTGATCAATTTTTGTAACTGCCATCACTTGTGCCGCGGTACCGGTCATAAAGAATTCGTCGCATAAGAATAGTTCGCTGCGGTCAATGGAGCGTTCTACCACGTGTAGGTTAAGTTCTTTTTCGGCTAGTTCGATGATGCTGCGGCGGGTAATGCCTTCGAGAATATTATCGGTTACGGGCGGGGTAATTAATTTGCCATCGCGCAGCATAAAGATGTTCATGGCGCTGCCTTCAGCCACATGCCCGTCTTGGGTTAATAATAAGGCTTCGTCAAAACCAGCGCGGGCGGCATCGGTTTTGGCAAGCGCTGAGCTGGCATAAGCACCGCTGATTTTGCCGCGGCCCGGGATGGAGTTGTCATCTACTCGCCGCCAAGCCGAAACCGTTACATGTGCGTTGGTGTCGTTTTGAACATATTTATCAAAGGGTAAGGCAAAGATGGTTAATTCATCTTTTAAATTGTGCAGGCGTACACCAATGCCTTCATCTGCTTTGTAGGCCAAAGGGCGGATGTATAAATCGCGCGAGCGGCCATCGGCTTGGAGCAGGTCTTTCGTAATTTGAGTCAGGCTTTCGGGAGTCTGCCCGAGTTCCATCGCCATTATTTTGGCACTATTAAGAAAGCGTTGGTAATGTTCGATAGGGCGAAATATCCGTAATTTTTGTTGTTCGTCGTTCCAGTAGGCGCGCAGGCCGCCAAAAATGGCGGTTCCGTAATTAAATGCGTGGGTTGCAACACCGACTTTTGCATCGGCATAAGGGACAAGTTTCCCTTGGAAATAAGCGTTAATGGGGAGCGCTGGAGCACTCATGGACACCTCCGTTTGGGTTGAAGTGATTAATTAAACGTTCAATGGCATTATACCGCCGATGGTGTTTTGATTCCCTTGATTGTTTGCGAGCGCGCCGGTATAGTTGCTGGAAGGAGTTTTAATTAAATGCAACCAGCAGATGAACCCGTACAAACGGTTTTAGATAAAGCGATGGCGGATGTTGAGCGCCTTAAGCTGTTGGGTATTTTGGTGCATACGCCCCAAACCGCCCAGCAGATTGCGGCTGTAGCCGGTTCGGACCCCAAAAAGTTGTTGCGCCACCTTGATTTTTTGACTTCAAATGGAGTAATTTTTAAGCAAAATGATGTTTACGCTTTGGATGGCGGCGATTTAATGCCCGCTTTAGAAGCGCGGCGCGGCTATATTCCGGTGCTGGTTTTGGACGAAAACGCCCATAAGGTGTTGGATACTTATTTAAACGCGGATGGCAGTATTCGTCAGATTCCGGCTAAGCTCTCGCGGCAGAAGGTTTTGCTGGATTATTTAATTAACGCCTTTACGCCTAAGGTTCGTTATACCGAGCAGGAAGTTAATTTAATTATTCGGCGCTTTTTTGTGGATACGGCTTGGTTGCGGCGCGATTTAATTAACGCGGGGTTGTTGGCGCGTGAAGGTGATGGCAGTTTTTACTGGCGGGTTTAAAACAAAAAGGCTGATTAATCAATCAGCCTTTTTGTTTAATTAAGTTTATTTTGCTAAACGGCTTTGCAGCATAAAGCTTTCGGTGTTTTTCATTAATCCGCCAATGCCTTCAGAGTCGAGCGCCATCACTTTGCTGTTGGCAAAAAACTCGAAGCCAAAGTTGGTTTTGTCGCCTACTTTTTTGTCGGGGATGGGCATTAGGCGCGCGGTGAGCGGTTTGTTTAAGCGCACGCCCAAAACGGCGACATCTAACAGCAAAGCAGAGAGTTGGTTAGCGCTTACATCTCCGGCCAACGGAACTGTATCTAGGCCGGTGCCGCACACAGCAGAGTAGAGTAATAAATCTTTAACGGTTAGCGTTCCTTCGGCAGCCCGCTTGGCGAGGTTGGCATCTTCTAGCACCGGCATCATTAATCCGCTAAAGCCCGTGCGCGGAAAGTCGGCGCGGTCTATCGCTTCGGTCAAAATGGCGGCAGAAGCCAGCGAACCGAACAAACCGGTTTTGGGCGTGGCAATTTCTTCAAAGGCGGTGCCGAGAGAAATTAAATCATCGGGGAAGGGCGCCAGCGAAAAATCGATGCCGCCAAAGCGGATGGAATATTGGTATTTAATGCTATTGCCCAAGTGAGCCAGTTTGCGGCCATGCGCTTCGAGCTGCTCAATTAAGGATTTTCGTCCTTCTTCAAGCGTTTCGGCATCATTAAAAGCGCTCACGGCCAAGTCGGCCGCTTCAATCGCCAGCGCGAAAGCGGGCGCATCGTTGTCGTGATAAGCTACCGGAAAGAACGGCGCGCCAGCCGAAACATTGGCCGAAGCGGCAAAACGCAGGTTGGCAAAACCATCGGGCGAGAGTTTGGCTGTTTTAACTATCACCTGCGCGCAGGCTTTAACCGCCTCAACCGAGATGCCTTTTTGCAAAGTACCCATCTCACCCGAAAAGAAGATATTTTCAGACGCTTCAATCGCATCTGGGATCATGTCGTAGCT
>CAYOGW010000179.1:1500-2896 GCA_964403635.1 uncultured Anaerolineaceae bacterium | reverse complement strand
TTTTGATTATTTTATTTTTTGGTTTATTAGATGATTGGAAAGGGTTATCTGCTTTTCCTAAGTTTTTTGGTCAAATTGTAGCTTGTGGTTTATTAATTTATCATGGTCATCAAGTACATTTGGTTGGATATTTTACTTTTTTTGAAAACTTAAAATTTTTAGAGCAGTGGATGAATATTGCCATTACCTTTTTATGGTTAATTGGCATTACCAATGCGTTTAATTTAATCGATTCGATGGATGGTTTGGTGGCAGGTTTAGCCGGAATCGCTTTTGGTTTTTTTGCTATTGCGGCCTTTGCTTCCCAGCAGCCAGAACTAACAGGTCTTTCGGTAATGATGGTCGGTATTTGTATTGGTTTGTATTTCTTTAATGGTTACCCTGCCCGCATGTTTTTAGGGGATGGCGGCGCACAAACCTTAGGTTTTTTGTTAGCTGTCATAGGGATGAAATATGACCCATTAGATTACAACCAACTTTCATCTTGGTTTGTACCCATATTAATTTTATTCCTACCTATATTCGATACTACCTTGGTCGTTCTATCCCGTTTAAGACGGCATACCCCTATTTACAAAGGTCATTTAGATCATACCTACCATCGCCTTGCCAGCTACGGCTTACCCGTCACCCATGCTATCGGACTCATTCACTTCAGCGCTTTTATCTTGGGGAACATTGCCTTTATCGCCCTAGACTTGTCGCCCCTCTATGCAAATGGTATCTTTTTTTCCTGCTTATTCATCGGCGCATTAATTATCTTGTGGATGGATTGGAAATGGCAAGAAAGCCCGCTAGAAAAATTGTAATCGACCCAAAACACTTGTATACTAAAGTAAATTTAATAGTGGAGGAAAAATGCAAAATCGCACACTTGGAATAGGATTAACCGTTTTCACATCACTCTGTTGTGGTTGTTTGGCTTTATTCTTCTGTATTTTCGGGGGGCTTATTGCTTCTGGTCAGCCAGTAGAAACAACGTTAAATGGTGTGGTAGAACAGCAAACATACCCTGCCTCTGTAGGGTTTAGTTTAATTTGCTTATCACTTATCTTCATCATAATCCCCATTGTGGTGGGTTTCTTTACCTTGCGTCGTAAACGATCGGCGACAGATATGCCCACCCCGCCCGCCCCATAATTTTAAAAGCCCCGCACCAGCGGGGCTTTTTTTATCTTTGGTTGCTCAAAACCATCTATAATCAACCCATGTCTCAACAAGAAACCATCGTCCAATTTACTTTAACTACCCTCACCTACGGCGGAGAAGCCATGGGACGCCTGCCGGATGGTCGCGCTTGTTTTGTTCCTTTTGGGCTGCCCGGGGAAACTATCCGCGCCCGTTTAACCGAAAGCCGTAAAAACTTTGCTCGGGCTCAATTAATCGAAATCATTAC
>CAYOGW010000179.1:0-1400 GCA_964403635.1 uncultured Anaerolineaceae bacterium | reverse complement strand
GGCTACCCCTGGGCTGTCTTCCCCATAGAGGAGTGCCACCTGCCCCAAGCGGATTTAAACGCCCTGTGGCCCAGCCTTGAATTTGAAGCAGGCTCAGGCGTAGAGCGAGTTTCTCTGCGTGCTGGTGATGATGTGATGATTATGCTTGAATCAGATTCTTATCAAACCCCTGAAATGAACTTAGAAAGTGATGTTTCGGTGGTTCACCTTGCAGACGAAAATACGGTAATCATGGCAGGCAGTGATGTTATCCCGTTTACTGTGTTAGAGCGTGTTTTTCACGTTTCAGCGGCATCTTTTTTTCAGACCAATACTCAAATGGCAGAAAAGATGGTTCAGCATGTGCTTGCTTTAATCCCTGCCAAGACCAAAACAATCGTTGATGTGTATTGCGGCGTTGGTTTATTTTCCGCTTTTTTAGCAGATAAATGTGAACAATTAATTGGTATCGAACTATCCGCATCTGCTTGCGAAGACTTTGCTCACAACCTAGATGAATTTGAAAATGTCGAATTATATGAAGCCGCCGCAGAAGAAGTATTGCCAGTTTTAGCAGTAAATGCTGATGTTATTGTTGTAGACCCGCCGCGCGCAGGGTTGGAAAAAGAAGCGCTCGACGCGATTGTAACAAAGCAGCCGCCGTTATTAATTTATATATCTTGTGACCCATCTACCTTGGCGCGAGATGCGGCTCGTTTATTAGCAGGCGGCTATACCCTTAAACAGGTAACTCCCTTTGATATGTTTCCGCAAACCTACCACATTGAAAGTATTAGCGTATTTACGCTGACGCGTTAATTAATCGGTATAAAAACCAAATTTATTAAAAGAAGTTATAGTCACTTTTTGCATTCGTTCGCTGGTGGGATTAATTAAGTAACTCTTGCCGTTTCGGTGCAACAACGGAATACGGCGATTTTGACTCTTGAAGTAATCTCGCATTCGTTCGGAGTGATGGTAGTAGTTGTCAAAAATCTCTTGCGAAACGGTAAACAACCGGTCGTGAGTCTGAATGAATTCGTTTTGATAATTGGGTGTCACTTCAGCGAGATTACTAATCACCCAGCAAGTGTTTTCAAATTCCCATTCATAGGCAAGCCCTAAAAATACATAATTAGAATTAACGTAAGGGAAAAACGGAAACTGCCGACAGCTTAACGCGCGGTAGGGGCGCTGGCATTGCTGCGGACCCAAACAAGCCAATAAAAGCATGTTGGCTGGCACTTCTTCGTTTAGTGAAGCGGCGTTGTTTTCTTGAGAACATTCATCTCCACGATAGGTGTGCCATAGGTTAGTCCTGGGCTGTAAATAAGCCCATTCTTGCGGGTAGGCGGCTGGCACGGCCTGGCAGATGTCGCAGCAAAAGGGTTTGCCGCTGGGGTTATGCACCGAGCATTTTT
>CAYOGW010000178.1:0-2910 GCA_964403635.1 uncultured Anaerolineaceae bacterium | reverse complement strand
CAGCCTTCGTTAATGACTTCGGTGATGAATGGTCGCCGGATGGGCGGCGGTTTTGTAATGGCGCCTGACGGCGTGATGGATGACGGCTGGCTGGATTTATGTATTGCCAGCGAAGCCAGCCGCTTAAGGCTCTTTCAATTAATTCCGTATTTCTTAAAAGGTACACAGGGCAGCCAGCCCGAAGTGCAGATGAAGCGTGCCAAGCAAATTAAGGTGACGGCGCTAAACGGCAGCCTGCCTGCCCACGCGGATGGTGAATTCTTGTGCATTCAGGCCAGTGAAATTTCGGTAGATTTGTTGCCCGCCGCGCTAGAGATTATTTATTAAGCGAGAAATTTAATTAATGAAAAATTTATTGTATTGGATTGTGACCTACGGCTGTCGGCTTGGGCTGGAGATCATGTGCAGTATCCGCAAAGAAGGCTGGGAGAAGCTGCCCGCCCGAGGACCTTTAATCGCATTTGTGAACCACACCGGCACGCTGGAAGCGCCCCTGCTCTACACCCTGATGGCGCCGCGCCCAACGACCGGCATGGGCAAGATTGAGTCTTGGGATGTGCCGTTTTTAAGGTTTATTTTTACGGTGTGGGATATTATCCCGGTGCGGCGCGGGGAAGCGGATATGGACGCCATGAAACGCTCGATTGAAGCGCTTAAAAGCGGTAAGATTTTGGGCATTTCACCCGAAGGGACACGCAGTAAAACGGGCGGATTAATCCGCGCGCAGGGCGGCTTGGTGATGCTGGCGCTGCATGCCAAATCTCCTTTGCAGCCGATCGGTCAATGGGGCGGTGAGCATTTTGGCAGCAATGTGAAGCGCTTTAAGCGCACACAGGTAGAGATTAAAGTCGGCGAGCGTTTTTGGTTGGACGCGGGGGGTGAAAAAGTAACCAAAGAGATTCGCCAGCAAATGGCAGATGAGATGATGTATCAACTGGCGGCGCTGCTGCCCGAAGAACTGCGGGGCGCATATAGCGATTTGGAAAACGCCACGACGAAGTATTTAAGATTTGAAGTTAATTAAGGGTTCAGCTCTATTTTGCTATTTGTTGCAATCCGTAGTTTGTCTGTATAATCTATATATAAGGTGTTATACGGAATTTTTTCTGTATAACATGCCATTTGGGGTATTATACGGAATTAATTCTGTATAAACCATAGTTAGGCGCTGGCGCATAAAAGCAAAATATGAAAACTTGGATATTTCAAGGTAATCCCGATAAATTTGGAATTGATGAATATCTCCTCAAGACACAGGAGATTTATTGGAGCGTCACAAAGCCAAAACACCAAAATGAATTATCTATTGGCGATGAAGTTTATATTTGGCGAGCCAAAGGTTCACATAATGCCGTATCAGGTATAGTGGCTTTTGGTGTAGTGAATGAAGAATGCACCCCTCGCGAGAAATTAAAAAATCAACTAATTCTTTACGATAATTTATGGTCAGAGCCTTTTAGCGAAGCATCCAACATAAAAGCGGGCATAGCGGTAAAAGAAGTTAGATTGTCTCCGCTTGATGGTATGTTGACTTCAGAAGAATTGCTCAATGACCCTACTTTGTCGAAAATGCAAATATTAACTGCGAGAGTGGGGTCTAATTTTTTATTAAGTGAGTCACAAAGCCAACTTGTAAAAAATTATTGGGATGGATTAAATTTAGAAGTCAAAGAGCCAGACGATGATTTACCATCTTCTAAAGAAGGACGTATTCAATTAAGGTTACATAAGGTAAGGGAAAGAGACCCGAAATTAAGAAAGAAGGCAATAGATACTTTCGTAAGAAAAAACGGCGGTATTTTTTGTGAAGTCTGCAAGTTCTCGTTTGAAGAAAAATATGGCGATTTAGGCAAAGGTTTTATCGAAGTACATCATCTAAAGCCGATTTCAGAGTATGAAGATAACGAAACAACATCTATTGAAAACCTAAAACTTGTGTGTTCTAATTGCCATAGAATGATTCATAAAGGCGATTCGTATTCAACGTTTTTTTCTTTACAGGAAAGGTTCTTTCCAACAAATCGCGCCTAACAAAGCGTGCACTTGACGGGTGAGATTCTGCGCCATTTTCAGGCAGTTTCCTGCACCTGAGCTTTTTTCTGGCTGGACGGCTTCGCCGTCCCCGCCCCAGCGCAGGTAACGCAAGCCGTTAGCCCGCTATCCAAGAACCAGAGAGTATTTCAATAAGCAATTATGGAGTTCAACAAACCGCCAAAAACCTTTGTTCCCTTTGATGAAATATCAGAAATTGAGTCAAATCGGAACAACAAAATCACAGTTGCGCAGATACAAAGGTTGTCTATTGCCCAATTTTGGGTACGGTATTTGGCAGGCTGGGTTGTAATTGTAGTTCTTCTTATTCTCGTTATAGGTTTGCTCTCACCATCAACCATTTTCTCTATTCCAGTTTGGTTTTGGATGGTTTCTTGTTCTATTGTTGGTGTATATTTTTACTGGATATATAAGCGGGCAAAAATAATTTCAGTTGATATAGTGAGTGGTAAAGTTCAAAATTCTTTGGGTACTCTCACAGAAAGCTATACAATTGAGTTGCCCAACTCTACATTAAAAACCGTCGACGATTTTCTGTTGAAAGCCTTAATGCCCGGACAATATCGTTTCTATTATTTGCCATTGAGTAAACAGTTGCTATCGGCTGAAAATATCGAGAAAGAACAAGTTTTAAGTTTGCCACCCGGTAACTCTAATGGCTAAAAGCGGGCTAACACTGTTTGCACCGGACGGGCGGGGGCTTTGCCCCGCCCCAGAGGATTCAGCCCCGAAAGCGGGATTCTGCTTTTGGGTTTTTCCTGCCAATTCCCCCGCCCGCCGGTAAAACTTGCCGTTGGGCGGTTTGAAATACGCCATCGGCACAAGTTACAAAGAAGGATAATTTTTTGAATAAATTTA
>CAYOGW010000177.1:0-2929 GCA_964403635.1 uncultured Anaerolineaceae bacterium | reverse complement strand
AAAGCCATCGAAATGAAAAATCAACTACCCGCCATTGGTAAAAACGCCCGCGCCACCGCCGAAGAAAAAGCCAACTGGCAAAAAAATGCTCAAGTGTTGTTAAAGACAGTTGAAGAAATAAAATGAAAATAGTTGCCATTATTCAAGCGCGCATGGGTTCTTCTCGTTTGCCGGGCAAAGTATTATTAGAGATTGCTGGCAAACCGATGTTGCAACACGTTTTAGAAAGAACCCAGCAGGCCGATTTAATTAATCAAGTAGTGATTGCCACCACCACCGAACCGGCAGACGACCCTGTGGCCTCCTTCGCCGTTTCGATGGCTGTCTCCTGTTCCCGAGGCGCTTTGCATGATGTGTTAGATCGCTACTATCAAGCCGCCAAAGCTCACCAAGCAGATGTAGTGGTACGGGTAACGGGTGATTGCCCAGTGATAGACCCCCATTTAATTAACGAAACGATTAAACAGTTTCTCTTGTTAAAGCTAGATTTCGCCGCCAACCGGCTACCGCCACCCTTCAAACGCACCTACCCAATCGGCTTGGATGTAGAAGTCTGCTCCTTCGAAGCGCTGGAAAAGGCTTGGGCTGAGTCCGCTGAAGGGTTTCATCGTGAGCATGTTATGCCTTTTATTTATGAAGGTGTGCAGTTAAAGTTAATCCAACTGTTAATCGAAACGGGGTTTAGCCAACGCGGTTTTAAAATTGGATTAATGAATCACGAAGCTGATTTTGGTACATTACGCTGGACGGTAGATACCCCCGAAGATTTAGCCTTTATGCGCGAAGTGTTTAAGCGATTAAAAGACTCACAACACTTTAGTTGGTTAGATGTGTTAGCCATTGTGCAAGCCGAGCCAGAACTGGCAAAAATTAATGCTGAAGTACGGCACAAAACCATGACCGAAATAGACGAACGCCAAAAATAACCATGCCATTCATTACCATTTTCTCCGCGCCAAAGCCTTTTACGAACCCGCACATTGCGGTGATTCAACACAATGCGATTAAGTCTTGGACAGAATTGCCGGACGTTAAAGTGATTTTGCTGGGCGATGAAGCGGGTTTGGCTGAAGCCGCCCGCGACTTAAATGTGCAGCACATTAAAAATGTTCCGCGCAGCCCCAGCGGTGCGCCGCTGATGGATGCCATGTTTAATTTGGTTCGGGCTGCCAGCGTTAGTGATTTGTACTGTATTGTCAACGCCGATATTATTTTGTTAGATGATTTTGTAGCCGCCGCCAAAGCAGCTTTAAACCAGCAAAAAAAGTTTGTGCTGATGGGTCAGCGCTGGGACGCGGATATTACCCAGCCGATAGACTTTGCCGAAGGTTGGCAGAACCGATTAATTAAGGATGTCAAAACCAACGGGCAGCTGCACCGTCCGGCAGGCTCGGACTACTTTTTGTTCCCGGCCGCTTGTTACACTCAAATCCCCGCTTTTGTGATTGGGCGCGCCGGTTGGGATAACTGGATGATTTATCACGCGCTTAAACAGGGTTTTCCGGCCATTGATGCTACACATGACATTACGATTATTCATCAAAACCATGATTATGCTCACTTGCCCGGCGGCAAACCACATTACGATCACCCCGAAACGGCTGAAAATATCCGCTTGGCGGGTGGGCGCCCAATGACTCGTTTTACTTTGCTGGATACTAATAAGCGATTAATTAATGGCAAGGTTAAGCCGCAAATCGTCGATTCGGCGCGTATGTGGCGAAAACTAGAAGCGTGGGCGTTAATTAAATTAAACTCCAGCCGGTTAAGTAGCGCGATTGGGCGTTTAAGAAAACAGTTTAAATAAGGAATTTATGCGAAAAGGACAAAACCCCGCTAAAGCAGTTAAAACCGTTGCCAAGCCAGAACGAATCACAGTGGCCTTGTTGAACTATATTCCGTTTCTGAGCGGATTCTATGCTGAAACGTTGGATGTGCTTAAAGTGTCGCTTGAGTCGATGCGTAAGGATGCCGGTTTGCCTTTTGATTTAATGGTCTTTGATAACGGTTCGTGTGCCGAAGTAAGAGATTATTTAATCAATGAAAAAGAATCAGGCCATATTCAATATTTAATTTTGTCCGAGAAGAATTTAGGCAAGGGCGGGGCATGGAATATGATGCTGGCGGGCGCGCCTGGTGAGATTATTGCGTATACGGACGCGGATGTTTTGTTCTCGCCCAATTGGCTTTCTCGCTCGGTAGAGATTTTGGAGACCTTTCCAAACGTGGGCATGGTCACGGCGCGGCCTTTTAGAACCCCGCCAGAGTTTTATCACGCCACGCTTAAATGGGCTAAAGAGCAAGCTAAGCTAGAAGAAGGCCAGTTTATTCAGTGGGAAACTTTTTTAGAGTTTAATCTCTCGCTGGGGCAGACCGAAGAAGAAAATGTGAAGGTTTTTGCCGAAACAAAAGATTGGAAGATAACCTACCAAGGGGTAACAGCTATGGCGGGCGCATCCCATTGGCAGTTTACGGCTTATAAATCCACTTTGCAGCAGTTTTTACCCTTTGAAATGGACAAGCCGATGGGTCAGGTTCGCCAGCTAGACAAACGCATGGATGAAGCCGGGTTGCTGCGTTTAATGGTCTCTGACCCGCTGGCAATGAATATGTCGAATACGTTGGGTTATTTGCGGGGGGAATTAAAAGGTGGCGATAAGAAGCAAATTTCGTTAGGTAAGCGCGTGTTAGAGTTTGGCTTAATTAAGAAGGTTTTGCTGGCGGTCTATAATAAGATTTTCAGTTGGTATTATTCGTAATACGATAAAAGTAAAACAAAAGACCGTCTAAGTTTTGTTTAGACGGCCTTTCGTTTTAGAACTTGAGTAATGCTCTAGCTTTTTCAACCTTGAGCGTGGTTAAGAAGTAAACCATATCTCCGGCTTGCCAAGATTGGTCTTCGTGCACCAATGAGGTATCTTCTTTTCTT
>CAYOGW010000176.1:0-2934 GCA_964403635.1 uncultured Anaerolineaceae bacterium | reverse complement strand
AATTAGCATGGGCTCAGCAAGTGAGTTGGAGTATCAAATTATCTTAGCGCACGACTTGAACTTTATTAATGCCGGTGATTTCTCAACGCTCTCGGAACAAGTCACCGAAGTTAAACGCATGCTGACGGGCTTAATTAAAACAATTCGAGCCAACTGATAACTGATATCTGATATCTGATATCTGAAAATTGACAAAAATGAATACCACCTACGACTACATCATCATTGGCTCTGGCTTTGGCGGCTCGGTTTCGGCTTTACGGCTGGCAGAAAAAGGCTACTCGGTCTTAATCATCGAAAAAGGCAAACGCTTTAGAGATCAAGATTTTCCAAAAACCACCATGCAATTTTGGAAATATATATGGATGCCCGCCATTCGCTCGTTTGGTATTTTACAAATTAGTGTATTAAAGGGATTAATGGTGCTGCACGGCGCGGGCGTGGGCGGCGGTAGTTTGGGTTATGCCAACGTGCTTGAAGTGCCAACCGATGAAACCTTTGCAACCCCAGCATGGAATCAACCCCTTGGCTGGGGAGAATTGTTAAAACCACATTACGAAACCGCGCGCAAAATGCTGGGTGTAGCCAGAAACCCCAAACTGTGGAAAGCAGATGATGTGCTAAAAGACATCGCTGCAGAGCGTGGTATGGAACACACCTTTCGCGCAACCGATGTCGGCGCGTATTTTGGCGAAGCCGGAAAGACTGTCCCAGACCCGTTTTTTAACGGAGAAGGCCCCGAGCGGGCGGGCTGCCAGCATTGCGGCGGCTGTATGGTCGGTTGCCGATTTAATGCCAAAAACACCTTGCCCAAAAATTATTTGTATTTTGCAGAGAAAAAAGGCGTTGAGATTATTGCCGAAGCTGAAGTGACTGATGTTCGCCCCCTATCAGAAACAGGGGCTGGTTACCAAGTAACCTATCAGAGCAGTACCCATTTAATTAAACGGAAGCACACACTGCGGACGAAGCGGGTCATCTTCTCCGCCGGTGTCATCGGCAGTATGAACTTATTACTCAAATTAAGAGATGTGACCCAATCTTTACCCAACATCTCCCAACGGCTGGGAGATATGGTTCGAACCAACTCCGAAGCTTTGCTGGGGGCAATCGCCCGCAAAAACGATATTAATTACTCGCAAGGCGTTGCCATTTCATCCATTTTTAATTACGACGAAATCACGCGGGTGGAGCCTACCCGCTACTCCAACGGCTCCGATTTAATGCGCGCCATCTCTGCGCCGCTGGTGGATTTAAACGGTGGTATTCTTCATCGAATATGGGGCTCGTTTAAATGGGTGCTCAAACATCCGCTGGATTATGCCAAAGCCATGATTCTGCCGGGCTGGGCGCACAACGTTACCATTTTGCTGGTCATGCAGCACGCCGACAACCGCATGCGTTTAAGAATTGGCCGCTCGATTTACACACTCTTTAAGAAGGGTCTGGTCGCTGCGACCGAACCCGGCTTCGAAATCCATGCTCAAGTGGCTGGCTCGCACGCCCTCGCGCGAGATTATGCCCAGCGCATCAACGGCGTGGCAATGGGTTCGCTCGGTGAAAACTTGCTTAATTTACCCACTACCGCCCACATTCTGGGTGGCGCGCCGATAGGTGAAAACGCGGATGAAGGCGTGGTTAACGAACGTTTTGAAATCCACAATTACCCAGGTTTATTTATTATTGATGGCAGCATCATACCGGCCAACCCGGGCGTAAACCCCAGCCTGACCATCACCGCGCTGGCAGAGTACGCCATGAGCCAAATACCGGCCAAGTCTTAATTAAACCTTGCCACGGATTTCACGAATTTAACGGATAAAAAAAAACATGCCCGATTTACTTTATAAAGAATTAAGTTATTCTGTAATTGGTGCGGCGATGGAAGTTCACAAAATTCTTGGCCAAGGTTTTTTAGAATCGGTTTACCAAGCGGCCTTAGCAACCGAATTAGAAATTAAAAATATCCCGTTTCAACAACAAATTCATTTACCTGTAACCTATAAAAATAAAATCATCGGCGAATATATTGCAGATTATATTGTTGACGAAAAGATAATTATTGAAATTAAAGCTGTTTCGCAACTCAATAACAGCCACCAAGCGCAAGCCATGCACTACCTTGCGGCAACCGGAATGCGCCTCGCATTATTAATTAACTTTGGCGAAACATCGTTACAATACAAACGCATTATTAAATAAATTGGTGCTAATCTGTGACATCGTACCCGAAGGGTAAATTCGTGGCTTAATAAATTAAATAATTAATTAAAAGGATAAAAATGACCTTTTCCACTGCTCGAAGCTATGCCGAAGCCCTAGACCAAGCTGACCCGTTAAAAGAGTTTCAGTCCCGCTTTTCCCACCCCCAGCCGAACCTCCGTTACATGGACGGCAACTCGCTCGGAAAACTCCCGTTAAAATCCATCCCGCTGATGGAGCAAGCCGTTAAAGAAAGCTGGGGACAAGACTTAATCCGCGGCTGGAATCTTGGCTGGTGGGATTCTCCCCTGCGAATAGGCGATAAAATCAGTCAATTAATTGGCGCGGCAGATGGCCAAACGGTATTATGTGATTCGACTTCGATTAATTTATTTAAATTAATCAATAGTGCCTTGCAATTAAAGCCCGACCGCAAAAAAATTATCTCAGACACGCTTAATTTCCCTTCGGATTTATATATTGCGCAGGGGGTTATCCATTCGCTTAATCAGGGACATTTTCTCGAAACGATTGGTTCCAAAGACAACGACTTAACCCCAGACCTAGAAGCCTTATACAACAGCATTGACGAAAACACAGCACTGGTCACACTTTCACATATCGTCTTTAAAAGCGGATTCATCTATGACATGGCTGAAATTACCCGCCGCGCTCATGAAAAAGGTGCCTTGGTACTGTGGGATTTAAGCCACTCGGTCGGCGTTTTCCCTG
>CAYOGW010000175.1:0-2987 GCA_964403635.1 uncultured Anaerolineaceae bacterium | reverse complement strand
TCGAGGTGGCTGCCAAAGCCATTGTTGGGGTAATAAATCGCATCGTAGCCGCCCCATAAAATTCGGCCATCGGCAGTGATTTGGCTGTAGTGAAATTGATTGCCAGAATCGCCCAACCCTTGGCGGCCTTGCCAGCCAATTTGAGCGCGTTGGCTTTGGCTAAGCGGTTCGCTGATTAAGACATAATCGTAAACGGGTACAACAAAATGGTTTAAGCGTTTAAGCAATGGAGGATAGGCGTTGCTGGCAAGGGCAACCGTTTTGGCGGTGATGTTCGCGCTGGCGGTTTTCACCGTTACACTGGTTTTTTGGGCGGACAACCCGAGCGCTTTTGTGTTTTCAAAAATATGGACTCCAGCCTGTAAGCAAGCCCGTTGTAAACCCCAAGCCAAGTGCGCCGGATTAACGATGGCGCAGCCTTGGTCTAATTGGGCGGCGATGAAGGTTGGCGAATTAATTAATTGCTGAATTTGTTCGGTTTCTAAAAATTCAAAGGCTTCGCCATGTTGGTTGCCCAACTCTATTTCTTCAAGTAAATCGGCTACTTGATAATTTTCGGTGGCAACTTTTAATTCACCGGCGCGGATGAAATCACAATCGATGTTGTATTTTTTTATGGCGGCTTCGATGCCGTCTAAGTTTTGCTGGCCGAGCTTAATTAATTGATGTATTTCTTTTGGCCAGCGGGCGTAACCGTTAGAGAAGCCGTGGGTAATCGAAGCCGAGACAAAACCGCCGTTGCGGCCGGTGGCTCCGCTGGCGATGCGCTCGCCTTCAATTAAGACCACGTTAAGTTGCGGGTCTTGTTCCTTGGCAATCAGCGCCGTCCACAGGCCGGTGAAACCGCCGCCGATGACACACAGGTTAGCGTGGATGTTTGCGGCAAGGCTGGGGCTTGCTGGGGGGCGTGTGGGGTTATCTAACCAGTAGGGCGTTAGCTTGATGTTGCTTAATGCTTCTGTAACTTGGGCTGTGATGATATTGTGGAAGGGCATGGATTACTTTCAGAAGCGTGAAATCTTTAATTAAAATATTGGACAGAAAACGCTCGACTGTGCGGCAGAATCCCCAGCGTCAGATGCACTCTTTGTTAGGTGGTTTTATGTGATTGTGAAAACTGCGCGTCGCTTATCTGTCCAATTGGCTAAGATAACACCGAAAGAATGGTTTCTCGAGATAGAACTTTATTATTTTATGATGACTGCTTGTCGTATAGGATTCCATTCCGTATGAATCGGAGTAAATCTTGCCACTATATATCTCTCTTATGTCGTTAATATGGTAATTATCAGGCAGGTCGTAAAACTCTCTAATTTGAGAGGCAGTGTTATAGGAGAATTTTTTACCGTCATTCATCTCTACTACGAATGCAGTGTACCCCATTACTGTTTCGCCGATAATTTTATTAAGAAGATTTTGTGTCCATGCAAATGGAGATAATTCAACCCGACTTATATAATAATTTGCTATTGATGTTCCAGTCATAAAAGTTTGAACAATCTCTCGATACCGATCAGGTCGTTCTTTATGTTCTTCAATCCTTTGCATAACCATATCAAGATATTTGTTCTGACTCATAAAACTTACACATGGTAAATAAGTGCCATCTGTCAAAAAAGCAGCCGCTCTATATTTATAGCCAAGGCTTTGCTGACCCAAAGGCTCAACATTCGCCTTAAGAAAATTTATGATATCTACAGGTTTCATTGCAGGATTAATAGACATTGTACGTTGATATTGTCTCAAGAATAGAAAATGGCATACGACTCATAGTGGTAGGTTTACCGCCTAACTGTAGTTTATTAGGGAGATTATTCCCCGTTGCCTTCCAGCCAAGTGTCTTGATATTCGGGTTTCTCTAGTTCAAGCGCTTGTTTGGTTAAGTGCAAGGGGTAAAAGGTATCGACCATGACGGCTAACTCTTGGGTTTCGGTTTTGCCAATGCTGGCTTCGGTCATGCCGGGTTGCGGGCCATGCGGCAAGCCGTAGGGGTGCAGCGAGATATCTGAACGGTCAATGCCTTTGCGGCTCATAAAGTTGCCTTCGGCGTAGTAAATCACCTCATCTGAATTAACGTTGGAGTGATTGTATGGCGCAGGGATGCCGTCTGGATGATAGTCAAACAGGCGCGGCACAAAGGAGCAAACCACGAAATTATGAGCGTCAAAGGTTTGATGAACAGGCGGCGGCTGATGAATTCTGCCGGTGATGGGTTCAAAATCTTCGATGTTAAATATCCAAGGGTAAAGGTAGCCATCCCAGCCGACCACGTCTAGCGGGGAGTGGTCTAGGATGTGGCGGCTTAATCGGTCACGGACTTTAATGCGGACTTCAAACTCTCCACGCTCGGTGTTGGTTTCGAGTTCTTCTGGTACACGGATGTCTCTTTCACAGTAGGGGGCGTGTTCTAGGAGTTGACCGTAGTTATTTAAATAGCGTTTAGGAGGCACAATTTGGCTGGGGTTTTCGATAGTGAAAAAGCGGCAAGGACCGTCTAGTTTCATTTGCCAAGTGGTTCCAAAGGGGATGACGATGTAATCCCCTTTGCGGAATTTTAAGTTGCCAAATTGGCTCTTCAGTGTGCCGCTGCCTTCGTGAACCCACCAAGTTTCGTAGGCTTGGGCGTTGCGATAGAAATAATCCATGCTTTCGGAAGCGTGTGCGACGCCTAAAATGACGTCGTTATTTGCCAGAATAGGAATCCGCGCTTTAATGGGATCACCGCCTTGGGGGAGCCAGCCGGTCTTAAAGGCTCGGTGGCGGATGGGGCCGAAGTCGACGGTCACTGGTTTGGCGGAACCCAAATCATCCATTTTTAATACGCGAGGGGGTAAAAAGTGATGGTAGAGAATGGATTGAATGCTAGAAAAGCCTTCGAGGCCCATAAGTTCTTCTCGGTAGAGTTGGCCGTTGGGCTTGCGAAATTGAGTATGGCGTTTGTGGGGGATTTGTCCGAGTTTGTGATAGAAGGGCATAGGGTCTCCTTA
>CAYOGW010000174.1:0-3019 GCA_964403635.1 uncultured Anaerolineaceae bacterium | reverse complement strand
GCCAGCAAGCATAATTGCTACCATTGGCTAAAACGCTTTCGGCGCTGACAAATTTTAATAATTTAAGCTGAGAGAGATTGATGTTTCCGGCGGAAGGCGCGCTAGGCAAAGAAAAGGCAAGCCAGGCTTCCATTTCGTTTAATGCTGGCGCTGGCAGGTCTTCTAATCGTTGAGTTTCGCCTGTGGCTATGTTCCATTCGGCCATGGTGTAGCCGCCATCTTTTGCCGGGGCATGCCCAAGCAATATTTGATTATCTCTAAATCGAATGTGCCACTCTCGGTAATCTTTGGCTAATAAAATAACTTGGCGGGTAATTTTTAAGGTTTCTAAATCGTACACCTGAATACGGTTCGGCAAAGCCAAAGCGATTAATTTCCCGTCTGGTGAAAATGCCCAGGGCTGATCCGCGCGCGAAGCCAGTAAGTTGGTTGGGTTTTTCCAAGTGGTTGTGTTCCAAAAAAGCATTTCTCTGCCAGCAAACATCATTAATCGCTGCCCGTCTGGAGCAAAGGCAAGTTCATCTGCTGGGGTTTTATAGCGGAAAAGCTCCTCGCCTGAGTCGAGGTTGAGAATCACTACCGGCTGAGATTTGGCTGAATAAGCCAGAGTGCGGCCATCGGGAGAAAGCGCCAAGGTAGCTGGGTTAGGCTGGTAAGTAAATTTTTGCTCTAAAGAAATCGCTTTAAATAGAGAAATTGAATCATTCTGAATATCATAAATTTGAATTTGCCAATCGGATTCTGCGCGGGTTAAGATGGCAAAGCGGGTTGCATCGGCAGAGAGAGAAAGGCAAGACCGGCAAGGAAGCCCAAAACTGCTAATTTGCGGCCAAGAGTAGGTTAAATTTGCCGAGCGAATATAAAAATAAGTTCCGGAAGATGAGCTTGCTAAAACAAATTGACCATCGGCTGTGGCGGTATATTGGCGAAATTCTTGCTGTTCCAGCCGAAGCAGTTCTCTCAAGCGCGAGGCAGATGCAAAGCTGATGGTTGAGAAGCCAATGTCGACCACGGGAGTGCTTAATTGAACCGGAAACGGTGAGCGGCGGGTGGGCGCGGCAATCGGTGTGGGGGTGCTGGTAGCCAGCGCACTGGTAGGACGGATAACAATCGCTGGGGTTTGAGATGGTAAGGGAGTAGCAGTAGATGGGTCTGTTGTTGCTACCATTTCAGTGGGAACAGCTTGTTCGGCTGGTATTAAATCACAAGCGCTTAATAAAACCAAAAATAAAACGAAATAGATTGCTTTTTTAAACATAATTCCTCCGCGATGATTAAGATAATCATAAGCAATCAGCCCCTGCGGGGCAAGGGCTGATTAATGGAAAAGGATTAAAGAGAGCAATTATCCACCTTGTACTTGTGCCAATAACTGCTGGTATTGCTCTGCGTTGGGCGGGTTCATTGCAAGAATTTGTTTCACGACATCTGCCACGGCGGCTTTATCATTGGCTTCCATTAATTTATCGCCTACAGCATCTAACTGCGCAATGGCATCTTCTAGCCTGCCTGCTTTATGCAGGGCAGTAGCTAAACCGCGTAATAATACAATTTGGTCTGGGTGATTTTCCAGCATTTTTTGAATAAATACAACGGCTTCAGCTTGTTTTTTCTGCGATTCAAGGTATGAAATAAAAGAATCTAGTTCCGCTTGCGCTTGTGATGTTTGAGCCAACCGCAAGTTTAAATCTACGAGTCGGTCACGTGTAGCAGCATCATCCGGTTGTAAGGTTCGAATTTGTTCAAAAACACGCAAGGCTTGTTTCCAATCGAGTCGTTGTAGGTCAATATCAGCCATGCGTCTAAGAATGCGGATGCCCCATTCACGATTGGCGTTGGGCTGCTGCGCCAGCCGCAAAGCGGTTGTATAGGTTTTGCGAGCCATATCTAATTCTGCTAGACGATAATATATATCGGCTAATTCTAAATACGATTCAATGGCTTCGTCGACCTGCCCACGAGCGGTTAATTGTTCAATTAAACGGGTACGGGCAGCTAAATCCATGGGAGAAAGTTGAATGACTCGTTTTAATAGTTTGGTTGCCTGAGCAGCTTCACCCCGTACACTGTAGGCGTTGGCTACCACTGTAAATTTGGTTATGGCATCAGGAACCCGTTCATCTCGAATCAGTAGGTCACCAATCATGACATGCAAAGGTAAATAAGTGGGCGCATAGGTAAGCGCGTGAAAAGCTTCATCCATCGCTGAGCGGGTTAAATTTGCACGCGCCAATTGGTTAACACGATTCATCGCATCAATCACTTGACTGGACTGCGCCTGAATTAATACCTCAGCAAGAGGCAGCGGATTTCCACCATCGGCTGGCGGCATTTCTTCACGTAATTTCACAATGTGGTTTCGCCAATTTTTACGAACCAGCATTTCATCTATATTGGTGCAAATTTTCGGTAAAGCTGCATCATCTGTATTTCCCTCTAAAGCTTCAATTAAAGGTTCATAAAGTTGTCGAATAACTTCGGCTTCTTCGGCATCCACCACAGATGAATCGGCTATTTTTAAAGCTTGTAAATATTCCATAGCGGCTTCTTTGTTGCGATTTAATTTCAACAACAATTGACCACTTAATAAATGCGCGCCTAAACCATAATCTGCATGTTTAATACATTGTTGCAGGGTTCTTAATGCGCTTTCTAAACGCTGGGTATTAGCCCGTAAATATCCTAAATCAAAAAATGCTGCTGGATGATTTAACCCGTTTTCAATGGCTTTATCCAGTTCTTCTGCCGCTTGCGCATCTTGGTTTTTCGTTTGCGAATCGATTACTTGGCTTAAATGCAGCAAAATCTTTGTTTGTTCAGACTGAGCCTGTAAAGCCCCTGTACCCTTCATAATAGATTGCAAGCCGCGCCGTGCTTTGGCTTCGCTGCTCTCATCGGAAAGATCAAAAAGAACTTCAGCCAACACTTTAATCGCTTTTTGTTTGGCTTCGTTAATGGGGTCTGGGCTTTCCTTGGGTTGCTGCACCGGAGACATTTCTTTCACAGCAGCCATACGCAA
>CAYOGW010000173.1:0-3038 GCA_964403635.1 uncultured Anaerolineaceae bacterium | reverse complement strand
CCAGCTGGGGCAAAATCTAGCGCGGCTAAGGGTTCACCATTGCCCCAGCCGGTGTGCGGACCTCCGGTTAAGTTCCAGTAAACGCCCCCTTCAAAGGGCAAATTAAATTCAGGCTGTTGTAAACTACCCGCGATATGAGCCGGTGTAACCCAAGGGTCTCCGAATAAATTCTGGTAGGTTTGTGCAAAGCCGTTGGGGCTAACAAACTGTTCATAAGCGGGGTTGGCATTTAATTTTGCGTATAAATAATGTAAACCAATGCTGGCAGCGTTTTGCCACGGGTCTGGTCTTTCAATGCGCCCGTCTAACAGTTCAAATTCGTGCAGGCTGCCACGTCGATAGGCATAATAACCGTTATTAAGGGTGTTGGCTGTCCATACTAATTGAAGGTATAGACCCGCATACGCGCGGTTTTGATAACCTAGATAATAGGGGTTGGTTGGTTTTTCGAGCTGAGTAACGCCGCCAGATTGGTATTCCACTAAGGCGAGAAGCAAGCGCGGGCTGAGAGAGAAATTGGTGGCAACCAAACGGATGATGTTGGCCGCGCTCTGCGGACCGGCTGGAATCTGCTCTGAATAATTTTTCATCCAACCGTCATATTGATTTAAATAGGCTTGAATATCGAAATCGACTTGAGCTGGTCCGTTGATAAAGAGGCTGTCTGGGATAATTTGATACGAGCTGCCCCATAAGGTTTCGTAATAAATGGGCATTTTCATGGGCAAGCCGGGCGGCAAGGTGCTTACTTGGGCTGGGATGATGGGGTTTGCCGCGCGGATTTCACTTTCGCTGCTATTAAAGCGGGCTGCCAAGGCTGGCAGGGTGTCGCCGGTTTGAGCGACGTAATCTACCAATTCGCCCGGGGAGTAGGATGGGCGTGTTGGGATTGGGATAAAGTTTGCGGTTGGGGTGGCTTGGCTGGGCGCTTCTGTTGCCGCAGGTGAATTGGAATTAATTAAAGAGCCATTGGGCAGGCAAGCGCTAAGCAGCAGAAGAGCAAGAAAAAAAAACCTATTCATTTTTCTTTTCTCTGATAATGCGTGTTTCGAAAGAGCCGCACGCGCAGGCTGTAATCGTTTTATCATCTCGAATTAAATACCCTTTATAGGGTTCGGGTCCATTTTGTGCAATCCAGCCATCTAAATTAAAAGGTACAGGGCCGTCTGCAAGCATCCATTCGCCGTTGTACTTTCTGGCAAAATGAAAATGAGTCCCTGTGGAAGCGCCGCCTTCACAAGAAGGATGCCCAATTTTATCTCCGGTTTTTAAGGTAGTTCCTAAGGTTACTCTGCCGTCTTTTTGAATATGCAGAAACAATAATACCCAGCCGGTTTGTTCATTTCCGTCTTCATCTAGGTCTAAAATTACCACTCCAGTATCAATGCGAACAACTTTTCCGTTGGCGGGGGCTAACACCCACTGATCGGATTGTACGCACCCTTGAGTGGCAGATGCGGGTGCAAAGTCGAGCGCCGCTAGCGCGCCTTGCCGTTCCCAAGCGGCATGCGGCCCGCCAGAAAAACTCCATACTTTGCCAACTTCGAAAGGCAAAATTAAAGCCGGTTGTTCTAAATCTTTCGGAAAAAAGGTAAATTGAGCATCCCGCATCCAAGCATCGCCAAACATTTCTGCGTATAAAGCGGGAAATTCTGCTGTAATTTTTTCCCATGCGGCACGGTTGTGTAATTTTGAAAAAAAGTAAAGCACCGCCACGCTGCCTGCATTTAAGCTGGGGTCTAACCGTAGGGTTGAACCGTCTTTGAATGTTAATTCGGTTAGGCTTCCTGCCCGCCAGCCGTAATAGCCAAGAGAAAGCTGCTGTACCGCCCAAGAAAGTTGTAAAAATAAACCCTTGTAATGAAAATCTAAATAGCCAAGCGGGTAATCGTCTTGAGCAAAGTTATTGGGCTGTCCTTTCACCCAGTTGCTTTCTGCTTGCAGTAAAGCCAAGAGTATGCGCGGGTTAATTGAATTGTCTGTGGCGACACGTTGAACCGCTTGCGCGCCGGTTGTCCAATAGGTGCTTTTTAAGTATTCTCTATAGCTGGCTAAATACCCATTTTGCTGAATAATATAATTGTCGATATTAAAATCGATCGCGCTAGGAGAAAAAACAACTTCAGTGTCTGGAATTATTTTTTCTTTGCCGGTTGTTTCAACGTTAATTTGGTCGGGAATTACTAAAACGGTGCCAGGTTCTAGTAAAGATGATTCAGGGGGCAGCACCACATCTGAAATAATTTCTAGCGGGCTCACCCCAAAGCGTTTGGCTACAATTTCAAGCGTGTCTCCGCCCTGTGTGTGATAAGCCACCATTGGCCCCGATTCGTTGACAGGTGGCAAGGTTGGTGTAGCAATTTCAACGGTGCCGTTGGGGGTGCTGGTAATTGGTAAGGGTAAAACCGCCAAAGGGGTCAAGCTGGGGGTTAAAGTAAGGGTCGAATAGGCAGTTGAGTTTGCTGCAACTGTTGGGTTGAAGTTTAAACTTCCTTGAGGGGTAGGTGTGGCATTAACCCCCCAAAGCGAATTTTCACTTGTAGAACAGGCTGCCATAAACAAGGCAATAATTAAAAGAATAAGCACCACTTTTTTAAACAACATTGATTAATAGCCTATCGAGTAATTTCGTTTATTGGACTTTTGCCGTCCCAAGCTTCTATCACTTGCCCATTGCGAATCAACTGCCCATCATACTCTAGTGCGCCAGAATAAGCACGCCAGCCATCCATCACAAAGGGTAGGTTAGGGTCATCGGCAGCAATCCACATGCCGTTGTAGCGCCGCGCAAGGTGTAAATGAGAAGCATTTGAAAAGCCGCCTTCGCAAGAAGGATGACCAATGCGGTCTCCAGCGCGGACAAACTGACCATTAAGCACGCGGCTGTCGCTGCTCATGTGCATATACAAAATGGTCCAGCCGGTTTGCTCAATACCATCGCCATCCAAATCCTGTACTACCGCGCCATTTTCAGCGCGGACAATTAATCCGTCTGCCACGGCTAAGACCCAAGCGTTAGAAATCGCGCAGCCAATCGG
>CAYOGW010000172.1:0-3065 GCA_964403635.1 uncultured Anaerolineaceae bacterium | reverse complement strand
AGATTTAGATTTAGATTTAGATTTAGATTTAGATTTAGATTTAGATTTAGATTTAAACCACAAACCCTAAACCTAGTTAATTAAATTTCTCAATTGTTCTTCATTAATAATCGACACGCCCAAACTTTGCGCCTTTTGTAATTTAGAGCCTGGGTTTTCACCCAGCACCAAATAGCTGGTGTTTTTGCTAACACTATCCGTTTGCTTGCCGCCATGCTGTTCAATAAATTCCTTAACCCCATCGCGTGTCAGTGTTGGCAATGTACCAGTCACCACAAAGGTTAAACCATCCAATGGGCGGGGGCCATTTTCAGCTTGATTAATCATCTGCGGCCAAACGCCCGCTGCTTTTAATTTTCGCAGCACTTGTTGATTGGCTGCCTGGGCGAACCAGTCTACAATCGAGGCGGCTGTATTGGGCCCAAAGCCTTCGATGGCTTGCAGGTTTTCCGCGCTGGCTGCTGAAAGCGCATCCAAATTGCCAAACTGACGCGCCAACTCAACCGCGGCTACCTCGCCCACGCCATGAATTCCCAGCGCGGCGATTAACCGATTTAACGGTTGGCTGGCAGAGGCTTGCACCGCCTCCAGCAGGTTATCGGCTTTCTTTTCAGCAAAGCCTTCTAATGCTAATAATTGCTCTTTGGTCAGCACATATAAATCGGCTACATCTTTAACCAACCCGGCGTTAATTAATTGCTCCACAATTTTGCCGCCCAGCCCAACGATATCCATCGCGCCTTTCGAAACAAAATGCTCAATGTGCCGCACCAACTGCGCCGGACAAGCGGCGTTGACACAAAACCAAGCCACCTCGCCTTCAAAGTGCTCGGCAGGCTGGCCGCAAGCGGGGCAAACGCTAGGCGGTTGGTAAGGCTGTTCGCTTCCGTTGCGCGCATCTAAAACCGGCCCAATGATATAGGGGATGACTTCACCGGCCCGTTTAACCAGCACCCGATCGCCAATGCGGATATCTTTTTCGGCAATAAAGTCAAAGTTATGCAAGGTGGCATTGCGGACGATGACACCGTTAATTTCAACCGGGTCTAGCACGGCGCGCGGGGTTAAAACACCGGTGCGGCCGACTTCCACATCAATGCCAATTAAGCTGGTGGTTACTTCTCTGGCAGGGAATTTAAAGGCAATCGCGCCGCGCGGGTCTTTGCCAACAAAGCCCAGCTCATCGGCTAGGGGCAAATTATCTAGCTTAATTACCATGCCGTCGGCTTCGTAGGGCAAATTATCGCGGCCGGTTTCCCAAGTTTCGGTGTATTTAATCGCTTCGTCTAAATTATCAAAGCGGCGGGCAACATCGGTCACCGGAAAGCCGAGCGCCTTCAGCCACTGCAATATTTCCCATTGGCTTGTAGGAATATTCCCCCCTTCGGAGTACACAATTTGGTAGACCAAAATGGTCAGCGGGCGTTGGGCGGTTAGGGTTGAATCCAGTTGGCGCAGAGAGCCAGCGGCGGTGTTGCGGGGGTTTAAATAGGTTTTTTCTCCGGCTTCGGCTAGGCTTTCATTTAATTGTGCAAAATCTTGGTTGGTAATAAAAGCTTCGCCGCGCACCACCAAATAGTCTGGCAGCTTGTATTTCATTAACCAGTCATCGCTGACGGTCATACCCGCTAGCGGAACTTTCAGCGGAATGGCTTTGATGGTTCTTAAATTATCGGTAATCTCTTCGCCTACTTCACCATCACCGCGTGTGGCGCCTTGCACAAACAAACCATCTCGATAGTGCAGCACCACACTTAACCCGTCTATTTTGGGTTCAACGGTAAATTTTTCAGCCAGAACCCGCTCGTCTAGTTTTGAAATCCGTTCGAGCCAAGCCCGCGCGTCTTCTGCGCCAAAGGCGTTGCTTAAACTTAAGATGGGACGAGGATGTTTAATTTTAGAAAATTTCTCTGAAAGAACCGTTCCCGCCCGCTGACTGGGAGAATCCGGGCTCACCCACTGCGGGTTTTCCTTTTCGAGCTGCAGAAACTCGTTCCACAGTTTGTCATATTCGGCATCGCTGATTAAAGGGGCATCCAGCACATGGTAGCGGTAGAGATGAAAATTAATTTCTTGCTTAAGTTGGTTGTAACGGTCTGAAGGAAACATAAAGATATTATCCTTTGAAATTGGGGGCTTGACAAGTATAGAAACTTTGTTCTATACTATAACCACATTAGAACAAACGTTCTTTCGACGACCACAAGGAGGTCTACATGAACAACGCAATCCGCTCTCGCGCGCTTGATGTCAATATGTCGAAAGCTTGGCACGGACTGGTTAACCAGCGCAGCAAAGCCTTCGGTTTTATGATTTTAGGCGCATTATTGGCCTTTGAAGTTTTTAACTTCAGCACCACCGAATTTGCTCTGAATGATGTGCTTGGCAATTTATCGTTTATGGGCATTGGCTGGGCTACCATTCTTTCCATCGCCTTTTGCGGCATCGACTTTGCCGGAATCGCGCGCATCTTTACCCCCGAACAAGGCGCAGACGAACCCGCTGAAGTATGGTATCTTTTCGGCGCGTGGATTTTAGCCGCCGCGATGAACGCTTCGCTGACTTGGTGGGGTGTTTCGGTAGCAATTGTCAATCACTCTAGCCAAGGCGCGGCGGTGCTCGGTAACGAAACCATCCGCACGGTGGTTCCTATTTTTGTGGCAATTATGGTTTGGGTCATCCGCATTTTAATTATCGGTACCTTCTCGGTAGCCGGAGATAAATTGTTCAACGACACCCGCCAACGCCGCAGCCAAAGCAATCAACAAAATACTTATCAGCCCCGCCAGCAGCAAAGTTACAGCAACCAACCTGCTTACCGCTCGGCTGCACAACAGAATCAACGCCCTGTTATTACCACCGCTTCTCAACTTCGTTCGGCACCAAAACCAACCAACAATGGGTATCAACGCCCAGAACCCAGTTATCACAACTTAATGAATTCACGGCAGAACGATCAACGTGATGAACGATACTAACAAGTAGCTCAACCCTTACGATGAGCGAAACCCCTCCTTGATAAAGAAAACAAACACATGACACGCTCTGAACCTAAAAGACAAAAT
>CAYOGW010000171.1:1175-3248 GCA_964403635.1 uncultured Anaerolineaceae bacterium | reverse complement strand
CGGATGTGGTATCCGCTAATGGAAATGGTATTCCACTGCGGCACGGCCTGCGCCCCGTATTCCATCGTATCCACCACCAAGCGCATGGAAGGCTCGGGCGGAAAGATAAATTCCTTTTGGGCGATAAATTCCTTCAAAATATCGTTTTGAGTGGTACCCCGCAGTTGGTCTGGACGCAGCCCTTGTTTTTCAGCCGCGGCGATATACATGGCCCAAATGATGGCGGCCGGAGAATTAATCGTCATGCTGGTTGAAACCTTGTCGAGCGGAATACCATCGAACAAAATTTCCATATCTTTAAGAGAAGAAACCGCCACACCGCATTTGCCAAACTCGCCCAGCGCTTCGGGTTGGTCAGTGTCGTAGCCCATTAACGTGGCTAAATCGAAAGCCACTGAAAGGCCGGTCTGACCTTGGTCTAATAAATATTTAAAGCGGGCATTGGTTTCTTCGGCGGTGCCGAAACCAGCGAACATGCGCATCGTCCACAATTTGCTGCGGTGCAGGGTGGGGTGTACCCCGCGCGTATAGGGGTACTCACCCGGGTGACCCAAGTCTTTTTCATAATCCAAATCAGCAATATCCAGCGGGCTGTAAAGGCGATTAATCGGCTCGGAAGAAGTAGTAATAAATTGATTTAATCGTTCTGGCAATGAATTTAATGCCTTTTTAAGGCTGGCATTTTCCCAAGTTTCTTGTGATTTTCTAATTTGGTCGAGTTTTTTCGAATCGTACATTTTTTCTCCTGTGGCGGCCCCTGCGGCATGATTAATTAAATTATACCCTTACGTTGGGCGGGCACTTTACCCTTGTGCGGCATTATACTTTCTTTGTTAAAAGAGTCGCGTATCACCCGCACCCAAAGATATGAGTCTGGTATACTTTTTGCAACCCCGTTTTTAGGTGAAAAATGCCCCGATTTGAAATTGATGTTGACCCTTGTGACCACCTGACCGCAGATGCCATTGGCGCACCCGGCCAGCGTGTTTTTTATATCCATGCTTGGCAGGCTGCTAAAACTGTCACCATTATTATTGAAAAAATTCAGCTGCAAACACTGGCAGTAGGCATCGAACGGTTTCTTGCCGATTTAGCCCGCCAGCACCCCGAACTTGACCAAGCCTCTACAGACTATGTGGAAGAAAAAATGCGCATTAATCCGCCGGTAGAACCTATCTTCCGCGCCGGAGAAATTGGCCTCGGCTACGACCGCGAAAAAGACATGGTTATTATTGTTACGCGAGAAATATTGCTCGAAAACCAAGAGCCAGAAGATGCCGCCGTTATTCGCTTTTGGTGCACCCGCCACCAAGCCCAAGCCTTAGCCCGTTGGGGGCAAGATGTTGTTCAGCGCGGCAGACCGATTTGCCCGCAATGCAGCGAAGCCATGGAACCCGAAGGTCATTTTTGCCCTAAGAAAAACGGCTACTTACGATAACCTTGCTGTGAACATTCGCCCCGCCCAACCACAAGATGCAGCCGAAATTGCCCACGTTCATGTGGCCAGTTGGCAAACCACCTACGCGGGCATACTTTCTGCGGAAACCCTGGCAAACCTTTCGGTAGAAAGGCGCACCCTGCAATGGCAGCAAGCCATTAACCAGCCCGCTTCTTCCAAGACCTGCTTATTTGTCGCCCAAGACAACACATCCAAACTGCTGGGCTTTGCCAGCGGCGGCCCCCAAAGAGATGAATCGCTGGACTATGATGGCGAGCTATACGCGATCTATCTATTAAAAGAAGCCCAGCAACAAGGGCTAGGCAAGCAATTATTCAGCGCTGTGGCAGAAGATTTACAAAAAAACCAATTGAATAAAATGCTGGTTTGGGTGCTTAAAGACAACCCCGCTGTAAATTTTTATCTAAAACTGGGCGGGCAATTGATTACCGAAAAACCAATCGAAATTAATCAGCAAACCTTAATCGAACAAGCCTACGGCTGGAACAATTTCATTAACCCCAAATGACCACACCCCAAGAAACGCAAGCCAATTTCTTAAGCCAAGCCTTTCAGCACGGAGAAATAGAGCTAAAAGGTCAGTTTACGCTGGGTTCTAACTACACTTTTTTAGT
>CAYOGW010000171.1:0-1075 GCA_964403635.1 uncultured Anaerolineaceae bacterium | reverse complement strand
CGCGCCCAAGCTTTAATTAACGGGAAAACGTTCCCAGCCCCGCCCGCCGACCGGCGCGCTTTTCCTTATCCGCCCTTATAATTTAATTAATTAAACACACGGGAGAAATCATCATGCACTATCAACTGGCCCTGCTGGGCTTTGGCAATGTGGGGCGTGCACTGGCGGAACTATTAATCCGCAAAGAGAGCGAACTGAAAAACGAGCACAACATCACTTTTACGGTGGTGGGCATTGCGACCGGCTCGAAAGGGCGCGCGATTAACCCAAAGGGTATTGATTTAAAGGCGGCGTTGCAGGCTTATGCCAACGAAGAGTCGCTGGAGGGTTTGGGGACAGTTGCCAGCGGCAACTCGCTGGAATTTGTGCAAGCCTGCGGCGCGGACGTTTTGTTTGAAAACAGCCCGGTTAATTATGAAAGCGGCCAACCGGCCATTGACCACATCCGCGCGGCCTTGAATTTAAACATGCATGTGGCGACCGCCAACAAAGGGCCGGTGGTGCACGCCTGGAAAGAGCTGAAAGACTTAGCCAAGAGTAAAAAGCGCCAGTTTTTTCACGAATCGGCGGTGATGGACGGCGCGCCGATATTCTCGCTATTCCGCAGTGCCTTACCCGCCGCCCAGTTGACCGGTTTTAAAGCGATTCTGAACTCGACTACCAATTTAATCCTTTCGCGCATGGAAAACGGCGAGAGCTTTGATGACGCGGTGAAATACGCGCAAGCGGTTGGCATTGCCGAAACCGACCCGTCTGGTGATGTGGACGGCTGGGACGCGGCCATTAAAGTGGGCGCGTTGGCGACGGTTTTGATGAACGCGCCGCTGAAACCGAGCGAGATTAACCCGACGGGCATTCGCGGCATTACGCCCGAGATGATCGCGGCCGGACAAGCCCAAAATAAACGCTATAAATTAATTTGCACCGCCGAGAAGAAAAACGGCCAAGTGACTGGCAAGGTGGCACCGGAATTAATTGCCAACGACTCGCCGTTTTATAGCATAGACGGCTCGACTTCGATTATCCAATTTAAAACGGATGTGCTGGGCGACTTAACCTTAATTAACGCCGACCC
>CAYOGW010000170.1:0-3325 GCA_964403635.1 uncultured Anaerolineaceae bacterium | reverse complement strand
TTCTCACCTTGACATTCAAGAAAATATGTTCTAGTATTCGATTATAGGAACAATATCAATGAGAAAAATAATCGTGCTCGAACATATCTCCCTTGATGGGGTAATCCAAGCCCCGGGCGGACCCGAAGAAGATCCCAGCGGCGGCTTTACCCAAGGCGGGTGGATCGCCCGCTACGATGACGACATGCTCGGGACAGCCATCCGCAAGCAAATGAACGCCTCCTTCGACCTGCTGCTCGGGCGCAAAACCTTCGACATTTGGGCGCCCTACTGGCCGCAACACGGCGATATTTGGCCCAACGCGAACAGCGCCACCAAGTTCGTTGCCTCCAACAGCTTAACCGCCAGCGCATGGCAGCCCACCGTGTTTTTAAACGGAGACATCGCACAAAAAGTTGCCGAACTAAAACAACAAACAGGTCCCAATTTACACATCTGGGGCAGCGGAAATCTCCTCCAAACGCTGATGAAACATCAATTAATCGATACCTTCTGGCTGATGATCTATCCCCTCACCTTGGGCGCTGGAAAAAAACTGTTCGATAACGGAACCACCCCAGCCGCCTACCAGTTAAGCGAAAGCACCATCACCCCCAGCGGAGTCATCCTGGCAACCTATCAACGGGCAGGCACCAACGCATGAATACCCCATCCGCTTGGGTGAAGGAAATCTTTGCCATCACCCTATTCGCAGAAAACCTTGCAGCCTGCAAAGACTTCTATCAAACGGTTTTCGGCTTATCGGTCGTTTATGAAGATAACAACTCCGTTGTTTTTAAAATCGGCAACACTTTAATTAATCTATTAAAAAGCAGCGAAGCAGAAGAATTACTTACACCCGCCAAATTGGCCCCGCCCGCCGCCGGAGCAAGGGCGGTTTACACCCTGCACGTTGAAGATGTCGATGCAACTTGCGCCGAATTAATTAAACGCGGCGTAAGGTTAATAAATGGCCCAATGGACCGCCCCTGGGGTATCCGCACGGCTAGTTTTGCAGACCCAGCCGGTACATTTGGGAAATTGCTAAATAATCTTTTATTCATTAATTAAATTAAAAATCCGACCTATTTCGGTCGGATTTTTAATTACTCTTTCTCTGGCGCTTCGCGCACAATATACAGCGGCCTGCCTTTTACTTCATCATAAATGCGGCCTAAATACTCACCTAAAATGCCCAGCGAAATTAATTGAACGCCGCCCAAAAACAATACCGCAATTAAAGTAGTGGTTTGTCCTTCAAAAAAATGGCTGCCGGTCATACGCAAAGCTGCCACTACCGGGATAGCAACAATCGCCAGCACGGCCGCAAAAAAACCAAAATAAGTAGCTACCTGTAACGGAAAATACGAAAAACTGGTAATGGCATTTAACGCCAAAGCCAGCATCTTCCGAAACGGATACTTGGTTACGCCTGCCACGCGCGCCGCGCGTTTATACTCCACCCCAATTTGCTTAAAGCCAATCCATGCCGACATGCCGCGCAAAAAGCGGTGCTTTTCACGCATTTGGTTCATCACCTGCACTACCTTACGATCAATTAAACGAAAATCGCCAGTGTCCAGCGGAATTTTCACATCGGTAATTCTAAAAATTAATCGGTAAAACAAAGCCGCGGTGGTCTTCTTAAACCAGGTTTCCCCTTCTCGTTCCGAGCGCACGGCATACACCACTTCATAGCCTTCACGCCACTTCTTGGCCAGTTCCAAAATTACTTCGGGCGGGTCTTGCAAATCGGCATCAATAATTACCATCGCGTCCCCGCGGCTGTAATCCAAACCCGCTGTCACCGCAATTTGGTGGCCAAAATTGCGAGCAAAAATAACTGGCCGTACTTTCTTGTCTTTTTCTGCCAACGCGCGAATCTTCTCGGTAGAGCCATCACTCGAGCCGTCATCTACCAGCACCAACTCCCAGGGCTCGCCCGTTGTGTTCATCACCTCGCTCACACGGCGGTGCAATTCGGCTATATTCTCGGTTTCGTTATAAATAGGGGCAACAATCGAAAAGGTAATTTTCATTTAATTAAAAGACTCTCTTAGAATGGGGAAATAAACTGAATTTTACTTCATCAAAAACTTTTTTACAGCCTGCAAGCTTGGTTCAATAATTGCTGCCGGTTTTACCGCTTGTCCCGCCGCGCGAACATCTTTTAATCCACTGCCAGTATTCAACACTAACACAGGCGATTTAAGGGCTGGCTCACCCATAGCCTTTACCGCCGCCAAACCAGCATAAGCCGCCGCCCCAGCCGGTTCTGCAAAAATCCCTTGCTGGCCCAAAGTGGCAATCGCATTAATAATTTGCTCGTCTGTCACTGTGAGGTAGGTTCCGCCAGTCTCGCGGGCGGCGCGTACGGCTCTTAATCCATCGCGCGGCAATTCAACAGAAATACTATCCGCTAGCGTATTGGCTTTCACTGGCTTAATTAAATCATCGCCAGCATTGAAAGTATTGGTCACCGCCGCCGAGCCTTCGGCTTGCACCCCAATTAAACGCGGCATGTGCTCCAGCCAGCCCAGCGAAATTAAATCTTTAAAGCCTTTGTGTAAGCCAGCAATAATATTGCCATCCCCTACCGAAACAAATATTGTTAATCGCTCCGTAATCTTTTCGGCTTGCATCCACGCCCAAATTTCAAAGGCGGCGGTTTTTTTGCCTTCTACTGTAAATGGGTTATAGCCTGTATTACGGCAGTACCAGCCAAATTCTTGGGCGGCTTGCACCGACAAATCAAAAGCGTCATCATAACTGCCATCTACCAGCAGCACTTGCGCCCCATAAATTAATAATTGAGCCACCTTAGCAGGCGGTGCAGTTTTGGGTGCAAAAATTACAGCCGATTGCTGAACCGCCGCTGCCATACCCGCCAATGCCGCGCCAGCGTTACCAGTGGAGGCGGTTACTATTTTTTTTGCTTTAATTTCTATTGCCCGCGCCACTACAATGGCAGAAGCGCGGTCTTTAAAAGAAGCGGTTGGGTTACGGCTTTCGTCTTTTAACCAGACTTCCTTCAAGCCTAAGTCAGCGGCCAGCTTGGGCATAGAAAAAACCGGGGTTCCGCCCGCCAGCCCCAGCGGAGTCCGCTGCGCGTTTGGGGGCAGATTCACCGGCAATAGCGGAGCAAACCGCCAAAGTGAACCATTCGGCTGATTAATTAAATCGCGCGGCTCAACCTTTTGCTTGATGAAATCAAAATCTAAAATTACATCTAGGTTCCCGCCGTCGTTTGGGCAAGTATAGGTAACTTCATTGGGCGAATATTGCGCCCCACAAACCGAGCAGGTGTAACCAACAAATTTTTGCATTTTAATCAATCGGGGTCAAA
>CAYOGW010000169.1:0-3343 GCA_964403635.1 uncultured Anaerolineaceae bacterium | reverse complement strand
GCCGACAGCCCACTGGCTTTTAATTTTGAAGGCTGGCAGGCTCAAAACGGGCCAGAACCCTATTTAGGAAAATTGGTGCGCTTTTCACAAACTGTAGAAGCCTCTATTACGGCTGAGGGAAAGAGCTTAATTAGCTCAGGCCGATAATTTCGCTTATTTAACTGGCCGAACCCACATGCCTTCTTTTAATAAGGCGTCTGAAGAATCGTTAATGAAGTACTTAAATTCAATCTCAGCTGCCTTGGCTAACATGGCTTGCGCCGGACAGTATTTTAAAGCCGAAAGTTCAATGGCGCGCAGCACAGCCGCCTCATCAATGCTTTCTCCACTTAAATGATATTCCAACAATATATGAGTAAAAACATGCGGGTGTGTTTCTGCTCTTCTTATTTTTGTTTTCACTTCAAAGTGTGTCACTTCTTGTTGTTTCTTCCGCAAAATCGAAATGACATCCATCGCGGTACAGCCCGCCAAACTGACAGCCATTAATTCAATCGGGTAAAACCCATCATTTAATCCGCCTACCGAAGGGTCTGTACCCAGTGGAACAGTAAACCCAGAACCAGCGGTGCCTGTAAACGACATGCCTTGCTGCCACGTTACTTTTGCTTCCATAGTTCTCCATTCATTGAGATGTATATTTTAATTATTAAGAAATTATACCCACTCAATAAAAAAATCCCTGCTACCAAAGCAGGGATTTTAATTAATTAATCTTTTTTAAGATTAATCTCGCTGCATGAAATAACCAGCAATTAAAGCCAAGCCAACTACCACCAAGGCAGCGGGCATTAAGTATTGCATCATGCCAACAGCGGCTTCATTACCAATAAATACCCCCAGCAATACCAATACAGTAGCGGGGATATATGCCCAGTTCATGCGCCCAACCGTGTTCGGTAAAACAGCTACCAGCAAAAAGGTTAAACCCAAACCAATGAAAAATACGCCGCCGGTTGCCACCCCAGAAACTTCATCTAAGTTTGTTAAGACAGCTAACGTTGCCAAAACACCACCGGGGATGATTCCCCACCAGCGGCTTCTGTCACTAATATAAACAAACCAAAAAGCCAAAGACAAAGCGCCTAAAAATACTGAACCTGAAAAACTCTCGAACTGAGCAGGCAAAATGCCTTCTACCCCTAGCCCTACAAAAACAAACCCGGGGATAACCGCCCACCAGCGATCTTTCATATCCATAAAAAAGGCACCCAAAAAGCTAGCCCCAAAAGCAATGAATGCAAAGGACCAAAACAAGGAGGAAGCGCCTTTTAATATTCCCAACTGTTCTAAGAAAAGCAAACCGCCAAACAGCAATAAACTACCGCCAATTAAAATTCGTGGGTTCAATTTAGACATCTCAACTCCTTTAATTAACATTGACGGTATTGACGCCGCCTTCGAGCTTTAAGACAACTTTGTTCTTTGCCGAATCAAAATCTGCAGATTGATATAAACCATTATTTAATTTTGGAAAACGAGTTTCATCCACTTTCACTGTAGAGACTCCCTGCTCCAAATTTAATTGAATGGCTACGCCATCTGGCACGGTAATATCTAAAGTAGAAGCGCCGCATTCAACATTGACCGCGGTACTCCCCGCAGCAGAAGGTAAAACAATCTTTAATGTGCTGGCACCGCAATCAATATCTAAATTAGTTAACTTCGTATCCGAGAAATCAAAGCTCAAATCGGCAGCACCGGCATCTACTTTCATCACCAGCGGAACAGCCGAATTCAGTTGGAAATCCCAGCTGCCTTGCTCTGGTCCAATGAACGGAAGAAAACTCGGGCCAGCGTCTACATCCACTTTGAGCGTGTCGCCGATTAATTTATCGGAAAAAGACATGGCCGTGCCCTGCGTTCCAACCAGCGCTTTATCGGCAGGCGCGCCGCCCACAAAACGAACACTGCCACCGCCGTGATCAAAATCAACTTCTACCTTGGCTGCGTTTTGTAAATCAACACCAAAAAAATCATCTTCTGACCCGGTACGCATTTCAAAATGTTTATGAAAATGGCGGTCATGGCGCGAGCCAAACGAGCCCGTTAGCACAAAAATACCCGCCAATACCAAAAACAAGGGCCAAATGTAACCGGCAACATCTTTAATGTAGCCCAAAGACTGTAAAAGGAACAAAACGCCCATTAACAGCAAAGCCGAACCCCAAAACAAATTTCCTCTGCGCATTTTAATCTCCTTATTCCGCGCGGCGGATTAACCCGCGCGCAACCAACCAAAGACCCAAAAGAATTAACAAAATTGCTGGACCAAATGAACCCAAAATAGTGAGCTTGCCCATAATGGCCGCAAAGATGACAAACATCACAGCGCTAACGACCATTAAATTTAAACCAGAGCGAACTTGGCGGCGGCCATCCCCCAGCAAACCAGCCAGCACATTGCCAACACCCACAAACCCAGGAATAAGCGCCCACATATAAGACCAAGAACTGAAATCACCGCTTTGGTTTTGGTAGGTCAAAATTCCGCCAATGCCCGCCACAATGGCAGCCGGAACCGACAAGCCAGGCGCGCCGACAAACAAACCCACCACAAAAATAGCCGCGCCAATTAAGAGCATATTCATTGGCCAAACCATATAGGGACCCAGCAAGTCTGCAAAGGCGGGAACCTGCCTCTGAAGGACAAACCAAGTGCCTAACAAAATTAAGATAACCCCCAACGCTAACTGACCACGATTTGCTTTCATAAAACTCTCCTTTAGATATTTAAGTTTTTGCTAAATTAAGTTTAATATATTATATAACATTTTTCGTTTAATCAATAGTTAACTCATTTATAATTTAGCAATCTAAAATAAGTTTACGAAATATTGAAATTAAAGTTTCAAATCAACTATTTAAACAATGCAGGCACGGCCAACCACTCCCCGCTTTGACCTTCCATCAGCAGGCCGCCCTGAAGTTTGCCCCCGTCTAACAGGCGATTAATCACCTTTTGGCTGGTCGCGTTTCCCCAACCAAACAGGCGGGCTACATCAGCAGCCCGCGCCGCGCCAACCGAAATAAAATAACTCATTACCAACCGTTCACGCGCTTGGGTTTCGGTTATTTTTCGTGCTTCTGCTGAAATTTCTGGCCAATGACGGTCTACCACTTCATAAATAAATGAATATTTCCATGCGCCTGCTTCGGCAACACCAATTGGCATAATTTTAAAATCGGCTTGCAATTGCTCTAAAGCACGATTAAATACCGAATCGCTGGCTTTGCTGGCAAGGTTCGATTCTCTTCGTAAATCAATGGTATTCAAAGCCCCTTTATCTAAAAGGGCTTCATATACTTGTTTCGAGGATTGGGTTAAACGCCCTTCTCGATA
>CAYOGW010000168.1:0-3429 GCA_964403635.1 uncultured Anaerolineaceae bacterium | reverse complement strand
CTAAGTTAAAGTTTGAAGATACCGGCAAAGCGATTAATACCAGCCCTTTTCATCAAGAACTAATTGGAAAAATGACGGTTGAGATGGAAACCGCCCGCCTGTGGCTGAAGCAACAAATTGATTTAGAAACCTGTGAGCCGCCCATCCGCTCGAAGACAGAGGTGGTTCAAAGCTGGCGCATGGCCAAAGGGGTTGCTTCTGAAGGCGCGTTTGAAGTGGCTCAACTGGCCATGAAAATGTGCGGAACCAGCAGCACCGGCAATAGCGGCGTCATTAGCCGCATGTTAAGAGATATTGCCATGAGCTTGGTAATGGCTTTTCCGGCTGAACGTGGACGGTTAGAAGCAGCCAAATCCATTACGGATGGTCAAGAAACCCAGTCTTTCACGGTTTCGGATAAATAATTTAATTAAATAAACAGGAGACTACCATGAGCATGCCAGAAATGCCCCCTTGCCCGCCGGTTGATGAAATTAAAGCAAAACTAAAATTATTTGACTATATTGACGGTGAGCGCATTGCTCCCAGCGTTGCGATGGATGGCTGGGTCAGCAACCCCAACACCGGCGAAAAAATAGCCCAACAAATGGCCACCAGCCCAGAGAATATTGAACGAGCCTTAAGTGTTGCCCAGCGGCTGCATCTTTCTGGCGAGTGGGCCAACACCTCCCCCGAAAAACGCGCGGACATTTTAGACGCGGCTGCCAACCATTTAATGGGGCTCGTCCCTATGATTGCAGGCATCGAATCGTATAACACTGGCATTGTGTACAGCACCACCAGCTTTGTGAATGCAATTGTTTGGCTGGCATTTAAAGCGGCGGTTGGTGTTTTACGCAGCGGATACGCGGTAACCAAAGTGCCAGGTCCGTTGGGCGATGTGGAAATTTTGCGAAAACCGCTGGGCGTGGCCGTTTGTATCGTACCGTGGAACTCTCCCGCCGCGCTGGCGGCTCATAAAGTAGCCAACGCGCTGGCGGCGGGCTGTCCGGTCATCCTTAAGCCAACCGAATGGGCACCGTACTCCTGTTTAATGTTAGTAGAAGGGTTAGAAGCGGCTGGCTTGCCTAAGGGCTTGTTCCAACTAGTGAACGGCGGCGCCGAAGTAGGCAATAAACTGGTCAGTGACAAACGTGTGCGCGCGGTTTCGTTTACCGGCGGTTTACAAGGCGGGCGGGCTGTGGCTGCCGCCTGCGCCGCGGACTTTAAATCGCTGCAACTTGAACTCGGCGGCAACAACGCTATGGTCGTTTTACCAGACGCGGACGTAGACAAAGTAGCCGATGGCATTGTCGCTGGGATGACGACATTAAACGGTCAATGGTGCCGCGCTTTGGGCCGATTAATCGTGCACGAATCGCTCGAAGAACAGGTGCTGAATACGGCTTTAGAGAAGTTCAAATTATTAAATGTTGGAAACGCGCTCAGCGTAGAAAGCCAAATGGGACCTTTGGCGAACGAAGCCCATAAGGGCCGCATCCAAAAAGCGATTAACGAGCTAGAGAAAAAAGGCGGCAAGGTTCATACTTCTGCCAGCACCCCAAACCAAGACGGCTATTTTGTTGCCCCAACCATTGTCACTGGGGTAGCACCAGAAGAAACGCTGGAAGAGATTTTTGGCCCAGTGGCTACCTTGCACACCTATAAAACCGAAGCAGAAGCCGTGGCGCTTGCCAACCAAACTCCGTATGGATTGGGCGGTTATGTATACGGCAAAGATGAAGCCCGCGCCTTACAAGTCGCCCGTCAAATGAACACCGGCGGCGTGAAAATTAATGGTGTCAGCCTGCTAGAATTAAATGTAGATGCGCCTCGCCCAGCCTGGGGATTAAGCGGTTCTGGCGAGGAAGGCACTCTGGAAACCTTTGATGTCTTTTGCGGCAAAAGTGTTGTCGGTGTAGCTGGCAAATAATAAACATGAAACAAAAAGCCCTCTCGTTTGAGAGGGCTTTTTGTTTAAAAAACCATTTTAATCACTCCCCAACCCGAAGCCATTCCTCCGTTACGCTGGCGCTGGTTGGCACAGAATATTGCAACACCAATTGAGAATCTGTGCAGCGATAACTGGAACTGGTCGGGAATTCAAATACAGGCGGTGCGATGGGCAAAGGAGCGCCATCTTCATTGGGTGTAAACAACCCTTCTTGCAGTTCCCCATCAATATAAACCCGCATGCTGCCAAATTCCACTTCATTGACCACACCAGCAAATGTCATCACACTGCCATTTGCTTCATAGGTTCCCGAAGCCGAATGCGTCCCTTCCAATTCCATATAATCGCCGCTCGGCATATCCATTCGCATGGTCATTAACCCATACAAACCAAAGGTATTATCATCTCGAAATTCAATTGTTAATTCACTTGGGGCAATAATTAACATCGAATCAGAAACATTTAAATCCATAAATTTATTTTGCAGCGCAAAAACGTCCATCTTCCAAACCCCGCTGACACAGGCATCCAAGTCCGAAAGGTTGGCACTCGCTTGGACAGTCGCCGCTTCTTCTAAGCGAGGGTCATCTTCTTCTCTTGGCAAAAAACAACCTTGTAACAAAAGACTATACATTAATACAAATAAAAGGGAGCGAGTAGCAATTTTCATTTGAACTCTCCTGTTTTTTAAATTGTATCATTCGGGTGGTTACGCCGCAATCGTGCCTTTTACCAGCCACCAAGGCCGATTCGCCAATAAATCTGTCCGCTGAGAAATCACTCGGTTTTCAGCGCAACTCGGGAAAATATCCGCCGAAGTCAAACCGTCCAAACCATCTGCTCGTTTAATTAACGGGTAATTAATGTTGCCATCAAACGGCTTTTGCCACTGTGTCCACAAGGTAAAATCTTTATCCAGCGATAAAATTAAACCCGCGCCCGCTTCACTCGGCTGGCTGGCAACCACCACATTCATACGGTTTTCAGCGGCGCGCTCTAACAGCCCGGTTTCACTTTCCCAATGTTCCAGAATCTTGGTCGGCACCGCCACCACATCTACATCTTTTAAAGCCGCCAGCCGAAACGTCTCTGGGTAAACCGCGTCACCGCCCACCACCAGCGCCACTCGCCCCCAAGCCAAATCAACACTGATTAAATCGTCTGCTAAACGGGTTGCCCAAGGGTGTCGGCCGCAAGCATGCATCTGGTTCTGATTAATTAAAACGCCATCCTTGCCCAGCAATATCCCTTCATGCGCATCGGCGCGCGCCACCGAAAAAGCAACCAGCAAATCACTATTTTTTAAAGGGGTTTGCAAAGCAGCAATGACGGTTTCTGGCGAAATATTTTCATCATCTGATAAATAAAATAGTTCTGGCAATACTAATAACTTGATTCCTCTTTGGGTAGCTTGATTAATTAATTGAGCGGCTTCTGCCAAGCTGGCTAAGCCCGAGCCTTTTATTTGGGCTACGGCAGCCTGTACCCGTTCTGTC
>CAYOGW010000167.1:0-3501 GCA_964403635.1 uncultured Anaerolineaceae bacterium | reverse complement strand
GGCTTTAATCCTGCGCGTAACTCTGCTCTTAACATAGACTGTTCAAAAAATAATTGAACACCATTTAACCGTTCATTAATTTGAGAAAGATTAAGTAGCGGCTGGCTTATCCATTGCCGCAGCATTCGTTTTCCCATAGCAGTGACAGTTTTATCAAGCACATCCAGCAGAGACCCCTTGTTTTCACCGCGTAATGTTTCAGTTAATTCCAAATTGCGGCGGGTGGAGGCATCTAGCACCATAAATTCGGCGGTTGAATAGACTCGTAAACTGGTGAGTAAATCTAATGCGGCGGGTTCTGTTTCTTTGATGTATTGCAAAATGGCGCCAGCCGCCCGAACAGGTAGGCTATATTCTTTTAAACCAAAGCCATTGAGTGTGCTGGTGTTAAAGTGACTTAAAAGCATGTCGTTTGTTTTCCCTGCTTCGAAGCGCCAAGCAGGCCAGGGGGAGATGTGTCCAGGCGCGCCATTGGGCAGTACCAAATTATCAGGGTGAATAATTTCTGCGGGCTGTAAACGAGTCAGTTCGGCGCGGAGAGGCGCGCCATCAATATGTGCTAGGGTAGTAACTGCAAATTCGCCCGTTGAAATATCGACGTAAGCAATGCTGGCTTCTTCGCCGTCAATAACCACAGCCGAAAGATAATTGTTTGCATCGCTTGGCAATAAAGTCGGTTCAATTAATGTGCCGGGCGTAACGACGCGCACCACTTGGCGGGGAAAAATACCTTTGACTGGTTGTTCGCCAATTTGTTCACAAATGGCAACGTGATAACCCTTTTCAATTAAACGAGAAAGGTAATTGTCTACTGCGTGATAGGGGATGCCTGCCAGCGGGGTTCGTACTCCTTTGCCAATGGGGCGAGACGTGAGCACAATATCTAATTCGCGGGCGACAATTTCTGCATCTTGGTCAAAGGTTTCGTAAAAATCACCCAGCCGAAAAAATAATAGGGAATTAGGATGCTGGCGTTTAATTTCTAAGTACTGTTGGCGAACGGGGGTAACATCATCTGTCATGCTGAAATTTTACTGCCTATTTAAGAATTGTCATATTGATTAAGGATGAAAAATAAAATTGTTATATAATAACCTCACTATACTCATTCCGAATTGGAGGTTGAAATGGCTAGTGTTACTTATGATCATGTTGTAAAAGAGTTTGGCTCAGTACGCGCAGTAAATGATTTAAGCTTTCACGTAGAAGATAAAGAATTTTTGGTATTTGTTGGTCCTTCTGGCTGTGGTAAGACAACGGCTTTACGCTTGTTGGCTGGGTTAGAAGAAATTTCATCGGGCGATATACTGATTGGTGACCGTGTTGTTAATGATGTCGCACCAAAAGACCGTGACATCGCGATGGTCTTCCAGTCTTACGCTTTGTATCCGCACATGTCTGTTTTTGATAACATGGCCTTCAGCCTCAAACTTCGCAGCACCCCAAAAGATGAAATTAAAAAACGGGTAACCGAAGCCGCAGAGATTTTAGGAATTAATGAATTATTAGATCGCAAGCCTCGTCAGCTTTCTGGTGGTCAGCGCCAGCGTGTTGCGGTTGGGCGTGCGATTGTGCGAAACCCCAAAGTATTTTTGTTTGATGAGCCCCTTTCAAATTTAGATGCTAAATTGCGTGTGGAAACCCGAGCAAATATTTCTAAATTACACCAACAGTTACAAACCACCTTTATTTACGTCACGCATGATCAAGTTGAAGCGATGACCATGGCTAGCCGCATCGCCGTGATTAACAAGGGAACACTGCAGCAATTGGATACTCCACAAAGTTTGTATGATAAGCCAGCTAATATGTTTGTGGCAGGCTTCATTGGCTCTCCTGCAATGAATTTCTTCTCTGGTAAGCTTCGCAAAGAGGGTAGCAAATATTTTGTAGAAACAAGTTCCTTTTCTGTCGAAGTACCCTCTGGGCGTGGAGATAGTTTTAAGAAGATGGAAGGTCAAAGCATTGTCTTGGGGATTCGCCCAGAAGACGTGTACAACCCAGCCTTTTTGCCGCCAGCTATCCATGCCGAAAAAGTAGAATGCAAGGTGGATGTAATTGAATTAATGGGTAATGAGATTTTCTTGTATTTGATGGCAGGAAATCAAACCTTTGTTGCCCGTGTAGATCCGCGCTCAGACTATCGCGTGGGTGACAAAGTTCAGGTTGCCTTTAATATGGATAAGTGCCATTTGTTTGACCCGCAATCTGAACTTGCAATTCGATAGAAGATTTTATTAATAATTAAAACGGGGCGAAGCTTGCTTCGCCCCGTCTCGTTGTCAGATGAGGGTGATATGCCAGAAAAGACTTATACACTTGTTTTAATTCGCCATGGTCAAAGCCAGTGGAATTTAGAAAACCGCTTCACGGGTTGGACGGATGTGGATTTAACAGAACAGGGTCATGCTGAAGCTCACGCCGCTGGGAAATTATTAAACGCTGAAGGGTATAAATTTGATATCGCTTATACATCGGTTCTGAAGCGGGCAATTAAAACTTTATGGGCTATTTTAGAAGAAACTAATCTTGAATGGATACCTGTTCAACGGACATGGCGGCTAAACGAACGCCATTATGGTAACTTACAGGGTTTAAACAAAGTGGAAACAGCCAAAAAATTTGGCGAAGAACAAGTGAAAATTTGGCGGAGAAGTTATGATGTTCCGCCTCCACCATTAGAATTGGCAGACGAACGCCACCCTCGCTTTGACGCCCGTTACGCTGGCTTATCCGCCGCTGAAATGCCAGCCACAGAATCGCTCAAATTAACCCTTGAGCGGGTTTTGCCTTTGTGGCACGCGGAGATTGCTCCGGCTATTCTTGAAGGGAAGAGAATTTTAATTGCGGCGCATGGCAACAGTATTCGCGCTTTGGTTAAATATTTGGATAATGTTTCAGAAGCTGATATTTTAGAACTAAATATCCCAACGGGAATTCCGTTAGTTTATGAATTAGATGGAAAATTAAAACCAATTAAAAGTTACTATCTTGGAAACGCGCAGGACATTGAAGCGGCGGCAGCGGCTGTTGCAAATCAAGGGAAGAAAAAGTAAAAAAGACTTGCTGGAGAATTAAATGAAAAAATTTTTAATAAACAGAGCGCCAACGCCTGCACAGATTGTACAAGTGTATTCGTTGGCGGCTTTGATTATCTACGGATGGGCAGCATACCGAACTTTTTGGAAAATTCCATCTTGGATACTCACATTAAATGTTAGCGAGATGGCTGCTTTAATTTCTTATTCTCTAGTTTTTTCATACTTCGAATCCCTTCTTGTTATTAGCCCTGTTTTAATTTTAAGTTTTATATTGCCGAAAAAAGCTCTCACAGATGGCTTTATAGTGAAAGGATCTGTTTTTGTTTTATGCATCCTTGGCTCAATTATGTTACATTTATATCTATACTCAGGTGATGATTCTGAGCGGGTTGCATTTGCAGAGTCGGTACGTTTGTGGTGGCTTGTTACCATTATTCTAACGATGCTTTCCATGTGGCTG
>CAYOGW010000166.1:0-3513 GCA_964403635.1 uncultured Anaerolineaceae bacterium | reverse complement strand
TGCAACTCAACGTTGAATATCCCGTAAATTAGATACAAGCCTACCCAAAGAGAGTAAATGAATGAAAGCAATCATATGGACGAAATACGGCTCACCTGATGGGCTTCAGCTTCAAGAAGTAGAAAAGCCAACCCCAAAAGACAATGAAGTATTAATTAAAATTCATGCGGTAACTGCCTCCACACCAGATACTGAAATTAGAAGGCTCAACCTGCCCTTTTTGTTTGCGCTTCCAATTCGTATTTATATTGGTTTAACCAAACCCAGCCGCATTAAAATCCTTGGTTCTGAATTTGCTGGCGAAGTGGTTGCCATAGGTAAAGAGGTAACCGAATATCAAATTGGTGATTCGGTTTACGGTTATACCGGTTTGCACATGAGCACCTACGCCGAGTACATGTGCTTGCCAGCAAAAGATTCGGGTATTGCCGGTGTTATGTCTCTAAAACCAACCAATTTAACCTATCAGCAAGCCGCGGCGGTACCGCTTGGCGGGTTAGAAGCGTTCCATCTCATTAAAAATTTAGAGAAGAAAGCCAATCAAAGCATCTTAGTTTTTGGCGGCGGCGGCAGTATCGGCACGTGGACGGTTCAATTAGCCAAACACGCTGGTTTTGAAGTAACCGCATTAGACCATACCAGCAAAATAGAGATGATGACGTCCATTGGTGCCGATTATGTCATTGATTACACCAAAGAAGATTTTACAAAAAGCAAGAAAACCTATGATGTTATTGTTGATACGATAGGGAAAAGCCCTTTTTACGGTTCTGTTAATGCGCTTAAACCTAACGGGGTTTACCTTAATGCAAACCTTGGTGTTTTAGGTCGGCTTCGCAAGCGTTTACTCTTTAATCAAAACGGCAAAAAAATTCTTCCGTGGACGTCCGGTTATAGCGCCAAGAATTTGACAGCACTGAAAGAATTAATTGAAACCGAAAATATACTACCGGTTATAGACCGTGTGTATTCATTGGAGCAAATGGCTGAAGCCCACCGCTATGTAGAAAGCGGAATGAAAAAAGGAAATGTAGTGGTTACGGTAGTCAAACCAAATGAATCAAAGGAGAATTAATTAATGAAAGCTGCAGTGTATACGAACTATGGTCCACCCGAGGTATTGAAGGTGGTGGAGGTTAATCAGCCCGTCTTATTAGATGAGCATGAAGACCGTTTATTAATTAAAGTACATGCCGCCTCGGTTAATCCCTTTGATTACTTGCTGCGTTCTGGGTACTTCCCTGCAAGAATGAGTGAAGGCTTTACCAAGCCCAAGCCAGAGAATCAAGTTTTGGGCATAGACGTGGCTGGAACGGTGGTTGCCGTTGGCAAAAAAGTAACCAAGTTTAAAGTAGGTGATGCTGTTTTTGGGCATTGCTTGGGTTCACATGCTGAGTATGTGCGGGTGCGCGAGAATAGAATTAGTAAATTGCCAAAAAATACCAGCTTTGCAGAAGCGGCAGCCATCCCTTGCGCGGGGCTAACCGCCTTACAAGCCTTAAGAGATGTTGCCCCAGTAAAGCAGGGGCATAAGGTTTTAATTTATGGCGCTTCCGGCGGGATTGGTCATTTTGCTGTGCAATTGGCTAAATATTACGGCGCAGAAGTAACCGCCGTTTGCAGCACATCCAATTTAGCATGGGTGAAAGCGCTCGGTGCAGATGAAATGATAGACTACACCCAAGAAGATTTTGCCAAGAACGGCAAAAAATATAACCTTATTTTAGATGCAGTTGGTAAGCGCACTTATTCGAGCGTTAAAGGTTCTTTAACTGAAGATGGCATCTATATTTCAGAGCACCCTTTAACGCCAAGCGGCCAAATCTTTCAGTGGATATTCAGCATGATTATGAAAGACAAAAAATTTAAAACACATCTGTCACAAGGCAACGAGGAGGATATTAATTTTATGCGGGAGTTGGTAGAGCAAGGAATATTAAAAGCAGTGGTAGAAAAAAGCTATTCCTTAAATGAAATTGTGGCAGCCCATCAGCATAGCCAAGCGGGTCACACCAAGGGCAAAATAGTGATTGATATGCTGAAAAGCTAAACAGGTATCAGGTTAATGTAATAAAACGGCCTTCCATAATATGAGAGGCCGTTTTATTTATAGTAATTGGTTGCCGAAAGTAAAAGTATCAAAACAATTCGGGTTATACAATGTAGTATTATGTTTTAAAGTTTTTTGGAAATTAATTAAAGGAGCAACAAAGATGGATTCGTTTTTTGCATCAGACTTATTTCGGTTGGGTTCAGTTTTACTGGGCATTGTTATTTCGGCAGCTGTGACAATTGGTCAGTTGAAAGAAAAATCACCAGCAAAAATTGTTGAAGCCATCACCTTGTTTACTTTTGGCATTACTGGTTTCGCCAGCATTACTTCTTTTGTTATGCACTTCTTTTTTGCGGATATGGTGGCAGTTTCCATCGGTTGGCCGGTTGGCAGCCCTTTTCAGACCGAAGTAGCAGGTGCTAATTTGGCAGTGGGTTTGTTGGGGGTGCTGTGCTTTGCACGTCGCGATTTTTGGCTGCCGTACGCCATTTCAAAATCGGCTTTTCTCATTATTGCCGGAATTACCCATGTTATTGATTTAATTAAGCATCAGAATTTTGCAGTTGGCAATGCGGGATTAACTTTGTATATGGATTTTATTTGGCCGATGATTTACTTTGGTTTACTCCTGTTATTAAAACGCTACAGCACTCCTGCTCCTGCTGGCTTTACCTATACTCAACCACAACTTTAGTTTTATCGGAGATGTTTAAAAATGGTTTGGAATCACGAAGTTGATTTTTTAATTATCGGCTCAGGTGGTGGCGGTATGACAGCCGCGCTCTTGGCCAAAAGCCTTGGTTTAAACGTGCTGGTCATCGAGAAAACTGAGTTTTTTGGCGGTTCTACCGCCCGTTCGGGCGGCGGGTTGTGGATTCCAAATAATTATTTGTTAATGAAAGACGGTTTAATCGATTCGTTTGAAAAAGCCCGTTTGTACATGCAAAACACAGTTGGCAGCCGGACACCCCAAAAACTGCAAGATGCCTATTTAACCCACGCCCCGCAGATGATTGAGTGGCTACGGGATAACACTTGTGTTCAATTTCAGCGGATGAAAGCCTATGCCGATTACTACCCCGAACGGCCAGGCGGCATGACCGACGGGCGCAGCCTAGAACCCGTTCCATTTAATGGAAGAAAGTTAGGGGCTGAGTTCGCCAAACTGCGCAAGCCAATGGCAGAGGCTCCGGCGGGCATTGCTTTCACCGCGTCTGATTATCAAAAAATTGGTATGTTCACATCCACTTGGGTGGGTAAATTCACCTTAATTAAATCGGGTTTAATTTGGATTAAAAATGTATTGACGGGCGTGCAATTGCTTACCATGGGGCAAGCGCTTAGCGCGCGGCTGCGCTTTGCCATGCAGCAAGCTGATATTCCGCTTTGGCTGAACACTGCTTTGCAAGAATTGGTAGTGGAAAATAACCGCGTGGTTGGGGTTGTTGCCAAAAAAGACG
>CAYOGW010000165.1:1531-3626 GCA_964403635.1 uncultured Anaerolineaceae bacterium | reverse complement strand
CATAATGAATTCAAAATGAGCGAAATCGTACTTTTCGTCTTCTTCTAGTTTGAGAAAATTATGCTGCTGGTCAGACTTGCCATGTAGGCCATGCCCACCGTAGAACATAAATATCTTAAAAGAAGAGACACCTTGTTCAGTGAGTAAGGCGGGCATTTCGTCAATGTGGCTTTTGTTAATCGGCGCGAGGTGATAGGCGTAATCTACCCAGTATTTGTCTTTGGATATAGAAAGTACTTCGGGGAAGAAGTCTTTGTAGGCGCCACCTTTATTTAAATAATACTCACCGGTGCGAAAGTATGTTAACGCGCTGGTTACACCGCCCATTGCGGCGGCTTTGCTTTCGGTGATGGCATCTTCGGCTAGTGGTTGGTAAATACCCACATGCATGTGAGCATCGACCAAGCCCGGGAAAGCCAAAAGCCCTTGGCCGTCTTGTACTTCATTTGCATCATTAACATCAATTGAAGGGGCGATTTTTACAAACTTGCCGTTTTGAATGCCAATATCTACGATGGGGGTGTTGGTTTGATTGGGTCGCACAAGTTTGACATTTTTGATAATTAAATCGAGCATGATTTCTCCTCCAACTTGACAACAATGTACTTTATAAGTATGATTGTTATAACATTATAACATTTCTTTCTTTTTAGACAAGACTCAAGGTGACTTTATGTTAAATATTGACCGAGAATCACCGCTCCCTTTGTATTACCAATTAAAAAAATTAATTATAGAGAAGTTAGATTCAGGCATTTGGAAGCCCGGCGATTTGGTTCCCAGTGAACAAGAATTACAAGAAACGTATGGCCTCAGCCGTACAACTGTTCGGCAGGCTTTGGCCGAACTGACCTTTGAAGGGCGTTTTACACGACATCGTGGGCAGGGCACTTTTGTTTCGGCGCGAGAAATTGTGCACGACCCGCTTCAGCGCATTAGCATTACTGCATTAATGATGCAACAAGGCATTGAACCAGACTGGCAATTTATTAGCAGAGAGTATGGAACACCATTTCAGCCGGTGCAAGAGGCCTTGAAAATCCCTGCGGATGAGCAAGTGTATTTGGTGGAATTGTTGCTCCGTGCTAATGGCGAGCCGATTGGTCGTCATTTTGTGGCTTTGGCTAATACGGTCAACTTTAATCCCAGCAAAGCGACCGATGAAGAATTAAGAAAATATTTAAGAGAATTACCCGATCGTGAAGGGATTCAGATTAATCGCACGGTGCAAGCCATTCCCGCGGGAAGTACCGAGGCGGGCTTGCTGAAAATTAAACCCGGTGAACCGGTTCTCTCTATTCAGGTGATTTACTCCGATTCAGATGGGAAACCGATTGAGTTTTTGCGAGCCAACTATCGGGGCGACCGCTTTAAGTTCCAGTTAAATATTTAAATTTATATTAAGGAGAAATCTTAATGAGCCAAAAAAATTATGGAGACCCATCTTCCACCCGGCCGTTTCAGTGCTTTATGGGCAAGTGGGAGGGGCTGTGCAAGACTTTCGACGACAAAGGCAACTTCTTAGAATCCTCCGCCGTGCATATGGATGTGTATTGGATTGATGAAAATACTTGGCACTTGCACGAAGATTTTGAAAAATTATATGGTTTTGGTCCGGCGGTTTATCACACTGATATTAAAGTAGATGGCAAGTTTTGCTCGGGCGGCAACGAGATGGTGCAGTTGCATGGCACCGAGTTAACCCCGTTTAATTACGTCTACACGATCGAGAGCAGCGTTTCAAACTCAACGGTTTATAACAACCATTATTTTATAGACCCGAACAACCGCCGCATTTTGACTCATAAAGTGCGCGATGGCAAAACGCTTATTTTTCAAATTCAAGATTTTGTGCGTGTGCAACAACCGTAGGAGCCAAGATGATTATTCAGACCGCTGCCGAAGGAAAACCCAATTTTGTCATTGAGCAAGCCGACCACGCCCGCACCAGCGGTCAGTTGGCTGAGGCTTTTGGCAACGCTTTATTTAACGCGCCTGTTCCGCAGGATTTATTAATTAATGTGGTCAGCCATCACGACGAAGGCTGGCAGCCGATTGATGCGCTGGCCGAGCAATCGCCAACCACTGGCTTGCC
>CAYOGW010000165.1:0-1431 GCA_964403635.1 uncultured Anaerolineaceae bacterium | reverse complement strand
GCTTGGGTAGAAGAAAAAGCCCTGTTTAATAACTATAAATTGCTGCAATTTTTTGACACCTTGGCGCTTTACTTTCAGTTGACTCATACCGAAGCCCGCAAAGAAGCCAAATTCTTAAACGTGCCCGACGGCAAGGGAACTGACCAAACCCTGACGATTAATCCTAAAGACAATGGCACTTACGCTTTAAGCCCCTTCCCCTTTGCCGGTGATGCGCTCACAGTTCAAACCCAAGGCCGCAGTTTAACCGCCCAACCAGCTGGCACAGACTTTAAAGCCATTTTTGCCAACACGCCCAAACAAGCCCAAACCTACACATTGGTTGCGGGCTAAATTCATTAATCATGTCTCGCACACAAGGCTTTAGCAAAGCAACCGGAACCTGGCTTGGATGCGCCGAAGTGTACTCCAGCGAAGGCCGCTTTTTGGGCAACGGCACAGACCGCCGCAACGTTCAAAAAGTAGATGAAACGCGTGTGCGCATTGACCTGTCTTTCATTGGCCCGTTTAAATTTTCGGGGCATTACTTCATCGAAGACCGAAAAACCGAACGCCTGTATCAAGGCCCGGCCAATGTGGGCTATGCCGAACCCTTAAGCGATTCGCTGGTGGATTCCAACTCCTATTGGGCTTCCATCGGCATGACCCAGCGCTTCTTTTTAATGGTTCTGCCCAATGGCGACCAGCAAGTTAGCATGGCGCAGCTCTCGCGCGGCGACCAATTAATTTATACAGTCATCGGCGAAAACAGCAGAGTGGAAGAAGAAACTGGCAGTATTCCAAATTTAATTAACGGCAGCGAATATGACTTCGCCCAAGACCCAACCGCTGGGCGTGGCGAAATTTTGTTACATCGCAGCGGCACTTGGCAAGGCTCATTAATTAAATTGGATGAAAATTTAGCGCCCGTGGCTGAAAGCGAAACCGTTGAAACAGTTAAATTAATTAAAAATCAGTTAACCGTTTCGACAACAGGCGCGGCTTTCGACCCCCAGCCTGCCACCGTTAAATTAAATACCAACCAATTCCAAGCTTGGTCCCAAACCGGGGAGGTGGTTGGCTCGTACAACCTGAGCGGCGGGCGGGCTTTAAGCGGCCACTTTCAGCACTTGCGGGTTAACTTGCGCGTTTGGAAGAGAGAAGTGGTGCTGAGCGACGGATTAAGCAAAGCCGTTGTGCATATTTGGTATCGCGGCGGCCAACGTATTGGTGCTCAGTTTGGCATTTTAAATTTCGAGTCAGAGAATTAATTATGTCATTTTTGGGTAGTTGGCTGGTTAGTGAGTACGTGTACAACCCCGATGGCGGCTTCGCTGGGATTAATCATCAGCGGCGGATGTTGAACAGGTTAGAGAATGGGTGTATTCGCGTGACTCAAATATGCGAACCGGATGAGCAATTAAAAGAGCATGTTTTGGGCAGGTTTAAAGG
>CAYOGW010000164.1:0-3681 GCA_964403635.1 uncultured Anaerolineaceae bacterium | reverse complement strand
GTTCGATATTTAATAATTTCTTCTGCGGTGGTTGGTCCAATACCCGGCAGCAAATCTAATAACAAAGCGTCTGCCGTGTTGATATTAATTAATCCGCCTGGCAGCGGAGTAGCCGTTTGCAGTAAACCGGAGCCGCCGAGGGTAAGCAGCGGGGTGGCTTGCTCCTCCGTAGAACCCGGAATGGTTATTTTTTCCCCATCCTTCAAAACTTGGGCGGCGTTAATTTCTGTCACATTGGCGGATTCGCTAAAACCGCCCGCCAGTTGAACCGCATCTAATAAACGGCTGCCACGTGGAAGAGCATACACACCCGGGCGTTCCACCGCCCCTAAAAGATAAATAATAATGGGCTGAGGCGAAGCCGTAGGCAATAATTGAATGGCTTGCCCTTGCGGCGGTTGTGCAGAAATTAATAAAATACCAGCCGCAAGAATGCCAAGTAAAGCCCCAGCCAAAATATCAATCGCTCGTTTCATTTTGATTCTTTCGGGGCATCAAGCGCCATCACAAGCATAGAAGAATGCTCGTTCGGCATAAATTTGATGAAGATGCTAGCGAAGCGATATAAACGACGAAAATAAGGAGTCATTTCGTTTGGAGATAAAACACGAAAATTAAATTTTTCGTAAAAAGTTTGCAGCTCTGAACGGCAGGTTAAATATAAAGGACGAGGACCCGCTTTAATTAAGTGATTCATAATGAGAGTCGCTACCTTTTGCTGGCGAAAGGCTGGCAGCACCGCAATAGAGGCCAATTCCACAGAACCATCTCCGTGCGGTTTAAGCTGACCGCAGCCTACAAACTGACCATCAGCTTCAGCTACAATGAAACGCTCCCAACTTAATCCAAATGGATTAATGTTTGAGTCTTTAATTAATTGCTTAATGGTTAAAAAATCACTTTGTACTGCTTTTCGTAGGGTAACGCTAGCCAAATTGGCCTCCGGCAAACAAGATAATTAATGTAAATATATACCAATGGATGAGAAATGGATATAAAAAAGAACGGGTACGCCAAGCGATCCAGCCAAAAATAAATCCGCCAAAAATGGTAGAAAACGTTTCAACGGCGGGCTTGCTCACATGAGCCAACGCAAAAGGAACAGCCTGTAACCAAATGGCATTTGCACCAAAACGGCGCGCATAACCGAACAACATCCAACCGCGAAAAAGAAACTCCCAGCCAAAAAGATCTAAAAAAGTAAAAAGGATTAAGCCGTTTGATTGGCTTACCAAAGGGGCGTAGTAGGCTTGGGTGGTGGCATCTCCCCGAACCAAAAACCACAAAACCGGTGTCATCAACAACACTGCTACCAAGGTGATTAAGACACCCGCTTTCCAATCCCCTAGTTGAAAACCATATTCTGAAACCCTTTTTCGAAAATATAAAATCACCACTAACGGAACAACAAAATAAAGCAAAATGCGGTCATATTGATGATTAGGAGTTAATACAAAATAATAATCGGTTAACAATAACAAGGTGCTAACCACAGCAACCACGCTCACTTCAATATCAAATTCTGTTTTTTCAGAGAAGAGAAAACGAAATATTTTCATCATTTCATTAAGCTTCAACCAAAACGCGCCTTTGTGGCGCGTTGGATAATGTTTATTGTTGAGAGCGTGGAATAGGCATGGCCGAAATTTTAATCATGCCGTTTTCTACGATTATTTTATAAATTGGCAGGGCTTTCTCGCGCGAAATTTTGCCAGCCAAACGCCCAATGCCTGGCGGCCATGGGCTCCACTCTTTCACATCACCTGTCCGCAAATCAAACGCGCTGTGATGGAAAGGGCAAATAATGCCACAGTCTTGTGTTACACGCCCCATTATTAAAGGAAAACGCATATGCGGGCAGGAATTTTGCACCGCGAACAATTCATCGTCAACATTAAGAATTAAAACCTTTAAACCGTTAACGGTAACAACTTTTTTAGAACCCTTCGGAAACTCAACCAGCGGGAATAACTCTCGCATTTCCATTGCACACATCCTTTTACTTTAACAATTCTTCCAATAAAATCCGCGCTTTTTGGGCATCGGCTTTGCCTTGCATTTTTTTCATCACTTGCCCTACAAACCAACCCATCAACCCTACCTTACCACTTTTATAACTTTCAACTTCAGATGGAGATTCCGCAATCACCTGTTCCGCTACCACCCGAATGGCGCTTTCGTCGCTGACTTGTGCCAACCCTTCGGCAGCAACCAATTGGCTCGGCGCTTTTCCGCTTTCGTTCACTTTATCTAACAAAGCTTTTCCCGTTGTATTATTTACCGTTCCGGCATCTACCAATTTGATAATTTCTGCTAAATAAGCTGGTGTAAGGGCTAATTCAGCGGCTATTTTTCCACTTTCATTTAACATGCGAGAAACATCGTTCATCACCCAATTTGAAACTCTTTTGGGATCACCCGCGTAGGCCTTAACCGCCGCCTCGAAATAATCAGATAAAGAACGTTCGCCGGTCAACAAGTCCGCATCGTACTCAGGGATGCCGTACTCGCCGATAAAACGAGCTTTCCTCGCTAAAGGCAGTTCCGGCAAATCCGCTAAAATAGTTGATTTCCATTCGTCTGTTAAATATACGGGTAATAAATCTGGCTCACGAAAATAACGATAATCCGCTTCGGTTTCTTTTGAGCGCATCTTCTTTAGCGTCTGCGTATCTTCATCCCACTCAAGCGTCCATGCTTCAATTTTTCCGCCGTTTTCATACTCACGAATCTGACGTTCAATTTCTTTCAAAATTGCTGCGCGAACGGCTTCGATTGAGTTGACATTTTTAATTTCGGTTTTTGTATTTAATACATCACTCCCTTTAATACGAACTGATACGTTCGCATCACAGCGCAAATGACCCTTCTCCATATCTGCTTCCGAAACACCAATCCACTTAAGTAACTGTCTTAAACGAATTAAATAATTGGCCGCTTCATTTGCGGAACGAATATCTGGTCCTGTAACCATTTCTACTAACGGAACGCCGCAACGATTAAAGTCAATTAATCGGCGTCCGTCTTCATTTTTGGTTTTACCGGCATCTTCTTCTAAGTGTAATTTCCAAATACCCACATGCCGTTCATACCCATCCATTGGTACTTCTAAATAACCACCTTTGGCAAGCGGGCGGTCATACTGAGAAATTTGATACCCTTTTGGCAGGTCGGGATAAAAATAATTTTTTCTGTCAAAAAAAGAAACCGGCTGTAATTCAGAGTTCATAGCCGCTGCTAATAAAGCGCCTTTTTCTACAACGGCTTTATTTAATACTGGCAGTGTGCCGGGCATGCCGGTACAAACTGGGCAAATATTCGTATTTGGGCCATCTACCCACGAATCCGCTTTGCAGGTGCAAAAAATTTTACTTTCAGTATTTAATTGAATATGGGTTTCAAGACCAATGATTGCTTCGTATTCCATTATTATTCCTTCTATAGGTTAAATAAATTATACCCAATAGAAAACAAATTGATGCATTTCCACTTATTTAATTCAAACAAAAAGGCGGGGACCGCCCGCCTTTTTAATTAATTTTTCTCTGCTTCGTCTGAAGCATTATCTGTTAACTTTTGTGCCAAAAATATCGGCACAAAAGTAATCAAAATTACAAACATTGCAACCACATTGGTAATCGGCCGGTCTCGCGGGCGGGTTAATTGGCTAAATATCCAAAT
>CAYOGW010000163.1:0-3784 GCA_964403635.1 uncultured Anaerolineaceae bacterium | reverse complement strand
GGCGGGTTAAAGCATAAGCCGCCGCCAACCCGCCAGCCAAAGCAATCCCTAAATCAATTGGAGATGGGTGAATGCGAGCCAGCACCTCGCTTGGCAGTTCTTGCAATACGACAAACGGCAAGCGCGAATTAATTAATGTCATCACAGTAGCCAAGAGCACGGCTAACAATGCTCCGTAAAGCAAAGCGATGGCAGAGTTGCGAGCTAGTTTTGCATCACCGAGAATAGAAGCCAAGCCTACTCCAATAATCGGAGACATTAAAGGAGCCACGAGCATGGCGCCAATAATGACAGCGGGAGAGTTGGTAATTAAACCAAGGGTAGCAATACTGCACGAAAGAACGACCAGCAGAAAATAATCAAAACTAAAGCTAGCCGACTCAGAAATATCTGTTGCGACGGTTTCTTTTTCAGCTTCCGTCATAGGGCGTTTAAGACGCCCTATTAATTGAAGAATCATGGCCATGGGGTTAAGTTCCAGATGTATTTATTTTAGAAGCAGGGCTTAGGCTTTCTTCTTTTAGCCAAGCTTTTAAGGTAGCGCGGTAGAGTGCCCGCTCAAAATAAGTGCCATTTAAAGACAAGCCTTCGTAGCCTTTTTCTACCAATACTTCGATAAATGGTTCTAGTTGTTGAGCATAGTGAAGCATACAGGCTTCGGGGTGAACCCCAGGCCACGAATAGCAAGTGACGGTGGTGCGGCGGTTTTTAGATGGGATAGAAGCTGGTACAAGGGAATCCCATTTGGGGTCGTCTGCCAGAAAAATATATTGGTCAAGATTCCCTTGTGGAATTCCCTCTAACCCGCGCACCACGGGCGGGTCTGCATCTAAGATATACGGGTCAACCGCTAGGTCAACCACCACCGCATGCTGGGGCAGCCAAGCTATCCAATCGTTAGGGATAACCGGCACAGACGTATCTCGGCGTTGGGTGGAATCAACCAAAATATCGGCATTTTCCATTAAAGCGCGCATAGCGGTTGGGTTAGACGCGATATTTCTCCCAACAGTTAAAGCAACTGAGCCTGGACCATTGGCGAGCATATGCTCATTGTTTCGCTCTATGTTGCCTAATTTGGTTGCCGCTTCTATGGCGTGTTTGCCGACCATGCCCGCGCCAAGGATTAATACTTGAATGGGTTTCTTATCTGGACGTAAAAGACCAGGCCATGTTTTTTCTAAACAATTAAAGGCTGCTTCAAGCCCGTTCCACGCCACGGCTTTCATGTTTTCAACCATGCGCAAATTATTATCATTGGCAATGCTATCCAACGAAATGGAACGAATGTTGAGCGCTTTCAATTGTTCCACTCGGGTTGGGCGAGTTGGATAATGCAGCATAGAAATGAGTGTTGTGCCGGGTTTAATTAATTCAAATTCGTGGTCTTTGGGCGAACGAAGAACGATGACCACATCTTTTTGAAAAACTTCTGTGCGTGTGCACAAAAATACGTTTGGGCTGGCTCGCCTATAATGTTCAAAGGTAAAGCCTGAGCGTGAACCATAGCCTTCTTCAATGTAGACTTTAACGCCTAGGTTAGCAATAAACTGAATAAATTCGGGTAAAAAAACGCGTTTTTCACCGAATTCTTGTTGCATGCGAGCAAAACCAATCGATTTTGGAAGGGTCATTCTTGATTTCTCTTTTCTGTATTCTTAAGAAATTCTGACTGTTCAGAACCGCTCCAGTTAGAAAGCATCGCCCGTGCGATTACTCGCTCAAAATATAAACCTTTGGCTCTGATTTTTTTTGTGCCGCCGCGCTCAATTAACATTCTCATAATCGGGCGCAGCTGATTGCCGTATAAATCCATACATTCTTTGGGGTGGATCCCCGGCCACGAATAACAAGAAACCGCATGCCGCCGATGGGTTGTGTTCACCTGTTTGGGCAACCGTTCGTAAGCGGGGTCACTTGGAGTAAAAACATACTGGTCTAGGTTTCCTTGTGGAACCCCTTCGATTCCTTTAATTTCTGGCGGGTCTATTTCAAAATTATAGGGGTCCACCGAAAGGTCTACCAAAACAGCGTGTTCGGGCATTAAACCAACCCACTCGTTGGGGATGACCGGCTTGCTGGTATCAGGCCGCTGGGTGGCATCAATTAAGATATCGGTTCGGGCAATAATTTCTCGCATCACCGCCTCTTGATTTACAACATCGTAATCCACTGCGGTTACCTGCACCCCGGGTATGCCCCGCTGTGCCAAACTTTGCCAAAGCGGCATACTGCCGTAGCGGCTGGCGGCCTGAACAGCGTGCACTCCAACCGCCCCTACCCCTAAAACGGTCGCCTGTATCGGTCGGCGAGTTTTGCCTTCCATCCCTGGTGAAGGGAAAGTTCTACGCAGGACCTGAAAGCCTACTTCCAAACCATTCCAAGCCACCGATTTTAAATTTTCAACCAAGCGGCGGCCATTATCATCTTTAAGTGAATCTAACGAAATTCCCTCTACGCCCAAGGAACGCAGCAGTTTTACTCGCTGCGGGCGGGTAGGGTAATGTAGCATAGAAATAATGGTTGAGCCCGATTTAAGCAGTTTAAGTTCATTTTCTACCGGGCAGCGCAGCACCAAAACAATATCCCTTTCATACACTTCTTGATGCGCAGCAAATTGAACATCGGGCACAGCATTTCGGTAATCTTCTTCTGTAAACCCCATCCCAGAGCCGTAACCATGTTCTAAAGTAACCTTTACCCCCAAACGAGACAGTCGCCGAATAAAAGATGGCAAAAAATCGCGTCTTTCCCCAAACTCTGCGTGCATGCGAGCCATTCCAATCGTAATCGTTTCAGACATTCTTCCTCTATAAATCAAATTATTTTAAAAAGTTTACCATGCCTTGAAAACCGGTTTACGTTTATCATTACAGCAAATAAAATGATATCGTTCTTTATGTATCCTAGTTTGGAGAAACCGCTGCATGATTAAATTGCCCGGCTTAATAGACCCTCATGTTCATTTGCGCGAACCCGGCGCTACCCATAAAGAAGATTTTGATACAGGCACAGCCTCAGCCTTAGCCGGTGGTATTACCTTGATTCTAGCGATGCCGAACACCAACCCACCCATTTTTGACGAAACTACTTTAAAAATAGCCCTCTTCTCTGCTAGCCAAAAAGCCCGTTGCGATTATGCCCAATATTTAGGCGCTGGACCCAACAACGCCGCTCAGGTAGCTAAATTAGCTCCGCAAGCAGCCGCATTAAAAATGTACCTCGATTCTACATTTGGGGAATTAAGATTAGATGATATGACACTCTGGATGGAGCATTTTCGGCAATGGCCTGCTCATACGCCCATCGTCACCCATTCCGAAAGTCGCAGCATGGCCGCCGCCATTTGGATGGCACAATTATTTAACAAACCCATCCACATTGCGCATGTCTCCTTAAGAGAGGAAATTTTATTAATTAAAGCCGCCAAAGAACGCGGCATTCAAGTCACTTGTGAAGTCTGCCCGCACCATTTATTTATGGCAGAAGGCGGCGTTCCACTGGCAAACGCCGGTTGTAGCTGCTGCGCGGATGGTTTATCTGGTGGGCGCGCTGAAGTACGCCCGCGCTTGGCAACCAAAGCAGATGTAGATGCCCTATGGGAAAATTTAGACGTTATCGATTGCTTTGCAACAGACCATGCCCCGCATACCCCCGCCGAAAAAGACGGACAAAACCCACCGCCGGGCTTTCCGGGCTTAGAAACCATTTTGCCGCTGCTTTTAACGGCTGTCAGTGAAAACCGATTAACCATCGATGATATTGTTGCCAAAATGCACACCAA
>CAYOGW010000162.1:0-3825 GCA_964403635.1 uncultured Anaerolineaceae bacterium | reverse complement strand
CGAATGTCTCTTTTTGGGGTGGGCGATGGGTTTCGAACCCACAACCCCCACAGCCACAGTGTGGTGCTCTGCCGTTGAGCTACGCCCACCATACGCGCAAGCGCCGATTATATCACTGGCTGGTTGTGTTTTCAAGGATATTTTGGATAACTTTAGCCATTTCAGTACGTTTAATTAATTGCTGCGAGCCGTTTTTTAAATCTTTTACTGTTACCAAGCCCTGAGCGGCTTCATCAGGGCCAACCACCAAGACAACCCGCGCGCCCATGCGGTCGGCAAATTTAAACTGTTTTGGCAATTTCGTTGGTTCTGGGTAAGTGGTTACATTAATGCCAGCGGTTCTTAATTCGGCAGATAACTTGTAGGCATCTAGCCAGCCATTTTCATCAAAAACCGTTACCAGCACCGGCGCGGGGCTAGGCACAAAGGCAGGGATTAATCCTTGTTCTTGCAGCAAAATCCCAATCACCACATCGCCCATCGCGAAGCCCACGCCCGAAATCGGTTGCCCGCCTACATCGGCTAATAGGTTGTCATACCGCCCGCCGCCAAAAATAGCCCGCTTCACGCTGCCGGTCGTGTCAAAGGCTTCAAAGACTGTGCCGGTGTAATATAACAAACCGCGCATAATATTTGGATCAAATTGGACGTATTCCGTTACACCAAGCGAATCCAGGGCTTTGAATAACCGCACCATTTCATCCGATTTCTGCCACAGGCTGAAATCGCCCAAAACTTGCTTTAACCCATCTAATTGATTCTGGCTGAGGCCGTTTTCTAACGCGTAAGCATCCCATTTAATCGGTTCCATCTTCGAGCGGCGGTCTACCATACCGCTGACAGCGGGGCGCAATGCAACGGTGATGCCTAAGGCATCAAATTGAGCATCCATCAGCCTGCGGTTGTTGACGAAAATGGTAGCTTGCTTTGGGCTGAGCCCGGCTTTTTTCAAAAAGGTGGCGCCCAAGGCAATTAATTCGGCATCTGCTTCGGGAGAGTTAACGCCCAGCATGTCGATATTCCACTGAAAGAATTCACGTGAGCGACCCTTCTGTGGCTGCTCGTAGCGCCAGAAGGGCCCGTAAGACCACCAGCGTACGGGAAAAGTGAGTTCGTTTTGTTTTTTGGCAATCATGCGCGCCAGGGAGGGGGTTAGCTCTGGGCGCAAGGTGATTTTGTCGCCGCCGCGGTCGGCAAACACAAAGGCTTGCTTTTCGACCAGTTCTTCGCCCGATTTGGCGGCGTACAGGTCAATAGTTTCGATGAAGGGCGCGTCCCATTCTTGGTAGCCAAAACTTTCGGAGGCTTCTTTGGCCAATTGATAAATATAATTACGGATGGCCAGCTCTTCGGGATAAAACTCGCGCATGCCCTTGACGAGCGGAATTTGTGTTTTTGCCATTTAAAACTCCAATACTATGATTTTTGATATTCTAAAATTCAACAACTGAATTTTAGAAATTAGAGATTATAATAATAAAAATTTTAGACCTTTTCGGTTGCTTAATTAACAGGAGAAAACCAATGGAAATTAATTACCAAGAAACCAGTAAAGATTTGCTCGTGCGTATTGATATTCATGAAAAATATGGCTTACGCAATATTGACCAATGGAACACCGAAGTATTAGACCCCAAACCCGGCTTCAAAATTTTGGATGTGGGTTGCGGCGCGGGTAAGCAATGCTTTTTGTTCAATGATTATACTAAAGGTCAGATAGAGATTGTAGGCGGGGATTTTTCGGAAGAGTTGTTAGCCAAAGCCCGCGAGAAAATGGGCGAGCGCGGCGATAAAAACATCACGTTTCAATTTTTAGATTTTAATAAAAAGTTTGAATTTGAAGACAACCGCTTTGATTTATTAACCAGCGCTTTTGCAATTTATTACGCGGCTGACTTGCAATTCACTTTTAGTGAAGCTCACCGTGTGTTGAAACCCGGTGGACGGTTGTTTGTAACGGGTCCGTTACCTGAAAATAAGCAAATGTTTTATGACATTATTAAAGAAGCCACCGGTAAAGAAATTCCACCTATGCCGGGCTCTAGCCGCTTTAAAGGCGATATTTTTAACACGATTGATGGAATCTTTGCCAAAACAGAATTGCTTAAATTTGAAAATCCATTAACCTTCCCAGAAGTGAAACCATTCATTGATTATGTACGCGCTTCTCTCTCTGAAGACCGTAAATTGTGGACCAGCATGTTTAATGGCAAAGAAGAGTACGAAGCCATGATTAAGTCGATTGAAGCGGTGGCTCAAAAATGGTTTGACCGTGATGGCAAGTTGGTCATGACCAAAGTGGTCGGCGGAATTTTAGCTACCAAATAGGTTGTTGAAAACCAAATGAAATTTTTTGGAAAACGAATCCTTTTTTTAGGCGCTCATCCCGATGATATTGAGTTGGGTTGCGGAGGGTTAATTAATCAAATTTCGGGTCAAACCGAACTTTTGTGTGTAACGCTTTCTGACAACCAGAAAAACCCAAGTTTAAAGAATATTGTGGGTGAACACTATCGTTCGATGGCGGCGCTGGGTGTTCCGAAAGAAAAAGTGATTTTAGGTCCGTTTTCTACGCGGGTGTTTCCGGAGCAGCGCCAAGAGATTTTGGAATACTTTTTGAAGCTGCGAAAGGAGTTTGACCCCGATTTAATTTTTGTGCATACCAAGCAAGATGTGCATCAAGACCATAATGTGATGACAGATGAAGCGTTAAGGGCCTTTCGCGGCATAACCGTTTTGGGCTTTGATGTGGTGCGTTCGTCTTATGGGTTCTTTCCGCATTTCTTAGTAGAAGTTTCGGAAGCAGATGTGGAAGCGAAAATTAAAGCGTTAAAAGAGTATGAAACTTACCGCGAGAAGTATTATTTTAATGCCGAGTTAACCCGTTCGATTATGGTGCGGCATGGCGCTTTAACCGAAAAGCCATTTGCAGAAGGCTTTGATATTTTGCGAATTGCAGGCAAGTTTGAGATGGGCGCTTAATTAATTAAAATTAATGAAAACAAAAACGAGCTGACATATTTATGTCAGCTCGTTTTTAATTAACCTATTGGCAAGTAAAGGCAATACTAAGTTGTGGCGATGCACCGGTCGCATTAAACGATTCTAGGCTGTAGCTAAAACTGCTGCCAGCCGAGGCGGCTGTGAAATCGGTGTAGGCGGTGGTTCCGGCGGGTAGTTCTGCAATGGGGCTGCCGTTGCGGTAGAGTCGAAAACCCGTTTCGTTATTGGAGGCGTCCTTCCATTGCAGAGAGGTAGTGACATCTGTAAAAGTGCAAATATAGGTATAGATCAACGCGCGCGGCGGCAAGGGCAGGCTGGGTGTGGCGGTTGGCGGCGGCGTGGCTTCTGCCACTTGGTCTGCGGCGCCGCTTAAGGTAGCGAACTCGCCGTACGCCCAGCAAGTTCCGCCATTAGGATTGCTCACCACCCAGTAGTTTCTGTCTTTGGCTCTGCCAAAAATGGGGCTTTCAAAACCAGCGGTTAAGACGGTCAAAATCTCATAATCTTGGCCTGGGCCAGAACGGCAGTTGGTATTGGCGGTGATGGTTAAGCGCGCATTTAATAAAGTTGCGGTGGGCGTTAAGGTAGCTGTTGCTCGGTTGGCGGCGGATAACTCTTCTGTGGTGGGGGTGAAAGTGGCGGTTTGTTCAACGGGGGCAGGCTGGGGGGAGCCCGTCGGCAGGTTGCAGGCGCTTAAGCCGAGTGCGAACATGAATATCCAAAAGTTGAGTTTCATTGAGAATCCTTTAATTAAGAGTCAAAGCCTAAGCCGACCGCATCTAACAATTTTAACCATAAATTTCGTTGCCCTTGATGCTGATC
>CAYOGW010000161.1:0-3827 GCA_964403635.1 uncultured Anaerolineaceae bacterium | reverse complement strand
ACAGCCAGCGAATCTTCATCGGCTACAAAAACATCTTTCAAAATAATGCCGTGGCTGGCAGTCGCGCGCATGCCCAGCGCGTCCCAACTGGGGCGTTCGCTCACGCCTTTGGCATCTTTGTCTACCAAAAACATTACCAAGCCTTCGGCGGTGTCGTACCCTTTTAATTTGGCGGCTACCAAATAAGCATTGGCGACACCGGTGTTACAGCCAAAAGACTTGACGCCATTTAACTTCCAACCGCCGTCTACTTTTTCGGCTTCGGTGGTAATGTGTACCGCGCTCTGAGAAGATTTAGCCGATTCGCTGGCGAAGTTTCCCAGCAAGTGACCTTCGGTGCCCATTTTGTGCAACACTTTTTCACCAAAAGCCTTTACCAATGGAATTTCATTTTCACTGAATTTTCCTTCGGCAATTGCATCTAAAGCCAAAATGCCGCGAGAAGAGCTAGAACAATGGAAGAAATAGGCCAGCGCGGTCGAAGGGCAGGCGGTTCCCATGGCAAAGGTTGCCGCCGATAAATCTCTTAAATTTCCGCCCATGCCGCCAAAGGCTTCGGGCACGACCAAGCCCAGCAAACCAGACTGGCTTAATGTTTCGCGGTGCGGCGCATAAAATTGTCCGTTTCGGTCGGCTTCTTCGGCGTGGGCGCGCAGCTCTGGCAAAATCGCTTCCACTTTTTCGGCGCGGGCACGTTCGGCGGGGGTTAGGTCTTCAAATAAATATTCTGCGGTTAATTTTGTCACAGCATTCTCCTTTAAAACTTTTGCTTAATATTGGCTATTTCTTGCAGGGTTTCTTCGTCATTGCGATAGATACTGGTAATGAGCATTTGCACACCCGCAGCTTGATACTGATTAAACAGGTCTTCGGCCTGCAAAACGGTCAGCGGGCGGCCCGTAAAGTGTTTCTCTGCTTCGAGAGCCTCCATTTTGGCTTTCAGTTGGTTCTCGTCTTTTGCAATTAATACATTGGTTAAAACAGTTTTTTCTATTTCGTTGTAATCTCTATCTTCGTTTTCACAGTGTTCTTTTAAAATGGCTAGTTTTTTTTCTACAACTTCTGGGCTGCCAATAAAATTACAAGCATCGCCAACCCGTGCCACCACTCTCAGCGTAAGTTGCTCTCCAGCACCACCAACCAAAATGGGCGGGTGTGGCCGCTGAACAGGCTTGGGATTAAGAATAGCGTTCTCGACATGGAAATATTTTCCAGCGTAGCTCGCCCGTTCTTCTATCCACATACATTTAATTAAGCGGACGGCGTCTTCTAATCGGTAAATGCGCTCGGCGGGTGTGTCAGAATAGTCAAAGTTATATTGTTTGTATTCGCTTTCGTACCAGCCCGCGCCAATGCCTAACGTAATGCGCCCTTTGCTGATGATATCTACGGTGGCGACCATTTTGGCCAGTAAAGCTGGATTTCGGTACGAAGTGGAAGAAACCAGTGTGCCCAAACGAATTTTGGAAGTAACTGTGGCAAGGGCAGCCAGAGTAGTCCAACTTTCCATAAAAGGTTCTTCGGGCGCGCCATGCACAGGGATTTGAATCATGTGATCCATGACCGAAAACCAATCAAAGCCGAGCGCTTCGATGCGCTGAACTTTGCTTTTGACTCCTTCAAAAATATCTCCGCTATAAAGCCAGGAGGGTGAATGAATGCCAAATTTCATGCGGCGGCTTTCTTAATTAAGTGAATGTAAGCGTAGATACTGACGAGAAACAAAACCGCCGAACCCATATAGCCCGGGGTAGAGGGGTTAAAAGCCCCCAGTAAATAACTGGCAACAGCGGGCATTACAACGCGGGTGGCGCTTTCTAGGCTGGCGCCGATGCCTAAAATGCTACCGGTTTCTTCTGGTCCGACGGCTTTGCTCATAGCACTGTTAATTAAGGCGTTAAAAGAGCCCGCGCCAATAGCCATGGGCAGCATAGCAACCAATAAGATAGGTACACTTGGTGCAAACGCCCAACCCAGCATGCCAACGAAAGCAAAGCCGATAAACGTAACCAGCAAGTGAGATTCTTTAAAACGGGCGGCCAAAGGGCCAATTAAACCACCTTGCATAATGACCAAAATAACCCCAATGTAAGCCAGAATATAGCCAGTGGCTTGGGCGTTTAAGCCAAATTTGTGCAGCACATAGAGCGGAAAAACGGTTTGAAAGGAATTAAAGGCGATTGCAAAGCCAAAACGAACCCAGAGTAAAGCGCCTACTTTTTCGTGTTTGAGCGCATTTAACAGGGTTTGGAGAGAAAATGAAGCTTTCTTTTGGATCATTAATTCGGCGCGGCGTTCTTCAGTGATTGATTCGGGTAACCAGAAGAAAACAGTTAATAAATTAATGAAAGCCAAACCGGCTGCCACAAAAGATGGAACAGCAAAACCATACACGCTTAACATGCCGCCCAAGGCTGGCCCAAGAATGAAACCAATCCCAAATGCGGCGCCGAACATGCCCATGCCGCGTGCGCGGTTTTTCTCGTCAGTGATGTCGGCGATGTAGGCTTGCGCCACCGAAATGTTGCCAGCGGTTAAGCCTGAAAGCAAGCGGCTGGCAAATAGCACCCACAGCGCGTTCGCAAAGCCAAGCATCATTAAGCCGACGAATGTTCCAAAAATGCTAATTAAGAAAACAGGTCGGCGGCCAAAGCGGTCTGAAAGGCGACCCAAGACAGGCGCGCTAATCATTTGCATTAAGGCATAGGATGAAACCAGCAAGCCCGTTTGAAATTCGGTTGCGCCGAACGAATCGGCATAAAAGGTGAGTAACGGAATAATGATGGCAAAGCCGAGCATATCGATTAAGACAATTAAGCCGACATTTAATAAGCGTTTGTTATCCATGAATATAAGAGTTCCTTATGGGTTCGTTTGACTTTAATTAATCTAGGGTTGGTCGTTTTATATATTGACCTGTGGCTTTTCCAATAATGCTGCCATTTTCATAGACTTTTTGACCGCGCAGGTAAGTGGTTTTTACTTTACCCGTGAGGGCATGTCCTTCAAACGGAGTATAGCCCTGGGCTGACTCAGACTCGGCGGCGCGCACGGTAAAGGTTTCGTTAGGGTCGAACAAGACCAAATCAGCATCGTAGCCTTCTGCAATATCCCCTTTAGAGAGTAAGCCATAACGCTGGGCCGGATTCCACGAAACCAGTTCAGCCATGCGATTAAGCGAAAGCCCGCGTTTGCTGCCTTCGCTATGCAAGCCCGAAAGCATATATTCGGTGCCGCCAAAACCCGATTTCGCCATCCAAATATCGTCGGGGTGTTCGGCGTTGTATTTCACTTCGCTGGAGCAACAGGCATGGTCACTGACCACCCAATCAACATCGCCAGAGAGCACTTTTTCCCATAAAAACTCTACATCTGCCCTTGGGCGAATGGGCGGATTCACTTTGGCGAGTACACCGTTGGGTTCGTCGGTGTCGAGTAATAAATGCCCTATGGTTACTTCGCGGCGGAAATTAATGTGTGGGAACAGGTCGCGCATCATTAAGGCGGCTTCGAGCGCTTTGCGGGAGGTGAGATGTAATAAATTAATGTTGGCGCAGTTGGTTTCGTGCGCTAAATAAGAAGCAATAAAAACAGCCAATCCTTCGCTGTGCGGCGGGCGGGCTGCGTTATAGGCGTGTAAACCTTTTAATTTGCCGTCTTTTTGAACCATGCTGGTATAGGCGTTTAAGATGTCGGCAACTTCACAATGCAGGCTCAAGCTAATGTATGGCGCTTGTTTGGGATAGCTTTCGAGCATGTTGCTTAATTGGCGCATAATGAATTCAAAATGAGCGAAATCGTACTTTTCGTCTTCTTCTAGTTTGAGA
>CAYOGW010000160.1:0-3837 GCA_964403635.1 uncultured Anaerolineaceae bacterium | reverse complement strand
ACCTTTGCAACATCATTTCGGCGGGTAGGCCCATCGATCATGGCTAAAGCCATCGATAACCGCATTGGCGTTGCCATTGTGCTTGAATTAATAAAAAACGCGCCAGAAAACATAGATCTCTGCGCATCCTTCTCCGTGCAAGAAGAGATTGGCTTACGCGGCGCAAAAGTAGCCGCCCAATACTTTAAACCAGACATGGCCATTGCCATCGACTCTACTCCCGCCAATGACTTGCCGTCTTATGACGGTAACGAAAATATCTATTACAACACCCGCTTAGGAGCAGGTCCAGCCATCTACACCGCTGATGTTGGTACTTTAGGCGACCCACGCTTAATTAAATTATTAAGTGAAACCGGTGATGCCGAAAAAATCCCATATCAATTCCGCCAGCCGGGCGGCGGCGGGACAGATGCCGGAGCCATTCACCGCCAGTTGGCAGGCATCCCTTCTGTTTCTGTTTCTGTACCCGGGCGCTATGCCCACACGTCCACATTAATCAGCCGAGTAGACGATTGGAAAAATACCCAAGCCTTACTGCTGGCTGTGCTTAAACGAATCACACCCGAATTACTCTTGGCAGAAAGAAAATAAAGTGAACAAACCCCTTACTGCCCTGCTTGGCTCTGGCGAATACATGCCAGTCATGAATGAAATTGACCAGTATTTACTGGAGCATTCTTCTGCCAAAGGGAAAAGACCGAAAGTCGTTTGCCTGCCCACCGCCGCTGGGCAAGAAGGTGAAGCTTCTTGGAGTGGCTGGAACAACCTAGGGATTAAACATTTTGAAGCCTTAAACGCGGATGTAGTTGGCTTACCCATCATCAACCAAGAAACCGCTAACGACCCGCAATTTGTAGAAACCATCGAACAAGCCGATTTAATCTATTTTTCCGGCGGCAGCCCCAGACATTTATTTGAAAGTTTAAACGGCTCTCTGGCTTGGCAAGCCGCCGAAAAAGCCTGGGCGCGCGGCGCGGTTTACGCCGGATGTTCGGCAGGCGCGATGATATTAGGCGAAAACATGCCCGATTTTCGAAACTTGGGCTTAAGGCACAAAACCGCATTTAATTGGCTGCCCAACGCCACCATACTGCCTCACTTTGACCAGCTATCCCGCTGGCGCGGCATTGCTACCCCGCTTATTCAAACTTGGCTCGGAAAAAATGACTTCGTGCTTGGTATAGATGAAGAAACTGCCGTTATTGGAACCCCAGGCCAAACTTGGCAAGTGATGGGTAAACAAGCTGCCTACATTATTACCCGCCACAACATAAACACATTTAAAGCCGGTGAAACCTTTAACCTGCCTTAATTAATTATTCAACTATTTTAAAGAAAGACATGGGAGACTCCATGAAAGAACTATTAAAAAAACTAACCGAAACCTTCAGCCCCTCCGGCTACGAATCTGCCATCCGCGAGGTAATTCAGGCTGAGATTAAATCCCTCGCAGACGAAATCCGCACCGATGCGCTTGGCAACTTAATCGCGCGTAAAGGGCCAAGCAAACCGAATAAAGATGCCAAAAAGATTATGATCGCCGCCCACATGGACGAAATTGGCATTATTGCGACCCATGTAGACGAAAAAGGCTTTGTACGCTTCACCAACTTAGGTGGGGTTTACCCGCAAATGCTGATGGGCAGCCGCGTGCGTTTTGCCAACGGCACCGCCGGAGTCATTCACACTGAGCCGCTTGAAAGAGCCAGCGACAGCCCCGCCATAGACAAAATGTTCATCGATGTGGGCGCCGCCAGCAACAAAAACCACCCCATTAAAATTGGTGATGTCGCCGCCTTTGACCGCCCCTTTTTAGACTGGGGCGACCGCTTGGTTGCCAAAAGCATGGACGACCGCATTGGCTGTTTGGTTGCCATTGAAGCCATGCGCGCTTTAAAAAACACCCCGCACGAAGTCTATTTTGTCTTTACTACCCAAGAAGAAGTCGGCACGCGCGGCGCAGAAACCTCCGCTTATGGCATTGACCCCGATTTTGGCTTCAGCATCGATGTCACCGCTTGGGGCGATACCCCCAATCGCAAAGGCTTCGAAATGTATTTAGGCAAAGGCCCGGGCATCAAAATTAAAGACGGCGGCATGCTCTCAGACCCACGCATTGTGGACTGGATGATTAACACCGCCGAGAAGCACAAAATCCCTTACCAGCGCGAAGTATTGCTGGCAGGCACCACCGACGCGCGCGCCATGCAGCTTGTCCGCGCGGGTGTGCCGGTTGGCTGTGTTTCCATCCCTTGCCGCTACGTGCACTCCCCCAGCGAAATGGTGGATGTCAACGATGTGACCCATGCCATTCAACTCATTGTAAAAATGCTAGAGAACCCCTTTAGCTTGTAGAAATTTAATTAATTTAGAATCAAGCCCGTGGTGAGCCAGCCTTGCACGGGCTTGATTAATTAAATGGAATCCACCGGCGGGCCCAGCCCAAGCCTTTTAAACCGTTAAATCAAATTTCATTAATCTGGAAACATTTAACAGGTATTTGGCGTTTACTAAATATGGAGATTAAACATGAAAACTAAATTATTTTTACTAACCCTTATTTTTGCTCTTTTGCTCACGGCTTGCGGCTCTGCCGTGAACAGCCAAGAACAAAAATGGCAGGCGCAAAACATTAATCATTACCGCATGCAGGTACACGTCAGTTGTTTTTGCGCGTTTATGGATAAAATGCCGATTACGGTTGAAGTGCAAAACGGGGTTGCTACCAGCATTTTAGATGCCAACGGACAGCCGCTCGTAGGACAAGAAGACGAATGGCTAAAAAATTACTTTACAGTGACAGATTTGTTTGCTTTTGCAAAAACTGTAACCAACGAAGCTGAAGAAGTAACCATTGAGTATGACCCTACTTATGGCTTTCCGAGCAGTATTAATGTAGATTACATCAAACTTGCGATGGATGATGAAATTAGCATCACCGTACAAAATTTTGAAGTGCTGCCTTAATTAAATAAAAAGAGCCGGTAGAACCGGCTCTTTTTATTTAATTAATACCAAACCCAAACAAACCATAGAAATATGATGAGTAAGCCAATGCCAAATAATGCGGCAAAAGTCCAGCTGAAGCCAATCAGCCAAGCCTTCATCGAATCAAAAGCTTTGTGGCGGTCTTGCAAGCGCCAATACTCTATAACATATAAAACAACTGGTGTAATCACTAATGCAATTATAGGGATTAAAAGGCTGGCGAGTAAACCAATTGTGCCACTGAAGAGAATACTGCTCCAGGGGGTGTTGGTTTTTCTCACCTGCGCAGCGATGATGATGTTATCGACCACGCCGCCAAAGGCTGCCAAAACGGTGATGAGAGCGAAGAGCGCCCAGTCCCAATTGTTCATGTTGCCGACCGCGGCTTGCACCAAAGCGTAGATTAAGGTTGCCAGCCACATGACCGCAATGCCTGGAAAAACCGGAATTAATAAACCAAATAACCCAACCAATAAAAATGTAAGTGTTAATGTAAAAACCAACGTTTGAACAGCGACACTACCCAGTTGAGACCAATCCATATTATTTTTGCTTTCTAAAACAGGCTGCGTCGAACCAGAAGATTTCTTGCAAAAGTAGCTTCTTTGCCACAGATTTCACAGATTTTCTCGGATTAATTAAAAATCGATCTAAATTCGGGCAATTCGTGGCAAAGAAGTTGGGCAATCCTTTATTCTGTCAAACTTATGCAAAATATCTTGTAACCGACACAGCCTGTTTTGTTTTATTAAGGGTGAATGACGTCAATCCCGCCCATCCACGGGCGCAGCACTTCTGGCACGATGATTGAGCCGTCCGCTTGCTGATAATTTTCCATCACGGCGA
>CAYOGW010000159.1:1367-3862 GCA_964403635.1 uncultured Anaerolineaceae bacterium | reverse complement strand
TGGCTATCGGGGTAAATTCTGTAAACGGGATTGTTGGTGGTTTGGCTCATTTGTTTTGCTTTAATTAAGTTATTTTAAGGCGGCTACAATGGCTTGAACATTATAGCGCATGAAGCTTAAGTAGTTTTCGGCTTCGCCGCCCGCTGGTGAAAGGGAATCGCTGTACAGTTTAATTAAACGCACACCTGTATCTTGCGCCACTTGCTCTGCCACCGCGGTAGAAAAAGTGTTGCCCACAAAAATAGCGCTTACTTTTAGCCGAGCCATTTCATCTTCGATGCCTGCTAATTCCTGCGCCGAAGGCGCGGCGGCGCTGTTGGCGGGTAGTATGGCTCCAATTTGCTGAAAGCCATAGCGCGCCGCAAAATAAGCAAAAGTTTTGTGTTCGGTTACCAATAGACGCCGCTCAGGTGCAATTTGTGCCACCTGACCTTCAATCCAAGCGTCTAGTTGAATTAATTCATTAACATAGGCTTTGGCGTTGGCTTCATAAAAAGCCGCGTTGGCAGGGTCTTGTTGAATGAAAGCCGCGGCAATATTTTTGGTCCATATGATGACATTGTTAGGGTCTTGCCAAACGTGCGGGTCTGGATGATTTAATTCTTCCGACGAATCCAAAGGGTGAATGCCGTCTGAAACCTCGACCACAGTTTTGGCATTGTTTAACAAAGGTTCTAGGGTTTCTTCTAAACCCAGCCCGTTTAAAAAGACAATATCCGCATCGGCGAGGGCGGCGGCATCTTGCGGGCGCGGCTCAAAGCTATGCGGGTCTGTTCCGGCGGGGTAGAGCACGGTTAAGTTCACTTTGTCACCTGCTACACGCGCAACCGCATCTGCAATTAAAGTGGTGCTGGCGACGATATTAATTTTCGAGTTGTTGTTTTTGGCCGGTGCGCAAGCACTGAGGAGGATGGATAAAGCCAATAAAATGGGATAAAGATTTCGGGTGGGCATGCGAGGGGGAATCTCCGCTTCGTAATGAAAATCATTTTCAATAAAAAATACCAATAAAACGGGTGGAATCCGGCAGACTCCACCCGCTGCGGTTAACCGTTAAATTGAGTGTGGTACCAAGCTGAACCAGTGACCAAGCCCGCAATGACCAATGTGGTAACGGCGCTGGCTGGCAGCATAAATTTTTGTGGTTGAGCCGTTTCTGTTTGCTCGGCTTCTTGCTTTTTCTGTTTGGCATGGGCAGCCGAGCCAATGGCGGCGGCGGTAGGGATGGCGACACAAAACATACACATGGGGTTACTCCTTAATTAATTTGTTGACAGGTTTGGCAAATGCCAAAGAGTTGCAGCCAATGCTCGCGGATGGCAAAGCCATGTTGGTTGGCTACTTGTTCGAATAGGTTCTGCATGTCATCACCTTCAAAAAATTGGGCATAACCGCATTGCTGACAGATGATTAAATGTTGATGACCCTTACCACTGGGCAGGTAGGCGTTGCAGCCATCGGGTTGGTGCACCCGTTGAATTAAGCCGGTTTCTTCTAGCTTTTCGAGGGTGCGATAGACGGTTACCAACCCCAGCCCGTTGGCTTTGCGGCGGGCTTGTTCAAATACTTCTTGCGGGTTCAACGCGCTTTCGGCACGCGCTACAATTTCTACCACTGCTTTGCGTGCGGCGGTTAAGCGGTATCCACTTTGCTGAAGGGCGGTTAGCCAAGGTTTGGTATTCATATTGAAAATCATTTTCAATTATAGGCTAGAATATAAGCTTGTCAATGGCAAAAGCTATTCATCGTGGTGTTGGGTTAGTTTTTCTAGACTTTCAAATAGTTTTTGTTTTTCGACATCAGATAGTTTTGCTTCGGGATGTAAAAATAAATAGGTTGCCGGTGGCATTGTGTTTTCTTCATATACTTCTTCAAATTCATCAATGTGTTGGTGGGTGCCGCGGTTCCAATCTGAAAAATTGATGTGTTTGCGGCCTTCTATTACATCGCTATAAATTAACCAAGAGACAGGTGCAATGTTGCTGTACCAAGGCCAAACGGTTTCATGGCTATGACAGTCGAAGCAGGCGCGTTGAGCCAAAGCACGAATTTCAGGGTTTTCCCACTCGGGTTCTTCAATCACTGGGGGGTTGGTGTGGTCTTTTCCGTAGGGGATGACTTGCAGGATTAACGCGAGGCTAACGAATACAACCAAGGTAACAATAATTTTTTGTTTCATGACAGAATCCTTTTTTTTGTAAATATTAATTAAAACAGAGAAAAAATGAAGTACCTTTCGCATTATAGGGCAGCAATCGGTGTTGTCAAGGATGGTTAAGAATCACCTGTTTAATGATTAATTAAATTTAAGAGTTATTTTAGAGTGTTGTTCATCTAGTACAATCGAGGAAATTATTGATGGAGATTAAAATGAAAGTTAAGGTATTTTTATTATTTGTATTCGTGTTTTTAACAGCTTGTTCGCCAGTAGAAGAAGTTGTTGCCAGCCAAAATGGGGTTGAAGTGTTAAACGCATGGGCGCGCGCGGCAGGCGG
>CAYOGW010000159.1:0-1267 GCA_964403635.1 uncultured Anaerolineaceae bacterium | reverse complement strand
CAGATGCCGAGCAGTTTCAGGTGATTTTTGTTTCGGTGGACCCCGCGCGAGACACGCCAGCCTTGGCTTCGGAATATGCCGCGCGGTTTAGCCCCAACTTTTTGGGATTAAGCGGCACGCTGGAAGAATTGGCTGTGGTAACCAAAGGGTTTGGTATTTTTGCACAAGCCAATGAAGCCGATGCACAAAGTGGTTTTTATACTGTTGATCACACCGCCACCACCTTGGTGCTTAACCGAGAAGGTGATTTAATTCTCACGTGGCCGTATGGCTTAAGCTCGGATGATTTTTTGGATGATATGCAGGTGTTGCTGCGAAAATAATCAAAAAGGATGAACTGAAAAGTTCATCCTTTTTCATTATGGGCTTGATATAGTGTCACTTGCATGCCATCTGGGTCTTGTAGTCGTGCGTTAATATCTCCCCAGGGGGTAAGCACTGGCGGATGGATTAAGGTTGCGCCGTGTTTTATTAATTGATCAATTGCGGCTTGCAGGTCGGGTACTTGCAAGGCAAAGCGGATGGGTCCGCTGATGCGTTTTCCGGCTTCGAGCTGGTCGATGGTATCGGCTTGGGTTTCGTCAAAAATTTCGAGCGTAGCCCGCCCCATCTCAATCATTAAGGCTTTTCCATCTCCGTTTTCCCAAATGGCGGCGGGTTCAAGCCCTAAACCAGCGCAGTAGAAATTAACCAATCGTTCGTAATCGCTGGTGGTGATGGCGACCCGCATTTCAAGGATAGGTGTCTCTTTTTTCATCCATTAACTCTCTGTAAGGTTTCATTAATTTGAAGTTATTTTAATTGAATCGACCAAGTTTTGAAAGATGGTCAAGTTTTCTTCGTCAATCGCTTGATAGATCTCTCGCCAGTTATCCCCTTGATTAACCAGCACATTGTTGGGTGTACCAAAAATGGTGATTAAGTTGGATTGGTCGTCTAACAATATGATTTCACGAGAATAGGTCGGAGGGGTTTGGGCGCTGTCTGAAAGTGTTGAAACATACTCAAAGCCTTTAAATTGCCCTATCTCCACTTGCCGAATGCGGATGATTTTGCTTCTTTCGGTAGAAAATTCTTCGCCGTCTTGCAGGTTGCTTAATATTTGGTAAGTGTCGTTTACATAAGGGGTTGGGTTATTTTTTGTATATTGGATAATGATGTTATACGAATTTGTAACCGGTGATGCGTCGTCTGGACGCTCTCCGTAGGGATAAACAACATCCGAGCCAATTTCAACCCTTAAGGTATTATCTGAAATATATTCTTC
>CAYOGW010000158.1:0-3892 GCA_964403635.1 uncultured Anaerolineaceae bacterium | reverse complement strand
TTCTTGTTAATTAATTCTCCTCGCCAAGTTTCGCCATTGGTTATTTTTTTCCAAAGGTCTTCGTAAACATCAGTGCCCACTTCTCCAGATTTGAGTAGGCTTGGTTTTTCTCCGACAATTTCTTTAGATGTGTAACCGGTTAATTTTGTAAAAACCGGGTTAATATATTGAACAGTTCCTTCTGTATCAGTAATCATCACTGCTGTTGGGTTTTGTTCAACAATTTGAGAGAGTTGGCTTAATTTTTCTTGCAGGATGCGTTCAGGGGTTAGTTCGCGCAGTAATAATATCCTAGCAACGAGCTTATTCTCGTTATCTTGAATCTTATTTTCAAAAATTTCATAATTTAAATCGCCAGTATTTGGGGCTGGCAACAAATTTTTTCTTACAGCTTTATTCGATAATAAGTTTGTGTTAATTTCCTCCCAGCTATTAATAATTGCCGAAATTGGTTGCGAAAGATGAGTATCTTTTAGGTTAAATAAACTTGCAGCGCGGCGATTAAAATCCAATAAGCGGTCTTGCAGGTCAATGACCAGCATGGCATCTTGCATGTTATCTACAATTTGATGGCGGGCGATAGGTGCTACTTGCAGCCACTGGTGTCTCCAGAGAGCGTAGAGACTGATTATTCCCGTAAAAAATAACATGTTTGGGACTAAATCGTAATTGGGGAAAAGACGATAATCTAATAGGTTTTGACCAATGCCGGTTAATACTGGGATTAAAACACCCATAAGCATAAATAAAGTTTGCCAAAAATAAACCCCATTTGATGTAAATAAAACGGTTGCATACATTGCAATGGCAACAAAAATTATGCCAAATGAAAAAGCAGCTATCATGGGCTGCCAAGAACCAGTGCTATAAGTGAGCAAAGGAATTAAAGAAGTTTTTGAAATTTGAAAATGGGAGTGATAAAAATGCTCTAATTTTGGCAACCACACGATAAAAAGATTAAAGATTGGAATTAATCCAATAAAAAATAAAATCCTTTTTTTCATCCAACGGGTTTGCTGAACATGTTCTGCCGCGGTAAGCAGTACAGCGATTGGCACAAAGGGGATAATGCTAATTCTTACCTTAAGCCAAATGGTTTTTAAAAATAAATCGGGTGTGATGATTTCGAGTACATAACTGAGAGCCCAAACAGACCCTAGTGCCATGCTGGTGCCAAATGAAAGCGCGGGAGTATAGTCTCGAAAGCGTAAACTGTAAATGCCAGCAAAAATTAAAGAAACACAAGAAACTAATAAAGTAAAAGAAATAATTACTTCCATAATACTAATGATACTCAACTTTTCTTATTTCTGCCTATTCTTTCAGGTTTGTACTTTTAAGAACCTTCATAAAAGATACTGATGATGTTAAACTTAAATATCATTTCCACATAAATCGGAGGAGTATATGCAAAGGAAGCAGCGAGTTTGGGCGGGCGTTTTTGCCGCCATTTTATTGTTAAGTGGGTTAGGGGCATGGGCAGGTGATAACACTGTTAAAAGTTCTTTCCCACAGGTTGATGGAAACATACAGTTAAAAGGTCTTTTAGCCCCGGTTACTGTGCATCGAGATGCCTTAGGCGTTGCCCACATTTATGCAGCTAACCAGCATGATTTATTTATGGCGCAGGGCTTTGTTCATGCGCAAGACCGTTTTTGGCAAATGGATTTTTGGCGCCATACTGGCTCTGGCCGCCTTGCCGAAATGTTTGGTAAAAGCCAAGTAGAAACAGACATGTTCTTACAAACCCTCGGCTGGCGTGAAATTGCCGAGCAAGAATATGCCAACATAGACCCCGCTGCCAAAGCCCTGTTAGATGCCTATGCCGAAGGGGTTAATGCCTATCTGCAAGATCGTAGCGGCGCCGAACTAAGCCTAGAATACGCCATTTTGGGTTTGCTTACCCCAAGCTACCAGCCAGAACCTTGGACGCCGGTTCACAGCCTTACTTGGGCAAAAGCCATGGCATGGGATTTAAAAGGGAATATTAGCCAAGAAATTGAACGCGCTGTATTATTAAAAACGATGCCGATGGAATATGTGGATGAACTCTATCCGCCCTATCCGGCTGATCATCCCGTCATTGTTCCAGAAATTGGCGAGTTTGCTGCCGCTGGCTCACCTCAGCCTTCTTCCGCTGCTCAGGGCGTTTCTCAAACCCAGTGGGATCTCCTCCGCGCTCGTTTACACGCCTTAGAAAATATTCTTGGCCCAAGCGGGGCAGATATTGGCTCTAACAACTGGGTCGTCTCTGGTGATTTAACATCAACTGGAAAACCCTTACTCGCCGATGACCCTCATTTGGGTATACAAATGCCATCTATTTGGTATCAGGTGGCGTTACACTGCCAACCTGTCTCTGCCGAGTGTCCTTATAACGTGACGGGCTTTTCCTTTGCTGGGGTGCCTGGCATAGTTGTAGGTCATAACGATAAAATTGCTTGGGGTGTTACCAATGTTGGCCCCGATGTAATGGATTTGTTTGTTGAAAAAATTAATCCTGAAAACCCCAATCAATACGAATATAAAGGTCAATGGATAGATATGGAAGTAACCACCAAAACCATACAAGTGGGCGGCGGCGAACCTGTAGAATTAATTGTGCGTAAGACTATACATGGACCTATCATTTCAGATGTGTACGGGCCGCTTAAGCCAAGAGCAGTTCCAACAGAAGGCCCAGAATTACCTTTTGAAGAGCGTGCCGCCGGAATCGAATTCCCAGAACAGTATGCCATTGCGTTACGGTGGACAGCTTTGGAGCCTAGCCAGTTGTTTTTGGCAATTTGGGGCTTTAATAAGGCTCAAAACTGGCAAGAGTTTCGAGCAGCGGCTGAACACTTTTCTGTTCCTTCTCAAAATTTAGTGTATGCCGATGTGGATGGGAATATTGGTTATCAATTACCGGGTTTAATGCCTGTTCGCAAAAATGGAGATGGTCGATTGCCAGTTCCGGGTTGGACGGGAGAGTATGATTGGCAGGGTTATGTTCCATTTGAGGAGCTCCCCTTTGTTTTAAATCCGCCCTCGGGCTATGTTGCAACAGCAAATAATCAAGTTGAGCCGCGAGATGGGTATGCTTTTTTAATTTCTACCGATTATGATTTAGGCTATCGGGCTAACCGTATTGTGGAATTAATTGAAAGCGCCCCCGGACCTATTGACATTGAATACTTTAAGAAAATTCATGGTGATACTTACGATGGTTCGGCAGCATACCTAGTGCCCATATTGTTGCAAGTCGAAGTTTCAGATGAACTGAAGGGTACCCGTGCTCTCCTGAACGATTGGGATTATCAAATGACCGCTGATTCTGCTCCGGCGGCTTTATATGCGGCTTTTTGGAATCGATTTTTAACCAATGCATTTGCAGATGATTTGCCAGAAAATATGGCTCCGGCTGGTTCTAGCCGTTGGTTTGAAGTAACACGCCGAATTATTAATGAAAATAATAATCATTGGTTCGATTCATCTCTAACATCGGATATGGTTGAAACACGCGACGACATCATCAGGCTATCTTTTGTGCAAGCCGTAGCCGATGCGCGTAGTTTGTTAGGAGATGATATGAGCCAGTGGCGCTGGGGTGATTTGCATGTAGCGGATTTTAGAAATCAAACCTTGGGTGAGTCTGGCATTGCGCCGATTGAAGCCTTATTTAATCGGGGCGGGTTTGGCACTGGCGGTGGATCTTCCATTGTAAATGCCACCGGCTGGAGAGTAGGAGAAGGATTTGGTGTTACGGCTGTTCCTTCTTTCCGTATGATTGTTGATTTTTCGAACTTTAGTAATTCGCTGGGTATTCATACAACCGGGCAATCTGGGCATGCATATCATCCCAATTACATTAATATGGCTCCCATTTGGGCGCAAGTAGGCTATGCTCCGATGT
>CAYOGW010000157.1:2136-3961 GCA_964403635.1 uncultured Anaerolineaceae bacterium | reverse complement strand
ACTTGGCTTTGCTCGGCGGGCACGTCTCTTAATTCGTGCAGCTGCATTCCTAAGGCATCTCGCCAAAACGAGAGCGATTTTTGCATATCATCTACCACAACGGCTACATGATTGATGGCTGTAATTTTTGGCATAGCGGCTCCTTTTATTTCCTTTAGAGATTCTACTGTGTATTTTAAACAAAAAACAGCCTCCCGTTTGAATGGGAGGCTGTTTTTCTTGAGCACTTATTTATCGAGGAACAGAGTTACTGCGGCGCCGAGCGCTAAGAGGGATCCTACGATTCCCATTCCAGCTAAGGCTGGTACAAAAGCGGACAAGCCGAGCCAGAGGAAGTACAAAACGAGACACCAGGTGGAAATTTTGGAAGGCATTTTCATGGTTTTTTCTCCTTTGAAAAGGGCCATACTTAGGCTCCCACGAGCCATTCACCGTATAAAACACAGGCTTTAATTAAGAGTTACGCGGCTGTGATTGTTTGTCAACGATTAATTAATCCCTTACAATCAGATTTTACAGAAAAGGAAACTTATGAAAACGAAGATTTTAATGATTTTAATCATTGGCTTGTTCGCCATAACCGCCTGCGCACCTGCCACAGTTGATGCAACCATCACCCCAACCATCAGCATTGATGCCATTTATACCGAGGCCGTGGCAACGATTTCAGCGCAATTAACTCAAACAGAACAAGCCAGACCCAGCAGCACACCTACCGAAACCCCTCTGCCAACCGAAACGCCTCTCCCTTCGGCAACGCCTGAGGCTTCAGCCACCGCCACTTTGGCTGGTGTGGGCGCTGTTCCCACTGTCAATCAATCAACAGCCAACGGCTGCTACAACTCCATTTGGGTGCAAGATGTTACAGTGCCAAGCGGCTCTAACTTTAAACCAAACGACGTTTTTACAAAAACATGGCGAGTAAAAAACAGCGGCACCTGTGATTGGCCCGCTGGAACAAAAATTGCCTTTGTGGGTGGAGATAAACTGAACGCAGATACCACTCAACTTTTTAGCATCGTTAAAGTGGGTACCACCTTCGATATTTCGCTGCCCATGCGGGCGCCAAACACCACCGGCTTTTTAAGCACCAGTTGGCAGTTACTCTCTCCAGAAGGCTTATATTTTGGCCCTGTGATGAGTTTTACCATTGTCTTACCGGGAGCAAACCCAGTGGCTACCTCTCCCAGTTCTGGCACCCCGTCTTCGGGAGGCTGTCTCAACGCCCAGGCCATTTCAGCCAGTGTACATGACCAAAAATTTAACGCCGGAGATAGCTTTACTCAAACCATCACTTTTCGCAATAGCGGCACCTGCGACTGGAATGGCAACTTTAAAATTGTCTATATTGGCGGAGAATTATTTGGCTCAGATACCACCAAAATTCGTCAAAATGTTCCAGCAGGCGGCACAGCCACCATCAGTTTAGATATGGTAGCCCCCGGCACATCTGGCAATTATGGCTCTAGCTGGCAAATTGCAGATGACTCAGGTAACTTATTTGGTCAATCCATTTATTTCAGTATCACAGTTAAATAACCAAAATGAAACGTATTTTTGCAGCCTGGCGCATGAAGTACATTCAAAACACCGAAAAAGAAAGCGGCTGCGTTTTTTGTAATGCGCTGAATAAAACAGACGGCTTCGATAATTTAATTACCTATCGAGGCGAAAATGCTTTTGTCATCTTAAACAAATATCCCTACACCAGCGGGCATGTGATGGTCGCTCCGATTAATCACATAGCCACCTTAGAAGAACTAAATGCCGCGACCCGAAATGAGATGATGGAGTTGGTTACACGCTGCATGAGCAGCTTAAGGCG
>CAYOGW010000157.1:0-2036 GCA_964403635.1 uncultured Anaerolineaceae bacterium | reverse complement strand
ATTAACGTCGGTCCCAGCTTGGACCAAGTTCCCGCAGGCTATAACCCGCTGACAGGGCTGCCCGTTTCTGACCCCTCTGTGCTGGAACTGCCCGCCGTTTTAATTTCAATTACCAACTTCCCTAAATCTGCCAGACCACAGGCTGGCTTATCCTTTGCGCCTACCGTTTACGAAATGTACATCACCGAAGGGACAACCCGCTTTTTGGTCACTTTTTACGGCGAATACCCCAAAACTGGTTCTTTCATCAAAGGAACCTGCCAGCCACCTAGCCAGCCCTTTTTTGCCAGTGAAACCACTCTGGGCAACCGCGTTTGGGAAGATGCAAACGCCAATGGGCTGCAAGACGCCTGGGAAAATGGCATTGCCGATGTCTGTGTCGATTTAATTAACCCAACTACCGGAGAAACCCTTCAAAGCACCAGTACCGACAGTAATGGCTACTTTGGCTTTAATGTAGAAGCCCAGCAAGAAGTGCAGCTTAAATTTACGGCTCCTGAAGGCGCGGCGTTTACCTTGCCAAATGTAGCTAATGAAGACCAAGACAGCGACGCCGACCCCGCCAGCGGATTAACCGATTTAATTAATGCCAGCGGAAACAACGACAGCATTGATGCTGGTTTCATCCTTTCAAACCCTGCCACAGCAGATGCCAACAGCAATCAAACTCTCTTCGCTACCGAAGTCGGTCCTGTTCGCTCGGCGCGTGACTCCTTCATCCATTTTTCTGGTTTTTATCAAGATAGCTGTTTGGTCTATGCCAGTGCCGATGCCGCCGTGTTAGCACGCCTGCCGCAATGCGCCATGCAATTTGGCAGCGAAGAAGGCAACATTAACAGCGCCATGTTAGATGTCACCCGCATGCAAACCATCGCCGAACAATCGAAAAACCCAGCCTACGACTTTAATTATGCTGCCAACCTGTTTAGCGAGCGCTTGCCTGCGGGCGGCTTACCCGCCGAACAAATTGATGTGTTCTACAGTTACTTTAATCAGCAGCGCTGGGTTTTCGACCCGCTTTCGGGCGCTTATTTACGTTATGAAGACGAGGCAGAAAACAACCCGCCCAGCGGAGAAATCCCTTTTCATCCTTCGCTCGAGCGGTTAACGGGGCAACAATTGGCCTTCGAAAATATTATTGTTTTATATGCCCAGCACGACGTTATCAGCCCCACGCGCATTAACATTCAATTGGGCATTGGTCAGCAAGGCTACGCCGTTTTATTTCGAGACGGGCAGCTCTTTAAAATCCGCTGGAGCACCGTCGGCGGCGACTACGAAAAATCAACAGGCTTGCGCCGCCCTATTCAATTTACAGACGAAAGCGGCAATCCAATAGCCCTTAAACCCGGCCAAACTTGGGTACACATTGTGACGCCCTACAGCACCTTAAAGGAAACCAATGCCAACCAATGGCGCTTAAGGTTTTTTGCCCCTGCCGGAACAAAATAACAAAGTACTATAATGGAGAGATGAAACGTATCTCCTTATTCCTATTAATTGGCTTAATTCTTTCTGCTTGTACCCCAGTAAATGAAACCCAAACGGCTGGCTCCCCCACACCTGCTACCGTCATAGAACAGGCGGCTACCCCCACAGTTATTCCACCAAGCCCCAACCCAACGGTTGTACCCACCTCCCAGCCGCGCTTTACCCCCAGCGCAATGGGACCGGATTTAATTAATTTTCCGGCTGGTTACAGCCCGCTGACTGGCAGAGAAGTACGCGACCCTTCTTTATTAACCATTCCGGCTGTATTAATTTCGATTAGCAACAGCCCAGATAATGCCCGTCCCCAATATGGCCCTGCCTTTGCAGACTGGATTTTTGAACTATTTATTGGTACAGGAACAACCCGTTTTTTGGGTGTCTTTCATGGCGAATACCCCCGAGAAACGCGAAACTTTACCGGCCAATGCGATGTTCGCCAGACTTTAATGAAACCCAGCAAAAATTGGGTCGGCAACCGTGTGTGGCATGACGAAAACGGAGACGGCCTTCAGCAAGATTGGGAGCAAGGCGTGGGCGGAGTCTGT
>CAYOGW010000156.1:0-4011 GCA_964403635.1 uncultured Anaerolineaceae bacterium | reverse complement strand
CAACGTCAAAGACGCTCCAAAAGCTGCTTGGTAATTTCAGAAATCTGGGTTAATCGATCAATTAAATCCTGCATATTCACTCCACTCTATTTAAGAGAGAATTCCATCTATAAATGCATCTGGGTCAAATGGAATTAAATCTTCTGGCTTCTCCCCCAATCCGGCGTACAAAACTGGAAGTTTTAACTCACGCTGAATGGCAAAAGCCATCCCGCCGCGAGCAGACGAATCTAACTTGGCTAAAATAACCCCTGTCACAGCAACCGCTTCTTTAAATGCGCGGGCTTGATGCAAGGCGTTTTGTCCTGTGGTTGCATCTAAAACCAGCCAAACATGATGGGGGGCACCAGACAAGGCTTTGCCAACCACCCGATGAACTTTTTTTAATTCTTCCATTAAGTTAAAACGAGTATGTAAACGACCCGCTGTATCAATTAAAACAATATCAGCCTGACGAGAAACCCCCGCTTGGATGGCGTTAAAAGCCACAGCACCAGGGTCCGATTCGGGTGCGCCAGCCACAACGGGAATATTTAATCGGCCACCCCATTCTTGCAATTGATCAACCGCCGCGGCGCGAAAAGTATCTGCAGCGGCAAATACAACTTGTTTGTTTTGAGCTTGATATTGTTTGCCTAATTTTGCTGTTGTGGTTGTTTTACCTGAGCCATTTACACCCACCATCATAATAACAGTCGGCTTATTAACTAAATCCATCGCAGGGGGGGCAACCAATCGGTTTCGTAATTCTTGCTTTAAATAAGCCTGTAGTTCACTGGCGCGGGTAAGACCTTGGCTTTTAACGACATCTTTTAATGCGGAGATAATTTCCAAAGCAGAATCAATGCCAAGGTCAGCTTGCACCAAAAGGCCTTCTAAATCATCCCAAGTATCTGGTGTAATTTCAGAAGCCCCAAAAACAGTGGCAACCCGCCCAAAAGCCATTTTACTTGTGCGAGAAAGTCCTTCTCGCCACCGATTAAAAAATTCTGCCATAGCGGCGGGATTATAACACGCAGCCAGAAAAGCCTTTTATGTTATACTCGCGGCTGAATTTTATTGGTACGGAGTTTAAGTGACGGAAGAAAAAAAAGAATTTACATGGAAAGAAATTAGCACGGTTTGGGACGGCCAAGAAGGTTACTTGACCGAAAACGCGTATGGGGCCCAAATGTTAATAGGAAAAAACCAGCAAGGGCAATTAGGCATTGGACCCATGGATGCATTGTTAGCAGGGCTAGCCGGTTGTACAATGTATGACGTGGTAGATATTTTACGAAAAAAGAGACAACTCCCTACTAATTTTAAAGTTCAGGTACGTGGAAAACAACGCCTAACTGAATACCCTTATGTTTATACTGAATTCGAAATAACCTATTATCTTTGGGGAGATAATTTAAAGGAAAAAGATGTTCGCCAAGCCATAGAGCTTTCGGAAACAAAGTATTGTTCTGTTGGCGGAACTCTTTTAAAGGCTGGTCCAATCCACTCTACCTTTAAAATTTTAAAATCAAATGAAATACTCGATATTTAATTAAGGAGATAATTAATAATGAACGAACCAATTCATGTCACTGATGCAGCTTTCGAAGCCACTGTATTAAAATCATCTACGCCAGTAGTGGTGGATTTTTGGGCCCCTTGGTGCGGCCCCTGCAAAGTAGTTGGCCCCATGTTAGATAAAATTGCCAACGAATTAGGCGATAAGGTTGTAATTGCAAAAGTAAATACTGATGAAAACCCTGAATGGGCTCAAAAATATGGTGTTCAAGGAATTCCCACCATGTTATTTATTTCAAACGGAAAAATAGTTCACCGTCAAGTTGGCGCGTTGCCAGAAAAAATGCTTCGAGACACCGTTTCTCAGTTTCTTGAAGTTGCAAACCAGAATTAAAATATAGTCCCGCAGCTGCGGGACTGATTTTATTAAGTAAAGGAAAATTGATGAAAAAGTTATTAATTTATGCCCTGCTGTTTGTTTTCGCAATTTCAGCATGTGCACCTGCAGTCGCCACTCCTACAGTTGAGCCCGTCAATGTAGATGCAACCATTGCTGCCCACGCCGCTGAATATGTAGCCGGAACATTAACGGCAATGCCAACCAATACCCCTTTGCCAACCGAAACCCCCACTTCTACCCCCGAACCAACTTTTACACCAGAGCCCACCGCAACAGAAACCGCGACAGTTACTCCAACCGTTGCTTTGTTTATCGGTTCTCTTGAATCGAGTGATACAAGTGGTTTACCCAAGGGATTATTCGTTATTTTTAATGAGGCAAAATCGCCAGCGGTTGTCACCATTCAAGGGGTTACTCAGCCGGGTGAAAAAGCTGTCTATTATTCGTGGCTTGTAGAGAAAATTTTCAAGTTTGATATACCGTTTGGCTCTTATACATACTACATTAATGTTAGCGATAAAAAAATATTTACTGGTTCTTTTAGAATTAATAACTATGACAAAACGGAAATGCATATCTTATTAACAAAAGTAAACATCCTTGGTCCATAAATAAAAAGAGCGGCGAAAGCCGCTCTTTTTATTGCTCACGAAGCCGTTCAATTTTTGCTCCGAGAGACTTGAGTTTTTGGTCGACAAAGGCATAACCGCGATCAATTTGACCTACGTTTCGAATAACTGATGTACCTTCAGCGCTTAAGGCAGCAAGCACTAGTGTCATCCCCGCTCGAATATCTGGGCTTTCAACTTTTTCGCCATATAAACGCGTTGGGCCTGTGACGATACAGCGGTGAGGGTCGCACAGTACAATTTGAGCACCCATACTCACTAATTTATCTGTAAAGTACATGCGGCTAGGATACATCCAATCGTGGAACAAAACACTTCCCTTTGCTTGGGTGGCTACTGCAATGGCAATGCTCATTAAATCGGTTGGAAATGCCGGCCAAATATTGGTTTTAATTTCTGGAATTGCATTTCCTAAATCTGGTTCGATAATTAATTTTTGGTCTGACGAAACGATAATATCTTTACCATCTTCTACCCAATCTACTCCTAATCGGTTGAAAACCATCCGAATCATATTTAAATACTGAGAACCTGCGTTCTTAATGCGAACATTTCCGCTAGTAACCGCCGCGGCTCCCACAAAACTAATCACTTCTAAATAATCTGGACCGATTGTAAATTCGCCGCCGTGAAGGCTTTCCACACCATGAATGTAAAGGGTGTTTGAGCCGATACCTTCAATTTTGGCTCCTAACCCATTTAACATATTGCATAACTCTTGCACGTGCGGCTCAGAAGCGGCATTATGCAATATGGTTTCTCCCTTGGCTAAAACTGCCGCCATAATCGCATTTTCTGACCCAGTAACCGAAGCCTCATCTAATAAAATTTCTGCACCTTTTAATCCATCGGATTTAAATTCAAATATGCGGTCATAAGTAACTTGAGCACCTAAGGCTCTTAATGCCAATATGTGCGTATCTACTCTCCGGCGACCAATCACATCTCCACCGGGGGGAGGAAGGCGCAAGCCACCCCACCGCGCAGTGATGGGCCCTGCCAGCAGGATGGAGGCTCGGATACGGCGACAAAGGTCTGGGTCTAAGCCAGCCGGTTTGACATTTTTGGCGGTTATTCTCCAAACATCCACATCGATATCTTCAACCAAAACCCCCAAACTTTCTATTAATAAGCGCATGTCTTGAATATCCCGAATTTGGGGAACGTTTTTTAATATCACCGGCTGATCGGTTAATAAACAAGCTGCCAAAATGGGCAGCGCGGCATTTTTATTTCCACCGGGGGTTACTTCTCCATTTAAAGGAGTTCCCCCTTGTATTACAAATTTTTCCATTGGTCCTCCGAAATCTAAGCGCACATTGTAAGTCAAAAAGCAGTTGAGTGCCAATCAAGCTTAAAAATACTACACGCTTATTAACTTATCATTTTTTTTATGCTGAGAGTAAGGATGTGTTGTTTGTTATAATGCGAAGATGAGTTTTTATATTTTATTGGCTTGTTTAGTTGGGTTAATTTTAGCGT
>CAYOGW010000155.1:0-4082 GCA_964403635.1 uncultured Anaerolineaceae bacterium | reverse complement strand
AAATAAATTGACATAATCGGCAATTTAAGGATAAAATTTTTCCGTGACGGAAGTTGCATCAAGGACTTCACTTGTCGTACAATTAAGAACGTTAAGGAGGTGGTTGTAGCCTATTTGATGAAATCTGTTTGTTATAACCAATATTCTTATCAAACTAATCGAGGAGAAGGAAAATGAAGAACCGAAAAAACGTATTAAGTTTATTAACTTTAATCGTTGTATTCAGCATCGCCCTTTCGGCATGTGCTGGCGCCGCTGGCAGCGATTCTCAAATGAAAACCGAAATTGGTCCAGGTGAAGGCGAAGTTTCTATCATCGCATGGGCTGGTTATATCGAACGTGGTGAAACTGACCCTGCTTATGACTGGGTAACAAGTTTTGAAGCTGAAACCGGTTGTAAGGTAACTGTTAAAACTGCCGCAACCTCAGACGAAATGGTTTCATTGATGAATGAAGGTGGTTTCGATTTAGTAACTGCCTCTGGTGATGCTTCTAACCGCTTAATTGCTGGCGGCAAAGTTCAGCCCATCAACATTGATTTAATTCCTTCTTGGAGCACCGTAGATGACCGATTGAAGGAAGCACCATGGCACTATGTGGACGGAAAACATTATGGCACTCCTTATCAATGGGGTCCCAATGTATTGATGTATAACACCAACACATTCCCCGAGGCTCCTACCTCTTGGGACGTCACTTTTGTAGAAATGACATTGCCAGATGGAGAAAGCAATAAGGGACGTGTTCAGGCTTTTGACGGACCTATTTTTATTGCAGATGCAGCTCTTTATTTGAAATATCACAACCCAGAATTGGGCATTACTGATCCTTACGCTTTAAATCAGGCCCAATTTGATGCTGTCTTAGAATTGTTGAAGGGTCAACGTGCTTTGGTTACTCGCTACTGGCACGATGCCTTCGTTCAAATTGACGACTTTCAGAATGAAGGTGTAGTTGCTTCTGGTTCTTGGCCTTTCCAAGTAAACATTTTGCAGTTTGGTGGTGCTCCTATTGCATCTACAATTCCTCAAGAAGGCGCTACTGGTTGGGCTGATACCACCATGTTACATGTTGATTCTCAGCATCCAAACTGTGCCTATATGTGGATGGAGCATTCCCTCTCTCCTAAAGTTCAAGGTGATTTAGCAGCTTGGTTTGGTTCAAACCCAGCTGTCCCAGCGGCTTGTAAAGGCAACGAACTATTAACTGATGCTGGTTGTACAACCAATGGCTTTGACCAATTTGAGAAGATTTCTTTCTGGCGCACACCTACCACTACTTGTGCTGATGGTAGTGAATCTTGTGTTCCTTATAGCAAGTGGGTAGAAGCTTACATTGGGGTTATTGGCGGTCAATAAAATTTTAAGTGAGTAGTCCTCGCCCCCGTCTTAATTAAATTAAGGCGGGGGCGAAAGGATTTTTGGAGAGCGATGAATTCAACAATGCCTGCAATTCGATTTGATAAAGTCAGCCGTTTTTTTGGCGAAATTCGCGCGGTAGACGGTGTAGACCTTGAAATAAAAGATGGAGAGTTTTTCTCTATGCTAGGGCCCTCAGGGTCTGGAAAGACAACTTGTTTAAGGTTAATCGCTGGTTTTGACCGCCCCACAGCTGGAAAAATTTATTTATACAATCAACCAGTTTCAGATTTGCCGCCCTACGAACGGGATGTAAATACGGTCTTTCAAGATTACGCACTTTTTCCGCATATGACGGTTGGTCAAAACATTGGCTATGGTTTAATGATTAAAAAAGTTCCATCTGCCGAGCGTGAAAAACGAGTAGAAGAAATGTTAGATTTGGTTCAGCTTGCAGGTTTCGCAGAGAGAAAGCCCTCGCAGTTGTCTGGCGGGCAGCGCCAACGAGTTGCCTTGGCGCGCGCATTAATTAATCATCCCAAAGTATTGCTGTTAGATGAACCGCTCGGCGCGTTGGATTTAAAATTACGACAGCAAATGCAAGTGGAATTAAAGGCTATTCAACAACGGGTAGGGATTACCTTTATCTTTGTCACTCACGACCAAGAAGAAGCACTTACCATGAGCGACCGCATCGCTGTTTTTAATCAAGGAAAAATTGAACAAATTGGTAGTCCGTCTGAAATTTATGAATTTCCAAAAACAGCTTTTGTAGCAGGTTTTGTTGGCACATCAAATTTATTAACTGGCGAAACGGCAAAATCGATCACGGGCGAAGCCCGCACTTTTTCTGTTCGCCCTGAGAAAATTCAATTCGCCCGAAGCTCTGAAAGCCCATCAAAAGACCAATATGCAGCCGAAGGTTTTGTGAAAGATGTAGTTTATTTAGGTTTGCACACCCGTTATTTAGTTGAATTAAGTGGGGGTGGCGAGGTGTTTGTGATAGAGCAAAACTCTCACAATACTTCATCCCAGGTGAATGCGGTCCGCGGTCAGAAAGTTCGATTATTGTGGCAGCGGAATCACATTAACTGGTTAGGAGCCTGAGATGCTGAATCGCATTTCAACTTATTTATATATTCGTCCTCGATTAATTTTATGGTTGTTATTAGGGCCACCGATGCTTTACATGGTGGTTGTTTATTTGGGATCTTTAATAGCGCTTTTGGTAAATTCCTTTTTTTACTTAGAAGAGTTTACGGGTTTAATTGTTCGAGAGTTTACATTAAAAACATACGCTCAATTATTTACCCCAACCAACCTTGATATTATTCAGCGCACTGCAACCATGGCAATGGCTGTTACATTAGCAGATGCACTGATTGCTTTTCCATTAGCTTACTATATAGCCAAATTTTCTTCTCGCCGATTAAAGACTTGGCTGTTATTGGCTGTTTTGTTACCGTTATGGTCCAGCTATTTGGTGCGTGTTTATGCGTGGAAATTAATATTAGCCAAAGAAGGAATTCTTTCTTGGTTTGTGAATTTACTTGGATTAAATGACCTATTAAATTGGATTTTAAGTATTGATGCCATCGGTGGCTCATCTTTATCACTTTCTCCTTTAGGTATGTTCATTGTGTTTTGTTACATTTGGCTGCCCTACATGATTTTGCCAATTGCCACTGCTTTAGAACGTGTTCCAAAGTCGTTAATTGAAGCATCAAGTGATTTGGGAGCAAAGCCTGGAGATACTTTCCGTTCGGTTATTTTGCCTTTGGCCTTTCCGGGTGTTGTGGCTGGCTCTATCTTTACATTTTCACTAACGCTTGGTGATTTTATTGTTCCGCTTTCGTTGGGAAACTCGAAATATTTTGTTGGGCAAGCTGTTTATGCCTATCAGGGAACGGCAGGAAACATCCCATTGGCAGCAGCGATGACCATGGGGCCGGTTGTTATTATGATTGTTTATTTGTTAGTAGCCCGCCGCTTAGGAGCTTTCGATGCCATCTAATCAAGCTGAAAAACCATCTCTTGGCTTAGTGCTCGGTGCTGTTGGCACCTTGTTGTTTTTACATGTGCCACTTTTAATTATTGCAATCTATGCTTTTACAACAGATGAAGCGGCTTATAATTTTCCGCTTCCAGGGTTTACAACCAAGTGGTTTGGCGCAGCCTTGGCTCGAACAGATTTATGGTCTGCTTTAACTTTAAGTGTTCAGGTGGCCTCGATTGCCACCGCAATTGCATTGGTTTTAGGAACTATGGCAGCCGCGGCAGTTTATCGGGCTGATTTTTTTGGAAAAGAATCTGTTTCTTTTTTGTTATTATTGCCAATTGCTTTGCCGGGTATCGTTACTGGGATTGCGCTTCGCTCTGCGATTGGTTCAATGAACATTCCTTTTTCATTTTGGACAATTGTGATTGGCCACGCCACTTTCTGCGTGGTGACCGTTTACAACAATGTAATTGCGCGCTTGAGGCGGTCTAGTCCTTCGATGGTAGAAGCTTCGATGGATCTTGGCGCAAACTCTTTTCAAACATTTTTTTATATCATCTTGCCAAATATTGGCACTGCGCTTTTAGCAGGCGGTATGTTAGCTTTTGCCCTTTCTTTTGATGAAGTGATTGTAACCACATTCACAGCGGGGCAGCAAACTACCCTGCCAATTTGGATATTTAGCCAATTAACCCGCCCGCGAGACCGGCCGATTACCAATGTGG
>CAYOGW010000154.1:2656-4148 GCA_964403635.1 uncultured Anaerolineaceae bacterium | reverse complement strand
AAATTTTTAATGATGGCGTTTATTATTTTGTTTACGATGGCAGCCAGTCTTTTGACTATGTTCTCTCTCATTTTTCTTTTTTATACACGGGGCAAATAACTGACCCTTTGCTGCCAAAAGGCGCATTTTTTTCAGGGTTAACCAATAAAAAAATACTATTGGTGCTAGATTGTCAGGATGCCAACCTTTCGGACTTAAAGTTTTTAAATAACCTGCTAGAAAAAACCAATACAGTTCATGTGTTATTAGTTACTCGGATTCGCCCTCATTTATTTAACGATACAGTCATTGAGCTTAATCCCTTAGATGTGCCACTCACCGCACCATTTAATCCGCAACAATTTTCGGCATTGCAGATGTTTAATTATTATGCTCAACTATCTCAACCAAAATTTGAAGGGGATTTTGAAGATATAGCTCGCATTTGCAGGGCGGTAGGTGGTTTACCGCTAGGTATAGAGCTTGCCGCCAGCTGGGTAAAATTGTTTGATTGTAAGCAAATTGCTGACCAAATTGAAAATAGCCTAGCATTTTTAGCATCTCCCAAAGAAACCGTATCAGACTCACCCCGTAGCTTGCTCGCCGTATTTGATTCGTTTTGGTCCCAGCTGACAGCGCCTGAGCAGCAAGTCTTAGCTAATTTAAGTATCTTTCAGGGTAGGTTTAGCATGGCTGCCGCAGCTAGGGTTGCTGGGGCGTCCAGCTTTTTTTTAGATGCGCTTGCAAACCGTTCTATGCTCATCTCTTATCAAGACCGCACCTACGAATTGCATGTTTCTTTACGCCAGTTTTTGAAAGACAAATTTTATGCCAACCCTGTACAGGCTTATAGCACAGAAGAACAACATAGCGCTTATTACATTAAAAAATTTGTAGAGTCGCAAACAGCTACAAACAACAACTTTCCTGAAAATTATTTAGAAAACCTGCGTGCTGCATGGCATTGGGCGGTTCAACACGCAGAAATGCCCCAAATTGAAACAGCCATACTGCCTTATGCAAAATATCTTAGAAATCGAGGTTTGTTCCGTGAGGCGTTAAAATCTTTTAAGTTTATTCATCAAATGTTAACAGATGTGCCGCACCCCTATCGAGATAACCTGCTATTGGCTCGAACCTTGTGTGTCATGGGTGAATGCCATGATTTGTTAGGCGAATATGATGAAGGGCAAGCCGTATTAGAAAAAGCCCTTAAATTAGCACGTGATGTAGGTTCTGTGCGAGACGAAGCTGAAATTATTCGTTCGTTATCAAGCATCTATACAGCGCGCGGCGAATATTTAATGGCTGAGCAATTAAACAAAGAAGGAATTAGTTTAGTAACAGAAGTAGAAGAGCTAGAGCCGCTTTTCTTGTTTCAAAATAACTTAGCTATTTTGGCTTTTTATAGACAAGCTTATCAAGAAGGAATTCCCTTTTCTGAAGCCAGTTTAAAAATTGCTCGTCAAATGGAAGACCCTACCAGAATTGCACAAAGCTTAAATAATTTAGG
>CAYOGW010000154.1:0-2556 GCA_964403635.1 uncultured Anaerolineaceae bacterium | reverse complement strand
CACCAAAATTTGGCACTTTCCTTAGTGAATGCATTGGTTAATCAAACAGCAGTTTCTCATGATGTTGGTGTACGAGCAGCACGCTTGCGGGCAGCTTTAACCAAAAAGAGAATTAAACCATCGAAGCACTTTTGGCCCGCCCATCATTTTCAGCGCATCATCGCAGATGTAGTTTCGCTAATAAAAACTGACTCATTAACCTGAGTCAGTTTTTATTTATTTTAACACTGGCAAACTTGTGTTCCCGCCAACTGGTTTAAAGGCTTGCATGGCGTCTTCCCCGTAGAGCTTACGGTGCACCACACTTAAAGCGCGAACTTGCTCATAAGCATGATAGGAAGAACGAACCAATGGATTCGATTCAACCCATTTAAAGCCGATGGAATAGCCATATTCGCGTAATTCTGTAAATTCTTCTAATGTGTAATAACGAGAAATGGGATAATGTTTCTTGCTCGGTTGTAAATATTGTCCTAGGGTTAATATATCTACTCCCCAATCTCGTTGGTCACGCATCACTGCTTTCACTTCTTCTATTTCTTCCCCCAAGCCCAGCATAATACCGCTTTTTGAAAGCACATCGGGGTCTAGTTTTTTGGCATTGCTTAGTGTGGCAGCTGCCCAGTCGTAATTATCTTGTGGCTGAATTTTCTTAAATAAACGTGGAACGGTCTCTACGTTGTGATTAAGAATTTCGGGGCGGGCGTCCATCACTATTTTTAACGCTTCTACTGAGCCCTTAAAATCGGGGATTAACACTTCAATAGAGCAGCCCGCATGAATTTCTCGAATGCGGCGAATGACCATTGCAAAAATGGGGGCTCCACCATCTTTTCGTTCATCACGATTAACCGAGGTAATCACCGCGTGCTTTAATTCCATCGATTTAACTGCTTGCGCCACACGTTCTGGCTCTACCCAATCCATTGCGTTGGGGCGGCCATGTTTAATATCACAAAAGACACAAGAACGTGTGCAAACATCGCCCATCATTAAAAAGGTGGCTGTACCGCTGCCCCAGCACTCGCCAAGGTTAGGGCACATGGCTTCTTCACAAACGGTATGCAGGCTTTTGGCGCGCATTAATTTGTGAACACGCTCATAGTTTTCGCCGGAGGGCGCGCGCACCTTAATCCACTCTGGGCGTCGTAAGGGGGTTGTATTAATCGTTTCGGGGTTTACCCGTTCTCTGGTGGGTGTAGCAGGCATGTTTTCTCCTGGATAATATGTAAATTGTTCGATTATTGTACACGATGATTTGAGCTTGTCCAAACTTGATACAGGCCCAGCCGATTGTTTTCTCCGTCTGAATAATAACTCTCTTGCACTCTAAAGCTGCTTTGTTCTGCTAAGGTTTTTAATTCATCTTCATTAAAGTAGTGCGCGTATCTTAACCCTTCGCCGCCTGCCCGCCAATCTAGCAAGTAGTCATTTTCATCCACATCTTGTTCGCTTAATCCAGCTTTGCTCCACGGTTGAATGCGGGCTGTTAAACGTGGGCTGTTCAGAAACTGCCAGTTAGATAGAATAAATTTTCCGTTTGGAGCCAACAGCTTGGCAACGTTAATTAAGATTTGCAAGCGCATTTTCTCACTTGGGATGTGATGTAAAACAGCGAAGCAAGTGATGAGATTGAACTGACCGTTTAATAAAGCAGGCCATTCATTTTGAGTTAAATCGGCTTCTTGGAAGGTGAAGGGAAAAGCCGCGGGGTTGGATTCAGCATCTTTAAGCAGGGGCAGGCTGAAGTCTAGCCCGTGATATTCTCCCGTAAACGGTGTTTTTGCCAATTGGCGGGCGGCCTCCCCATTGCCGCAGCCTAAATCTAAAATTCGTTCATCACCTTTAAGCTCACTCAAAATTTTACGAACGCCAGGCTGAATGCGCTGGCGTGTGGCTGAAAAATGCTCTCCAAAGGTCTGGTAGAATTGATTGTTAAGGTTGACTAGACGCTGGGCGGTTTGCTCATTCATAGTCAAATTATAGTGCTATGTCTATTCATCAACGGCAAGAATTGTGGAGAAAAAACAAAAAGTTAACGCCCGAAAAAATGGCGTTGGCTCATTTTGTGCTTGACCAAGTGATTAATGGCGCGGAAGTACTTAAGACCTTACGCGCGCACCCCCTGCCAGACGGCGGATTTTTAAGCAAAGTGGCGCTGGTTTCAGCGTATTATGAGTTGGTTGCCAGCGGTGAACTAGAAGAAGATGCTCAGTTATTAGAACGAATTCGCATGAAGCCAATGCGTACGCTTTCTGGTGTTACCACGGTTACCGTACTTACCAAACCCTACCCTTGCCCGGGCAAGTGTATTTTTTGCCCCACCGATGTGCGCATGCCGAAGAGTTATTTGCCCGACGAACCGGGTGCCATGCGAGCCTTACAACATGAGTTTGACCCGTATGTGCAAGTGCATTCACGCATTACCGCTTTACAAAATTTGGGGCATCCGACCGATAAAATTGAATTATTAATTTTAGGCGGCACGTGGAGTTCGTATCGCCGCGATTATCAAGAGTGGTTTATTAAGCGTTGCTTTGATGCGATGAACGAGCT
>CAYOGW010000153.1:0-4194 GCA_964403635.1 uncultured Anaerolineaceae bacterium | reverse complement strand
AAACAACATCCGAGCCAATTTCAACCCTTAAGGTATTATCTGAAATATATTCTTCAGCCCCAAACCATTCAAGCGGGAAATGAAAGCTAAGTCCAAAATCGTTATTGCTGTATTGATTAAACGGCAGCGGGGTGGGGCTGGGGGCAAGTTCAACCGTTAATTTTGGTTGTTCTGTTAATTCTTCACGCGTTAAGGTCGAACAAGCGCTAATGGATATGCTAAGAATTAATAGACAGGCAGTTATAAGTTTTTTCATGAGATTCTCCTCCTATAAAGGACGGCTTGAATCTCAAAAAGTTCCTTGCGTACGCGTTTTTTAGATTCGATTAATTTTCTATTCGCTGAGTATCGAATCGATTTGCTGAAGTTCTTCCGCTGAAAAACCCAGCCGATTTAAGCTGCCAACCGCGTCATCGATTTGAGCAATTTTGCTGGCACCAATTAAAACGGAGGTCATATTTTCGTGGCGCAAGACCCAAGCCAAAGCCATTTGAGCCAGTGTTTGCTCGCGTTGCTGCGCCATCTCGTTTAATTGCTGCACTTTGGCGATTTTTTCTTCGGTGATGTTGGCAGGCTTTAAGAAGCCATGCGCTTTCGAAGCGCGCGAGCCATCAGGTATGCCGCTGAGATATTTGTTGGTGAGTAACCCCTGCGCCAACGGCGAAAAGGCAATGCAGCCAATGCCTTCTTCTTTTAATGTATTTAACAAGCCGTCTTCTACCCAGCGATTAAACATATTGTAAACAGGCTGATGAATGACACAGGGGGTGCCCAGTTCTTTTAAGATGTTGGCGGCTTGACGGGCAGTTTCAGCGGGGTAGTTTGAAATCCCGGCATAGATGGCTCGCCCGCTGCGCACAATAAAATCGAGGGCTTGCATGGTTTCTTCGAGCGGGGTTTCGGGGTCTGGGCGGTGATGGTAGAAAATATCCACATAATTAAGCCCCATGCGTTTTAGGCTTTGGTCTAGGCTGGCAACCAAATATTTTCGCGAGCCCCAATCGCCATAGGGGCCCTCCCACATGGTGTAACCCGCTTTGGAGGAGATGATTAATTCATCGCGGTAGGGTTTTAAGTCTTTCGCCAGAACCTGCCCAAAGGTTTCCTCGGCAGAGCCCGGGGGCGGCCCGTAGTTGTTGGCTAAATCAAAATGGGTGATGCCCAAATTAAAGGCGTGCAGCAGCATGGCGCGGCTGTTTTCGTAGACATCCACCCCGCCAAAATTGTGCCATAACCCAAGCGAGACGGCGGGTAGTTTTAAGCCGCTGCGGCCAGAACGGTTGTAGCGCATACTTTGATAGCGGTTGGGGTTGGGTAAGTAATTCATCATTTTCCTTAATTAAGAGTTTTTCGCATGCGTAAGAGCGGAACAGCCGCCCCACCGCGCGTGTCTTCAAAATTTTCGTAGGCTTCGTAACCGCAGGCGCGATAAAGCGGCTCACCCGAAAGCGTGGCCACCAATTCCATTTTGTTAAAGCCTTCGGCTTGGGCGGCGGCTTCACACAGCGCGATAATTAATTTGCCAACCCCTTTGCGGGTGTGGCTGGGATGGGTGTACATGGCGCGGATGCGGGCGGCGTCTTTACTGGGGTCTAGCAGGTCGGCGCTGCGGCCCGGGGTTTGGTCGCCGCCATAGAGTGTTGCCCGCCTGCTCCAGCCGCCACAGCCCGCCAAGGCTCCGTTTATTTCAATGACGTAATAGGTTTCATCGGCAATTAATTGGGTGTCTAAGCCCATAATTAAGCGGCTGGCGTTAATTTGAGTTTCGGTTAAATAAGGTTTCAGCAGCTGATGAATGGCTTCGTCCATCAGGGCTTTGAGCAGGCTGAAATCGGACTGGCGGGCTAGTCTGTGGGTTAATGTTTCGTTGGGCATGGCTTAACCTTGGTTGAATGCTTGATTAATTTAAAGATTTTTATGTGATGTTTGTTATTGTACTTTTAATTAATGAGAATGCTTCATTAAAAGAAAAACTGTTCATTCTTTTCCGCAGTTGGGATTAGAACGAACAGTTTTGATATGGATTAATTAAGTTTCGTTTTCGGGGTTAGCTGTGTTGGGCGGCATGCGCGTTGCCGCCTCGATGTGAGGAAGTCGGACAGCGCGGAACCGTCTATTTTGGAAGCGCTTATGTTCTCTTATTGCTGCTTAGGGGCAGCCCTTCTCCTTTCCATTCGAAGAGCGAACCGTCATATAACGCTACGTTTTCGTGACCAACCATTAGATGGGTCATGGCGTTAAAAGCAGCCGCGATTCCGCCTCCGCAGTAGGTGATGATCCGTTCTCCTTTGGGGCGGGCTGTTACCAACGCTTCAATCTCATGCTGCGGGCGCAAGGTGTCCCATCCGATCGACAGGTCGGTTAGCGGCAGACAGACCGACCCTGGGATATGCTCTTGGTCGTACCAGTCCTGCATCAGCGCGCTTTCGATGTAGGCGTTTCCCTGTTCAGATGCGGTTCGTACTTCTGACAGGTCTGCGAACATCTCTCGTTTAAAAGACGGGGTGAATGTCACAGGTGAATATTTGGATTCGCCGGTCTCCACTGCCCCGCCTGCTTCTTTCCATGCTGGCAGGCCTCCATTTAGCACGCGGATGTTTTGTACCCCGGCGTAGCGCAGCACCCACCAAGCACGCATCGCGCTGGTCAAAAGGAAGGAGGCGTACACAATCACCTCAGAATCGTTGTCAATCCCAAACTCGCCAATCTGTTTGGTTAACATTTGGTCTGGTGCCACTGTGTATTCGTATTTACCGATTGGGTCAGTGACTAGCTGGTGGTCGAAAAAAGCCGCGCCGGGGATGTGCCCGCCCAGATAGAGCGAGTGCGCATTTGGCATCTTTGCGAATTCTTCGGGACTCATGCCCATGTTGAACACGATGGTTGCATCGTAGATCCGCAGGTTGGGGTCACCAAGTTTTTTCAGCAGTTCATCCGGTTCGATCATCAGTTCTTCACGTTTCGTCATTAATTTTCTCCTTAAACTTTATCCAATAGCGGGTGGTGTAGCCAGACCCAGCCAAAAAACTGCTCGAAAATGGCGCACGCCGCTGAAGGCGGCAGTCCCCAGCCGCTAGCCCCGATGCTTTACGGGGTCAGGTGCATTATCCCGATGCTCTTACGGGACGCCTTGTTGGGCAGGCGGCTTTTAGATAGGCTTCAAGATAACTACTCGACGTTTTCCTATTTGAAATTGCTCAACACGTTGAAAATCTTTATGTAATACCTTTTGCTGCTTATCGGAAACTATCGCCACAATGCTTGATGTGGAGAGAATATCAATAAGTGCATTAAGCATTAGAAATGGCGGGTCTAATAACTCATCGGAATTCAAGCCGTGCCAACGAGAGTGTTGTCCATAAGGAATATCTGTAAAAACAATATCTACTGATTTGGCTTTTACGTTTTTAATAATCGATTTACTGTCTGTGGCACTTGCCTGAAATACCTTTGTGATTACTGAGTGTTCTTGAGTAAAAGCAGAAATTCTATTTTTCAAAATATATCCACTTGCTAAAGCGTCTTTGTGAGAATCTTTGTTGTACAACTCGAACATTTTAGAAATTTCGCTGATGCGCTTATCCAAACCAGCGACACCAAGTAATCCAAGATTCTGGCTTGCCAAAGCAACGGCTTTTTCATCTACATCAGAACCAATTACTTCTTGAATATACTCTTTGTGCAGATAAGCCAATACACTAAGATGGTAGGCTGCGCCACAACAAGGGTCGTATAGGGTACATGGCGTTGAGTTATTGTAGATTGTTTTTCGACTTGCTACACAACGTTGAAATATTTCACTCGCCAGCCTGACAGGAAAGGCAGGGTGTCCTGTCAAACTATAAAATACTCGCCCGCTGGCAAAATCTGAATAATCCTGTTGTTCTGTTACATATTTATATTGCATAAATTTTTAACAATTACTCAACATGATAGCCTGCCTAACGGTTTGCGTTACTGGCGCTGGGGCGGGTGTGGATTCTGCTTGGGAGCAGAGAAAACTCGAAGCCAGAAAAATACTTGAAAATCCCACCAACCGCCAAAGGCGGCGGTCCCCAGCCGCTAGCCCTGATGCTTTACGGGGTCAGGTGCATTATCCCGATGCTCTTACGGGACGCGGTGTTGAGTGGTATTTTTTTACACTGACCCTATCATAAATCAATCAAGTACTAAATGAGGTTTTCCTGTCCGACA
>CAYOGW010000152.1:0-4231 GCA_964403635.1 uncultured Anaerolineaceae bacterium | reverse complement strand
ACCCAAGTACGAATTTCTATTTCTTCATCTTTGTATGCTGGCAATAAATATTCAACATGATGCTCTCGAACCACCCAAGTGGCGTTAACGGCTTGCATGGGTTGGTAGCCGCCCAGGCTGCGGTAATGTTTAAGCGCAGCCTCTTGCATCCATTGCACATACACCACATTGTTTACGTGTCCGTTGGGGTCTATGGCTTCGGCTGGGATTTTAATTAAATAAGAATAAATGGCTTGGTTGTTGGTCATATATTATTACTCTTCAAAGTTTTGATGGCGAGATTGTTTAAGTTGGCTGCGTTGTTTTTTCTTATTTAATCGTTTGGTATAGGAAGCCAATGTGGGTTTTGTTTTGTGGCGTGTTTTTGGGTTAATTAACGCTTTTTCTAATAAGCGAATTAAGCGGTTGATGGCATCTTGCCGGTTGGCTTCTTGGGTGCGGTAGTGTTTGGCTTCGATTAAGATAACCCCTTCAGCAGTGGCGCGTGAACCTGCCAGCTTAATTAACCTTTTTTTGTGTTCGGGAGCAAGCGAGGGGGAGCCAGCCGCATTAAATCTTAATTGCACAGCTGTTGCCACTTTGTTTACATTTTGTCCGCCGGGGCCGCTGGCACGAATAAAGTTAATTTCTATTTCGTTATTAAAGATTTCTTCAAACATAATTAATGAATAAACCCGCTCTATTGTTTGGCAATAGAGCGGGTTTGATTGGTTAGAACATCATGTCGTTAATTTTTTGCATGGTGTCGCGCGCTGGGCGCAATTCGGCTTCGGTTAAACGATTGAGGGCTTTGTCTGGCAGATTATAGGTGTCGTATAGGCTGGGGCGGTCTGTATCAATGTAGAGTAAGCCGGTTATGAGCCAGTTGTTGCGTTGGGCTTCTTCCATCATTGTCAGGGCTTCTAGCCGATTGGTAGGGTCGTAGTGTTTTTCGAGATTTTTTAAGATTACGGTGGAGCCGTCGTGCAGTTCTACTTCTCGTACTTCGCCTTCTTTTAATTCATCTTCTAGCATAATTTCTTCTCGGGCTGGGATGAAGGAGATGTCGTGTAAAGGCGACTCGTGGTCTTTGCCCCAAGCGTAGGAGTGCAGGGCGTTTTCTTGGTTATTAAAGGTAACACAAGGGCTGATGATGTCTAAAATGGCAATGCCTTTGTGCGCCATGGCTGCTTTGAGCAATTCTTTTACTTGTTTGGGGTTACCAGCAAAGGAACGGGCTACAAAAGTAGCATTGGAGACAACCGCTTCTAAACAGATATCGATGGGCATGTAGCGATTGGTGCCTTGCTTTTTAAGGCTTAAGCCTTCTTCGGCTGTGGCAGAAAATTGCCCTTTGGTTAAACCGTATACACCGTTGTTTTCGATGATGTATACCATGTTGACATTGCGACGCACGATATGCTTAAACTGACCCATGCCAATGCTAGCAGTGTCGCCATCCCCTGAAACGGCTACGCCTTTAAGAGATGTATCTCCGAACATGGCGCCAGTTGCAATGGAAGGCATGCGGCCATGCAAACTGTTAAAGCCAAAGGAACGATTAAGGAAGTAGGTTGGGCTTTTACTAGAGCAGCCAATACCTGAGAATTTAACAACATCTTCAGGAACTATGCCTAACTCAAAGGCGGCAGAGATAATTTGGTTGGTAATAGAGTTGTGTCCGCAGCCTTGGCATAGGGTGCTGGGATTACCGCGATAGTCGTTTTTGGTTAATCCTGCAGAATTGGCATTGGCTGGCGCGCCAGCCATCGGTAATGCTTCGCTCATATTATTTTTCCTCCTTACTGAGGATATCGGTTTTAACCCACTTGGCAGTGGGGGGAAGGCCATCACTAAATGCGATGGAAATTAATTTAGAAGCCAGTTGAGGGAAGGCTGCGCTGAGCAAACCTTTCATTTGGCTGTCTCGATTCATTTCAACGACATAGACTCGCTCATGGGAATCGATGAAGTCAGAAATTTCGTCTGTAAATGGTAACGAGCGAATGCGCATAAAGTCTGTTTTTAAGCCTTTTTCGCTCAGCATTTGGGCGCGGGCTTCCTGAATGGCCGCTTCGGTAGAGCCAAATGCAAGAATACCAATGGTTGCGCCTGCAGTTTTGTCTACGACTGGTTTGGGTAAATATTTTTTCGCTGTTTTGTATTTTTTCTTGATGCGGTCCATCATGTCATGCCACGCGGGGGCATCTTCTGTGTAACGGGCGTTTTCGTCATGGCCTGTTCCGCGGGTGAAGTAGGCACTCATGGGGTGACGGTTGCCGGGGGTGGTGCGGTAAGGAATTCCATCACCATCTAGGTCTTTATAACGTCCCCAAGTGGTTTTAACTTTTTCGAAGTCTTCTTCCCAAAGCACCTTGCCTCGATCCATGGGGGTTTCTGGGTATTTAAAGGGTTCTGTCATCCATTGGTTCATACCAATGTCTAAATCACTCAAAACATAAACAGGTGCTTGTAAACGTTCTGCAATATCAAAGGCTTTCCAGCCAAACTCAAAACATTCGTTGGCAGAGCCGGGCAGCAAGATAATGGATTCAGTGTCGCCGTGCCCAATATTGGCAACAAAGGTTAAGTCACTTTGGGCGGTGCGGGTGGGTAAACCGGTGCTGGGACCCATACGAACGACATCCCAAACCACAATCGGTACTTCGGCGTAGTAAGCCAAGCCAGCAAATTCTGTCATAAGGCTTAAGCCCGGACCACTGGTGCTGGTCATGGCGCGCATACCGCTCCAGCCCGCGCCTACTGTCATACCGATGGCGGCTAATTCATCTTCAGCTTGCACGACAGCGTAGGTATTTTTGCCGTCGGCGGTTTTTCGTAAACCGGGTAAATAATCAATTACAGCTTCTGCAAGGCTAGACGCAGGGGTAATAGGGTACCAAGCCAAAAATTGCACACCGCCATAAATAGAGCCAAGCGCGGCGGCGGTATTGCCGTCGGTCATAATCATCCCATTGGTTTTATCCATTGGTTCAAGATAATAGGGGTCTTTCTTTTCAAAATTGGCAGCAGCATATTCAGCCCCAATTTTAACCATGCCCATATTTAATTGAACCGGTTTTTCTTTGCCTTTAAAATGAAAATTTAAGGCGTCTTCTACTTTGTTAATATCTAGCCCAAGCATTTGTACCAACGCGCCGACATAAACCATGTTGCCAACCAAATCTCGGATGCCAGTTGGTATTTCTGGGTTGCTTTTCACTAAGTCTTTTACCGGCATGGGGTAAACGGCAATATCAGTGCGGCTCACGGGCAGCTTGATGTCATCGGCATAAAAGAATGCGCCGCCGGGTGATACGCTGTTCATGTCCTGCGTAAAAGAATTGGCATTCATGGCAATCACCACTTCGGTTTCTTCGCGGCGAGCCATATAACCATCCTTGCTCACGCGAATGGTATACCAAGTAGGCAAGCCTTGAATATTACTAGGAAAAAGGTTCTTGCCTGAAACAGGGATACCCATCTTAAATAACGCCCGTAAAATGGTCGTGTTGGCAGTAGAACTACCAGAACCATTTACAGTACCCACTGTTATCGAAAAATCGTTCACTATTCTTTCAGTCATATGCTCCTCAATGCATCAAAATGAAGTGTTATTTTACGCTGGCCGATGGTGGATTAAATCCGCATGATCAGCCAAGGCTTGATATCCTGCTTGGAAGTCTTTTCGTTGAATAGCTTCGACCATGTTTTGGTGGTAGGTCCAGACTTCTTGTAAATAAGAATAATCTGTAAATACATTTAAGCCTACCGTTTCGTAGGCTTCCCAATAGGCTTCTAAAATGCCATTAACAAAGGGATTGTTTAATTTACAGAAAATGGTTAAGTGTAGTTGTTTATGCTCTTCATGCGGAATCTGAATCGGGCTGCCCCGCAGCTTTTCCCATGCGCGCGAGATAATTTCATCCAGCTTGAGAAAATCTTCTTCAGTTAACTTGCTTACTGCTTCATACCAATAAGCCATTTCCACATGTTTTCTTAGGTCTGCAAAATCTTGGAAGTTTTTATCTTCAAGCGCCATTGCATAGCCTACGCTTTGGCGTACCGCCGGTAAAAATGAATAAGGCAAGCGTCGAATGCCAGTTCGAGGGCGAACATCTACCAAACCTAAAGCGCGGGCAACTTCTAATTGTTCCCTTAAACTGGCAACACTAATCCCTAATTCAGCGCTTAAACTATTAAGCGAAGGAAAAGCCCCATTATTGGTTTCAGGATGATTGGCCAAATAACG
>CAYOGW010000151.1:0-4260 GCA_964403635.1 uncultured Anaerolineaceae bacterium | reverse complement strand
TCTCCCGAAGCGCTTTCAGCAGAGAGCATCACGGCGTCGGTACCATCAAAGACGGCGTTGGCAACATCAGAAGCCTCTGCTCGGGTAGGCAATGGGTTATGAATCATCGACTCAAGCATTTGAGTAGCCGTAATCACCAGTTTGGCTTTGGCGTTAGCGGCATAAATAATTCGTTTTTGCATTACCGGCACACGCTCTGGGGGCATTTCTACCCCTAAATCGCCGCGTGCGACCATCACCCCGTCAACCGCATCTAAAATATTTTCTAAATCATCCAACGCTTCTGGGCGTTCTAATTTAGCAATTAACAGAGGTAATGAACCCCCATTGACCATCCGTTTCATGGCATGGCGTACCTGAATAACATCTTGCACGCTGCGCACAAACGAAACCGCCACCGCATCTACCTTTTGTTTTAAGCCAAACGCCAAGTCTTTTTCATCTTTTTCTGTAAAGCCGGGGATTCGCAGACGAATGCCGGGCAAATTAATACCTTTATGAGAAGAAAGCGTACCCCCCACCAGCACGCGCGCCGTTAAACTGCGGCTAGCCGCGCTGACAACAGATAGCGTTAACCGGCCGTCATCCAAAAGCAGTTTATCTTCGGCGTGAACGGATTCAAACAGCTCTGGGAAGCCAACGGGGATGTTGCACAAGTTACCAGCGGGAGGGGTATCTTCTTCTGAATAAAGCTGAACCAGCTGGCCTTCATCAAGTTGAATTAACGACTCCAATTTGCCGACCCTAATTTTTGGTCCTTGCAAATCTTGCAATATTCCCACCGCTGCGCCAAGTCGTTTGGCGACACTGCGAACCATGGCAATTCGTTCGGCGTGCTGTTCATGTGTGCCATGAGAAAAATTCATGCGGGCAACATTCATCCCGGCCTTAATTAATTGTTCAATAACCTCTTCGCTTTGGCTGGCAGGCCCAAGCGTAGCGACAATCTTTGCGTGACGATCCATAATTCTTTTCTCCTCAATAAAAAACGGGATGCGCAATCTCCGCATCCCGCAGATTTTACCGCTTTAGATAACCCGTTAGATGTAATTCAGTTCCTGTGCCTGTTGGGTTAATTCAGGTCGAAATTGCGGGTGAGCAATATTAATTAATGCTTGCGCGCGCTGGCGAATGGTTTTGCCATACAAGGCAGCCACACCATACTCAGTGACAACATAACGGACATGATTTCGAGTAGTAACCACCCCTGCGCCAACTTTAAGCATAGCAGATATTTTACTCACCGCTGAACCATCTCGTAAGATCGAGGTGCTGGGCATGGCAATAATCGGGCACCCACCGTTTGAACGCGAAGCGCCGTAGATAAAGTCTAGCTGGCCGCCAACCCCAGAATAGAGTTTGGGGCCGATACTATCCGCGCACACTTGACCGGTTAAATCTACTTCGATGGCTGAATTTATCGCCACCATACGGTCATTTTTGGCAATCACAAAAGGGTCATTTACATATTCTGAACGGTGAAATTCAATAAGCGGGTTATCGTTTACCCAATCATAAAGTCGTTTCGTTCCTAATATAAATCCGGCCACAATCTTACCATTATGTATCGATTTTCGGGCATTTGTGACCACACCCGCTTCTACCAAATCGATCACGCCTTCGGAAAATAATTCTGTATGAATCCCTAAATCTTTTTTATGAAACAAATACTTCAGCACAGCATCAGGGATAGCCCCAATACCCATTTGCATGGTGGCTCCGTCGGGGATTAATTCGGTTATATAACCGGCTATTTTTTCTATCTCAGAGCTATCTGTTTCATCTGCCATCGCCATTTCAGAAATGGGATAGTTCACCGGCACAATATAATTTAATCGGCTAATGTGAATAAACGAATCCCCTAATGTGCGGGGCATTTGTTCATTCACTTCAGCAATAATCACTTTGGCTGATTCGGCTGGGGTTTTGGTAAGACCCACTTCAACCCCTAACGAACAAAAGCCATGCTCATCTGGCAAAGAAACATGAATTAATGCCACATCCAAGGGGAGCGTTCCATTTTTAAACAACAACGGAAACTCAGAAAGCATCACCGGCGTAAAATCAGCTCTCCCTTCTTGCACCGCTTTACGGACATTATGGCTAATAAACATGGTATTTACCCGCAAATGACCTTCCATCTCTGGAGTCACATAGTCCGCTGGGCCAACCGTTAAAGCTTGGCAAATTTCTACATTTTGCAAAGTAGGCGCTCGCTTAACCAAGGCGTCCAATAAAACACGGGGAACAGAAACATTGCCTGTTAAAAACACACGCTGATTCGATTCAATTACCCTTACCGCTTCTTCAGCCGATTTCACACGCGCGCTGTAAATATCATTCCACGCCATGATGTTTCCCCATATCACTTAATCGAATCAAATTTCTTAATTCTCCGTTATGCGTATTAATCGCATTCGCAAGGGCATCATTATCTGCAATGGCTTTTTCTATACCTTTGTTGGCTAATTCTAAAATATATGGCATGGCTACATTCATAAACGCGTAGGTAGATGTTCTGCCCGCAACCCCAGGAATATTTGGAACACAAAAATGCAAAATACCTTCTGCTTCATAAGTCGGCTGGTCATGGGTAGTTGGGCGAGATGTTTCAAAACACCCCCCTTCATCAATACTTAAATCCATCACCAAGGCGCGCGGCTTCATAGACTTAACCATCTCGCGCGAAACAATGATGGGGGTGCGACCACCCGCCGCGCGAATTGCTCCAATAGCCACATCAGCATATTGACAAACTCGCTCGATATTTCGCTGCGAGGCCAACATGGTTACCACTGCTGGAAATAACTCAACCGCTTTTTGCAAAGCGCGAATATCAACATCCAACAAAGTTACATGTGCCCCCAACCCAATAAAGCTGCGCGCAGCATTTAATCCAAGCGTACCCGCCCCAAAAATGACCACTTCAGCAGGCGGTACGCCAGCAATTCCGCCAAGCAGGATGCCCTTTCCGCCCCAGTTATTTTGTAATAATCGAGCCGCAATTTGAGCAGACATCATGCCGCCTATTTGGCTGAGCGGGCGGAGCACCGGCAGGCTGCCATCCATTAAACGAACTTGCTCCCACGCGATAGCCGTAATTTTCTTTGCCAGCAAAGAGTCAATTCGGTCTTGACGCGTGGAAGCAAGGTGTAAAAAACCAGCCACAGCCTTGCCGGGCTGAATCCAATCTACTTCTTCTTGTAAAGGACGTGTTATTTTTAAAATTAAATCAGCGCGGCCAAAAACTTCTTCAACGGAATACGCAATTCGGGCGCCAGCCAATTCAAATTCTTGGTCCGCGAATCCCGCTCCTAGCCCCGCATCATGTTCCACATAAACGGTATGCCCATCTTTAATTAACATTTCAACCCCGGCTGGAGAAAGACCAACACGGTATTCAAATGGGCGGCGTTCTTTTGGAACAGCGATAATCATAAAACCTAACTTAAGCCATATTTAAAACTTCTTTAATTGCCGGTAGCGCCCAATCGATGGTTTCTTTATCAATTACCAATGGCGGGGCAAAGCGGATAACGTTGTCGTGCGTTTCTTTGGCAAGAATGCCACGTGATTGCAGGGCTTCGCAAAAACGACGAGCGCCGCCCGCTTCTTTCTTTAACTCTACACCAATTAACATGCCTTTGCCACGCACTTCTTTAACATGCGGGCTAGGGATTTCAGCCAATTGCTCGGTGAAATAATTACCCAATGTTTCTGCGCGTTCGGCTAATTTTTCTTCTCTTAAAACAGCGATAGACGCGCGCGCAATAGCCGCAGCCAATGGGTTGCCGCCAAAGGTTGAGCCATGTTCGCCCGGGGTAAACAAACCTAAAATTGGCTTATCTGCCAGCACGGCTGAAACAGGGTAAAAACCACCCGCCAAAGCCTTACCGATGACTACAATATCAGGGCGAACGCCCGCTTCATGCTCAAAGGCAAAGTTTTTACCCGTGCGGCATAAACCGGTCTGAATTTCATCTGCAATAAAGAGGACATTATGCTTTTTGCAAATATCGGCAACCTGCTTAAGGTAACCTGCTGGAGGAATAATGACACCCGCTTCGCCTTGAATTGGTTCGATACAAACGGCGGCGGTATTGGGCGTAATAGCTGCTTCGATGGCGGCGGCGTCTCCGTAAGCCACGATATTAAAACCTGGAGTAAAAGGACCAAAATCATCTTTGTACAAGGGTTCGGTAGAGAAAGAAATAATAGTGGTGGTGCGGCCATGAAAATTGCCTTCGACCATAATCATTT
>CAYOGW010000150.1:0-4274 GCA_964403635.1 uncultured Anaerolineaceae bacterium | reverse complement strand
ATGCTCTACAACGTCGAAGACAACCGCATCTCGCTCATCCGCGAAGATTAATATGCTGCCCGAACACCACATCGATATCAACCAACCCGATTTCATTGCAAACCCCTACGCCACCCTAGCCGAACTTCGCCAAAACAAACCAATCTATCACGACCCTGTTTACAACAAAACTTTTTTCACCCGCTACGCCGACATCAGTGCTTTGCTAAAAGACAAACGGCTGGGGCGCAGCATGCTCCATATTCTCAGCCGAGAAGAGCTAGGCTGGCCGCCGCCCAACCCAAAATTAAAAGAATTCCGCAGTTACCAAGACCATGTTTTTATGGATATGGAAGGGGCGGCGCATACCCGTCTGCGCGCTTTGGTAACCAAAGTGTTTACCCCGCGCCATGTCGAATCCTTGCGGGGCAAGCTCGAAGCGGCTACCCATAAATTAATCGATTCCGTTCCTGCGGGTCAACCGTTTAATTTCGTCAGCCAAATAGCAGAACCCTTACCCGTAGCTTTAATCGCCGACCTGCTCGGCATCCCTGAAGAGCATCGCGAACACCTGCGCCCGTGGTCAGCCGCCATTGTCAAAATGTACGAACTCAACCCTACCGAACAAGAGATTAACGCCGCCAACCAAGCCGCCCACAATTTTATGGAATTAATTGGCAAACTCGCCGCCGAACGCCGCGTTCACCCGCAAGATGATTTAATCAGCGGGCTAGCCCAAGCAGAAGTAGAAGGCAGCCGCTTAACCGAAAACGAACTACGCGCCACCTGCATCTTTCTGCTCAACGCTGGTCACGAAGCTACCGTTAACGGCTCAGCGCTTGGGCTGTTGGCCCTGCTCCGAAACGGAGAACAGTTTCAGGCGTTGAAAGCCGCCGCGAACTCATCTAATGGCGATTCGTTAATTAAAACCGGTATCGACGAACTGCTGCGCTACGACACCCCGTTACCCATGTTCGAACGTTATGTGCTGGAAGATATGGAATTTAATGGTGTCTCGCTCAAACGCGGGCAAGAAGTGGGTTTATTTTATATTTCTGGCAACCGAGACGACTCCCGTTTTGAACAACCCGACCAATTAAATTTAGCACGCAGCGATAACCCCTTGCTAACCTTTGGGCTGGGAACCCATTATTGCTTGGGCGCACCGCTGGCAAGGCTCGAACTGCACACACTTTTTCGCATCTTGCTGCAACGGCTGCCAAACCTACAACTAGCGGCAGAACCGCAATTTGCCAGCGGTTTCGTCATCCGTGGCTTAACCAATTTGCCAGTACAAAATGATTAATTAAAAGGCTTGTTTATAAACAAGCCTTTTTGTTTCTCAAAACCATACGGGTATAATAACCAAACAGTTAAAAACTCAAACAAATACAATTTAAGAATAATTAATCATTTAATTAAGGAGAATTCATGTCAAAAGAGACAGAAGCTGTCATTTTATCGGCGGTTCGAACACCGGTTGGCCGCTTTCAGGGTGGTTTAAGCAGTATTCCCGCCGTGCAATTAGGCGCAACCGCCATTAAAGCCGCCGTAGAGCGAGCCGGATTAAAAAACCCCGCCGATATTGACGAAGTCTTTATGGGCAATGTGGTTCAAGCTGGTGAAGGCCAAGCGCCCGCCCGCCAAGCCAGTATTTACGCTGGCTTGCCACATACCGTAAGCGCCACCACCATCAACAAAGTATGCGGTTCTGGGCTTAAAGCAGCCATGTCTGCCGCTCAAGCCATCCGCGCTGGAGACGGCCGGTTATTTGTAGCGGGCGGCATGGAGAGCATGTCTCGCGCACCTTACATTATTAATGGCCGCAACAACGAACTGCGTTACGGTCACACCCAATTAACCGACGCCCTGCTCTTAGACGGCCTGTGGGATTCCATTGAAAATTGGGGCATGGGCGACGCCGCCGATTATATTGCCGAAGAATACGAAGTCTCACGAGAAGCCATGGACCGTTTTTCGGTAGAAAGTCAACACAAAGCAGTGGCCGCTATAGACGGCGGTAAGTTCAAAAACGAAATTGTGCCAGTAGAAATTAAAGGCAGAAAAGGCGACATCACCCTTTTTGATACCGATGAAGGTCCGCGCCGCGATGCTACCCTAGAAGGGCTGGCCAAACTCAAGCCTGCCTTCAATCCTCAAGGCCGAGTCACCGCTGGCAACGCCTCCACCTTAAATGACGGCGCCGCCGCGGTGGTCATTGCCAGCCGCGCCTACGCCGAAGCCAACGGATTAAAACCACTAGCGCGCATTGTGGCCTACGGCCAAGCCGGTGTAGAACCCAAACGCATCTTCGCCGCGCCAGCCCAAGCCATGCCCAAGGTACTCAAACTGGCAGGCTGGACATTTGCCGATGTAGATTTAATTGAATTAAACGAAGCCTTTGCCGCGCAAGTCTTAGCCAATGGCTACGAGTTGGCCGAACAAGGCTGGGATTGGAAGAAAGTGAATGTGCATGGTGGCGGCGTTTCGCTCGGTCACCCCATTGGGGCCAGCGGCGCGCGCGTATTGGCAACTTTAATTTACGCACTAAAAGATCGCGGATTAAAACGCGGTTTAGCTAGTTTATGCCTCGGCGGCGGCGAAGCGGTTGCCATGGCAATAGAAGTGGAGTAATTAAGTGAATACAACTGAACGCAACGAAAAAATTGAACTGTACGGCATGGGTTACCCAATGCTGCTCGATACGTTAACCGCCATTCCGCGCGAGGCTTGGCAGTTCCGCCCCGCTGTTGGTGAGTGGAGCATTCACGAAGTGATTGTGCACTTGGCAGACAGCGAAACCAATGCCGCCCTACGCGCCCGTAAGCTGGCGGTTGAGCCCGGCGGTGTCTTAATGGGTTACGACCAAGACCTATGGGCAAGAGAATTAAACTATCACGACCAAGATGTAGATGATGCGTTGCAATTTACCAAATATGCCCGCTTAACCACCTATAACTGGCTTAAAACGCTGCCAGAAGCCGTTTTTTCGAATACCGTAATTCACCCAGAGTATAAAGAACCCTACACCTTTGAGTTCTGGCTGATGGTTTATGCCAAACATATTCCCGGGCACATTGACCAAATTAAGAACAATTATCAAGTTTGGCTGGCTCAAAAGTAAGGATTAATTATGGCAATTAAACACATTTTTGTAATTGGGGCTGGCACGATGGGCAATGGCATTGCGCAAGTGGCGGCCACCAGCGGCTACCAAGTAACTTGTATGGATGTCTCTCCGGCGGCGTTGGAAAAGGCTCAAGCGGGGATTCTGAAATCGGTAACAAAATTAAAGGAAAAGGGCAGCCTGACTCAAGATCAAGTTGATGCGGCGGGAAAAATTAATTTCCAGTCTGATTATTCTGGCGCGGAAACGGCTGATTTGTTAATCGAAGCGGCTACCGAAAACCCAGAGTTGAAATTTAAAATATTTAAGGAAATGGACCAACACGCCCGAGACGGCGCGATTTTGGCAAGCAATACTTCGTCTATTTCAATCACCAAATTGGCAGCGGCAACCCAACGCCCCGCCCAAGTGATTGGCATGCATTTTATGAACCCAGTTCCTTTAATGAAATTGGTTGAGGTGATTCGTGGGTTGGCAACCAGTGATGAAGTGAATAATGCCATTTTGGATGTTTGCAAAACAATGGGTAAAGAAGCGTGGGGCGCGAATGACTCGCCGGGCTTTATCTCGAACCGTATTTTATGCCCAATGATTAACGAAGCCATTTTTACCCTGCAAGATGGGGTTGGCACGCCCGAAGCCATTGACGCGGTCATGAAATTAGGCATGAATCACCCCATGGGGCCGCTGGCTTTAGCCGATTTAATTGGTTTGGATGTGGTTTTATTTATTATGGAAGTGCTGCAAAGAGATTTGGGCGAAGACAAGTATCGACCGGCGCCGTTGCTACGAAAAATGGTGGATGCGGGCTGGCTGGGAAGAAAGAGTGGCAAGGGGTTTTATAGTTATTAGACGTTCAGTGTTCAGTTATTAGACGTCAGTTATTAGTTTTCAGCTAGTAAACGAGGAATCAATGCAAGATTTTCGAACACTAAAAGTTTGGGAAAAATCGCATGCGCTAGCTTTACACATTTACAAAATAACAAACTCCTTCCCCAAAGAAGAGTTATATGGATTAATCAGCCAGATGCGCCGTTCGGCTAGTTCTGTACCAACCAACATTGCCGAAGGCTGTGGCAAACATACCAAAGCAGATTTTGCTCGTTTTTTGCAAATTAGCATGGGCTCAGCAAGTGAGTTGGAGTATCAAATTATCTTAGCGCACGAC
>CAYOGW010000149.1:0-4298 GCA_964403635.1 uncultured Anaerolineaceae bacterium | reverse complement strand
CAAGATGACGAAAAATGGACCAAAGCGGAAAAAGCGCTTCGTTCGGCGTTGGTAGCCAATAACATAGAGCACTACGAGGCAGAAGGCGAAGCCGCTTTTTATGGCCCTAAAGCAGATTTTATTGCGAGAGATGTGCTTGGCCGTGAATGGCAGCTTTCTACTATTCAAGTAGATTTTATTCAACCTTCTCGCATTGGCTGCACCTATGTTGGCGAAGACAACACAGAACATACCCCTGTGGTTTTACATCGCGCGGTGACAGGCACAACCGAACGCTTTTTGGGTGTCATCATTGAGCATTTTGCAGGGGCGTTTCCGGTTTGGCTGGCTCCTGTTCAGAGCATATTAATCCCCATTGCAGACCGACATATTGAGTATGCCAATCAAGTTGCTGCAGCGTTAAGAAAACAAGGCTTCCGTGTGGAAGTGGATTCGCGAGCAGATCGTATGAACGCCAAAATCCGTGACGCGCAAAAGCAAAAAGTTCCTTACATGTTAGTCATTGGAGATACCGAAGCCGAAAATCAACAAGTGGCGCTGCGCCTACGAAATGGAGATAACCCGGGCGCAATGTCTGTTGCAGACTTTGTTAAAACCATAAAACAAGATATTGAAGAAGGAAATTAAAAAAAAGAAACTAAAAAGCGCCAGAATTTCTGGCGCTTTTTTATATTATTGATCTCCGAAACTCACACCTAAATCTCGGGCGGTTTGAACGGTATCACCGTTTAAGGGAACCGCTTTCATTTTTCCAATGGCATCTTCAATGGGAACATATTTAACTTGTGGCGGATCTAAAGCAACCATAATGCCGCTTTGCCCTTCAGATAATGCTCTGGTGGCGGCGGCACCAAAGCGCAGCGCGATTAAACGGTCAAAGGCGACGGGGGCGCCGCCGCGCAGTAAATGCCCTAAGACCACTACCCGCGCTTCTTTGCCGGTTAAATGTTCCAGTTTGGCAGCCAAGGCTTCTCCAATTCCACCTAAACGCTCTACTTGGCTGGTGGTTGCTTTTTTTTGTGTAACAACATGCCCGCCAATGGGTTTTGCGCCTTCGGCGACCATAATTAATGTAAAGTTGCTGCCGCGCTGCTCTCTTTGTAATATTTTCTCGGCCACAAGGTTAATGTTATAAGGGATTTCGGGAATTAAAATGACATCCGCGGAGCCCGCCACACCACCGTGCAGGGCAATCCAACCAGCGTAACGCCCCATCACTTCTACAATTAATATTCTTCCATGTGAGGCTGCGGTGGTGTGCAACCGGTCTAAGGCTTCGGTGGCAAATGCCACAGCCGATTCGAAACCAAAGGTAACCACTGTTTTATCTAAATCGTTGTCAATTGTTTTTGGTACCGCGATGACCCGTAGCCCCTTTTTTACCAGCACATCAGCAATGGTTAGGGTGCCGTCTCCGCCTACTGTAATTAAGGCATCGAACCCGCGGGTTACAAATTTTTCTACAATTTCATCCATGCGATTAATTTCGCGATGAGTTCCGTCTGGCATGGTGATGGGGTAGCGCATGGGATTGTTGCGGTTGGTCGTGCCGAGCATGGTACCGCCCAAATGAGTGATTCCGCGCACAGTCTCACGAGTTAAGGCTACAACGCCGCCATTCGGATACCGCTCTGGGGAGAGCAAACCGTTAAACCCATCTCGAATGCCATACATTTCCCAGCCGCGTTTAAGCCCAGAGACAACCGCCGCACGAATAACAGCGTTCAGCCCTGGGGCGTCGCCTCCGCCGGTGCTAATGGCAACCCGTTTAATGGGGGGGTGTTTTGAATGTGGCATAATCTTGCTCCAATTGGTTAAATAATTAATAAATTTATTATATGCTCAAACAACACCTAAGTTGACGAGTGTGTTACGAATGTGGTAAACTCTGTCCGCTAAAACGCCAGCCAAATGTTGGCTGACAGTTTTGTTGATTATTAAAGGAGAGTACTATAGCTGACCAAGAATTTCGAGTAAATGAAGCCATTCGCGACAATGAAGTACGCGTAATTGGTGCTGATGGCGAGAATTTAGGTGTTTTGCCTACTCGTCAGGCACTTCAGGCTGCCCGTGATGCCGATTTAGACCTAGTAGAAGTTTCGCCGAATGCCACGCCTCCCGTTTGCCGAATTATGGATTTCGGTAAATTTCTTTATGAGCGTGAAAAGAAAGAACGCGAAGCTCGCAAAGCGCAAACCAAAGTTGAAACCAAAGAGATTCGTTTGCGCCCCAAAACCAATGAACACCATCGTGGTTTTAAGGTAGATGATGCCCGTCGTTGGTTATTGCAAGGACATAAAGTACGTGTCACCGTGCGCTTTCGCGGCCGCGAAATGGATTACCCCGAAATTGCCTTGGAAGACTTAAGAGAAATTGCTGAATCTCTCTCTGATATCGGCGTGATCGAACAAGCCCCCATGATGGAAGGTCGCACCATGTTAGTGGTGATGGGCCCCGCCAAAGTAAAGGCTGCTAAGAAAAGCGATAAAGAAGCCGAAGAACCCAAGTCAGAATAATCACTGCGTTTCATTAAATGCGTGTTTTTCTGCGGGAGGTAAAAGCCCCGCAGTTATTTTTGAAGAAAGGAGAACACACTGTGCCTCGTAAACCGAAAGACACTAAATATAAACTTAAGACTCATAAAGCGACTTCCAAACGATTTCGCTTAACTGGGTCTGGTTTACTCGTACGCACCAAGGGCGGCAAGAGCCATCTTCGCCGTCGCACTGCAAAGCGTACGAAAGCTCAATTCATTGAGATGCTTCCAGTGAACGGTCGTGGAATTTTAAAGCGCGTCCGTCGCCTTGTACCGAACCTTAAATAGTTTTAAGGCTCAATTTAATTCGCAACATTAATTTGCGGCTATCGGGTGTACGCAACTGGTATGAACTACCGACGCCCGTCGGTTCGCAGGAGGTAAATATATGGCTCGTGTAAAAGGTGGCCCTCAAGGACATCGCCGCCACAAAAAGATTTTAAAATTAACCAAGGGACAGCGCATGTCCCGTCACTTGCTTTTCCGCCGTGCAAACGAAGCACTGTTGAAGAGCATGTGGTACGCCACACGTGATCGCCGCAACCGCAAACGAGATTTACGCCGCTTGTGGATTGCCCGTATCAACGCGGCGGCCCGTTTAAATGGCATTACTTATAGCCGTTTAATTGCTGCCCTTAAAAAGGCAAACATTGCATTAAATCGCAAGATGCTTTCCGATTTAGCCATTCGAGACCCACAAGCCTTCGCGGCGATTGTGGCTCAAGCAACAAAGTAAACTTAATTAAAATAAAAAGCCCTGCGCTACTGCAGGGCTTTTTTGTTGTACAGGTATAATTTGGCGCGAAGAAACGGAGAAAAAATGACAGAAGAAATGATTAATCAATTGGCAAAATTTATTGCCAGCGAAATGCTTAAACAACCCAACCGAGCCATTAATGCAGATGAAGCCTTGCTTTCAAGCGGTTTGGTTGATTCATTTAGCTTAATTGATTTGGCTTTGTTTATTGAAGATACTTTTGGGGTTCACATCGCAGATACAGAATTAAACTCCGCGAGTTTCGATACCCTTAATCAACTGGCAGCATTAATTCGTTCACGAATGTAATTGAAGTATGACCACTTTAGCAACAAAACTAAATGAGCATTTAATCAATCGCCCGCAGCAAGTGGCGGTTTATTTGCAGCAAGCTGGGCAAGAAGATATTGCGATACCCTACCAGCAACTGTTAGAAAATTCGGCTCAGTACGCTCAGTTTTATGCTGAAACAAACATAAAGCCCGGGCAAGTGATTATTTTAATTTTGGAGCACAGTGCAGATTTAATTTATGCGTTTTATGGTGCAATATTACACGGGGCTGTGCCTGCCATCATGCCCTTTTTAACCGAAAAACTTTCACCCGAAAAATACAAAGAAGAATTAATTCATTTGCTGGGTATTACACAACCAGCCGCCGTTTTAACCTATCAAGCCTTTTTTCAAGATGTACAAACCGCGATTCAAGAATCAAAACAAAATTGCCAAACGTTACTGCCCGTTAATTTAACCGAACAAAAAATAGAGTTTTCTACTTTAACAGGCTTAACGCAAGCGCCAGAAGCTATTACTTTGTTACAGCATTCTTCTGGTTCGACCGGCTTGCAAAAGGGAGTAGCCCTTTCACATCAGGCGGTGCTTAACCAATTAAAGGCTTACAGCCAAGCGATTAACTTAACACCCGATGATGTGTTTGTTTCGTGGCTGCCGCTTTATCACGACATGGGGTTAATCGCTGGTTTTATTCTGCCGATTATTTCTGGCAA
>CAYOGW010000148.1:0-4395 GCA_964403635.1 uncultured Anaerolineaceae bacterium | reverse complement strand
CTCTCGATTGCGGCCATGAAAGCCACTTTAGAGCATGTTTTAACAGACGAATTTTATGTGAAGGCGATTGCTTTACAGGAGCAGTTTACGGCCGGGGTAGAGCAAGTGATTAAAGAATTTGACTTACCTTGGATTGTGAAGCAGCTAGGCAACCGCTCGGAATATTGGTTTCGACCCAGCCCGCCCAAAAATGGTGGGCAAGCGGCTGCCGCGGTGGATGGCGAGTTAGACCGTTATATGCATTTGTTTGCATTAAATCGCGGCATTTTAATGACCCCTTTTCATAACATGGCTTTAATTTCAGCGGAAACGACACAAGCCGATGTAGACAGGCATACCCAAGTATTTCGCGAAGCAGTACAAAGCCTTTTTGATTAGATTGCAAAGTTTTTGAAAATGGCATTTGGTATGCTATTAAAAATGGAGTATTTATGGCAAACGAGTATCAATTAAAAATTTGGCGTATTAATGTTAAAAACCAAACTCTCAGCCGAGAAGATGTACCAGCAACATGGGAAAAGCTGGGCGGGCGCGGCTTGTTGGCTCGCATCATGTTGGATGAAGTCGAACCTACTTGTGAGCCGCTCGGCCCGAAGAATAAATTAATCTTTGCGCCGGGCTTAATTGTTGGGCATATGCTTTCTTCCAGCGACCGTATTTCGATTGGCGGAAAATCGCCTTTAACCGGCGGGATTAAAGAAGCCAACGCGGGCGGGCGCACCGGCATGCATATGGCCATGATGGGCATGAAAGCCATGATAATTGAAGATCTGCCCGAAAAAGATGGCTATTGGGTGCTGCATTTAAGCCTTGAACAGGGCGCTCGCTGGATTCCAGCTGGTGAGTTGGCTGGCTTAGGCGTTTATGAAACCGCACCGAAATTAATTGAGCAATATGGCGATAAAGTAGCAATCGCATTAATCGGCCCGGGCGGAGAGATGCGTTTGGCTTCGGCGGGTATTCAAAATATTGATAAAGATAAAGTACCTAGCCGTATTGCGGCGCGCGGCGGTTTGGGCGCGGTGATGGGCAGCAAGGGATTAAAGGCAATTGTCTTTGACCATGTCGGCGGCCAAAAACCGCCGATTGTAGACCCTGAACGCTTTAAAGTTGCTCAAAAAGATTATACGACTCAATTAATGGCGCATCCGCAGGTGGCGCTCTACCGTGATTATGGCACCCAAGCCATGCCGCAAATGACTCAGCACTTTGGCGCGCTGCCCACCCGTAACTTCTCGCAGGGCACCTTTGAGCAGGTCGAAACCATCAGCGGGGAGTACATGCGGGATTTGCTGTTAAAGCGCGGGGGCGAGAGCGAGACCACCCATGCTTGTATGGCGGGATGCACCATCCGTTGTAGTAACATTTTTGGCGGAGAAGACGGCAAGACCATCGTCTCCCCTTTGGAGTATGAAACGGTTGGCTTGATGGGCTCGAATCTGGAAATCGGCAGTTTAGATATGATCGGGCGGATGAACTGGCAGGTCAACGACTTGGGGCTCGACAGCATTGAAATTGGTGCCGCGCTGGGGGTGGCTGCCGAAGCCGGGCTGATGGCTTTTGGCGATGGCGAACGGGCGTTGGAATTAATTAACGAAATTCGTAAGAATACGCCCTTGGGGCGTATTTTGGGCATGGGTGCGACCACGACCGGAAAAGTGCTGGGGGTGGAGCGGGTTCCGGCGGTGAAGGGCCAAGCCATGAGCGCCTACGAGCCACGCGCGATTAAAGGTACTGGCGTAACCTATGCCACCACGCCGCAAGGGGCAGACCACACCTGCGGATTAACCATCCGCGCCAAGGTAGACCACCTAGACCCGAAAGGGCAGGCGGCTGTCAGTTTGCCGGTGCAGTTAAACATGGCTGGCTACGATACCTTAGGCGCTTGTATTTTTGCGGGCTTTGGTTACGCTGCCGCGCCAACCGCCATCCCCGAATTAATTAAGGCGCGCTATGGCTGGGATGTGCCGGATAATTATTTGCAAGAGTTGGGCAAAGAAACGATTAAGATGGAAAGAGAATGGAACAAACGGGCTGGCTTCACCAAGAAGGATGACCGCCTGCCAGAGTGGATGACGCGTGAAGCGATGGCGCCCAATAATACAGTGTTTGATGTTGCCGAAGAAGACTTAGATAGTATTTTTGATAATTTATAAAAAAGGTCTGTATAATTAAAACATGACCTTGATTGAGCGGATTAAACAGCAGTGGGGTGCATGGCAAGCTGCGCGCAAGGCGCAGCAGATTGAGCGCCTGAAGAAGCAGATTCAGCAGCAGGCTTGGCGAAACTCGTTAGCAGAGCGCACTCAGCAAGCCGATTTGGCCGCTGGTTATAATATGGCTCACTTTAATACAATGCAGTAATATAAAAAAGACTCCATGCCAATGGAGTCTTTTTTTGTTTAATTAAAGTTAATTCAAACGAAAGCGTTAGCCCGCGTTTTCCCAGGGGGAAACAACAAATTCGATGGCATTGTTAAATTTCAAAATGTGAATGGGGTTTGGTTCCACAAATTGTGCCCAAAAAGTTCCATCTTTAATGACAGCCTGGTTATTGCTGATTAAGCTTTGTTCGGCATCGGCTAAGCTAGCATCATAGAAGGTGCGATCACAGATTCCGTTCGTCCAGTAGATATAGTCGTTGGCAGAGACCCATTCAGTGGAGGAATGGACGGCGGGTAGGTTATCTGAAAGGGTAATGCGAGAAGTAAATGCCTCTTCTCCTTCACCGATTTCGGTAACAATTGTATTTCCTTCTCGTTTGTGAATAACGGTTGAAGCTTTGGTAATAATATCAACAGGGTCCATTGATGTAATCGAAGAGCGAGCATCAACCACCATATAACGGGGGATGTTCATCGAATCTTTCACAAAAATAGACCATTCTGCTCGTAACCCATTAATTAAACCAGAGACGCGATAGGCGTTAATGGTCAATAAATAAGCCGGTTCGTCCGTATCTAGGCAGCGAATGGGAGAGAGGGATAGGTGCGGCGGGATGCCCAACCGCTGGGTTAAATTTTCAATTTCGGATGATTTAATGCGATAGACCCAGTAAAGGGAAGGGGGGTCTTGTTCTACTTTAAATTGGGCAAGGGGATGTTCTTTGCCAAAGGCGATTTTCAGACCCGCAAAGATCGTCATTTGTGAGTACATAAACCGTTTGAGAAAGGTTCGTCCGAGGCGCCCAAGTGTGGAAGGCTGTTTGCTAACTATTTTATTTTGCATTCCTATACTCCTAATTTAATTTCACTTTTAAGGCTAGAAGAATCTAAACATACTCTTTGAGATTAAGACAGCTATAGTAAACTTGGGAAATTGTATTGTTACCGAAGAGAAATTTAATTTAATTAACATAAGGATTATATGAGCATAGAACCATTAAGTACAGAAGATGTTTTAAGGCTTTGGTCGCAGACGTATAACCGCGAAGGAAAACCCGATTGGAGCCATATATTCCCGTATTATCATGATGAGATTGTTTTTCAGGATAGTATTCAGAAAATAGAAGGCAAGGAAGAATTTATTGCTTTATGCAACCGATTAACCGAACGCTGCGAGCAGTTGCTGATGGATATTACCTCGATTGCGCAAACGGAGAATGAGATTTTCCTTGAGTGGAAAATGACCATGATCTTTAAAAAATTCCCGAGTACGCCCATGTTTGGGTGTACCAAACTGACCTTTGGGGAAGATAACCGCATTATTAAGCAGCGAGATTATTACGATTTGTGGGGAGATATTTTTAACGAAATTCCTTGGTTTCGCCGCCCATACAGAAACTTTATGCAAAAATATTTTGGATAAAAGGGGACCTACCATTGAAATTACCAGAAGAATTACAGTTTATCGAAAACGCACGCATGCCCCAAAAAACCACTACCGCCCGAATGGATGGGCAGGTTTGTATTGTGACCGGCGCTACCTCTGGAGTGGGCTATGAGATTGCAAAACGATTAGCGGCGGGTGGAGCCGATTTAATTTTAGTCAACCGAAACATGGAAAAAGCCGAACAGGTTAAGAAAGAATTAACCGATTTGTACCAAAGCAAGGTGGATTTATATCAGGCTGATTTTGCTGATTTAAATCAGGTTCGTGAAGCTGCCAAGCAAATCTTAGATCAGTTTTCTGCAATCCATGTCTTAATTAACAACGCTGGCATCCATTTAACGTCGCGGAAATTAACCGTCGGCGGGTTTGAAACCGCTTTTTGTGTTAATCATTTGGCTTCCTTCCTTTTTACGCGTTTGCTGCTCCAAAGAATGATTGAGTCTGCTCCGGCGCGCATCATTCAGGTGAATTCGGAGGGGCACCGCTTTGGTGGATTAAGATTAGATGACCTCGATTGGGGAAAACGGATTTATCAGGGGCTGCAAGGCTATGGCGCTTCCAAGA
>CAYOGW010000147.1:2468-4438 GCA_964403635.1 uncultured Anaerolineaceae bacterium | reverse complement strand
CTGGCATTAAGGTTTCGGGTACAAACTGCCCGCCGTACGGGCCAAATTTATGGGGTAAGGTTGATGTCATTTTAATTCCCTGCTTCTACTTTGATTTGTTTAACCGCTTGAATAAAGGCACGGACCTTGGCCGCATCTTTCACGCCCGCGCGGGCTTCCACGCCAGATGCCACATCCACGCCCCAAGGGTTAACCTGCCGCAACGCGTCTGATACGTTTTCTGGTGTTAAACCGCCCGCCAAAAAAAAAGAATGGCTTTTCGCTAGTTCCGCCGCCGCAGACCAATCGCTTAATTGCCCGCTGCCGCCAAAGACACCCGATACCGCGGCATCCAACAAAAAAGCTGGTTCGCCAGACTTAATTAACTGAACATCTACTGCACCACGAAAAGCTTTAAAGGCTTTTGGCTGAACGGTGTTTAATGTTTCTACGGGTTCATCACCATGCAACTGAGCAAAATCCAAACCACAAGTGTTAATTAAGGCATTCATTAATTCGACATCCGCATTGACGAATACGCCTACCAATAGCACCTGTGGAAACTTATTTTTAATCACGCTGGTAATTTTGGCACATGCACTCGGCTCGATAAAACGCGGGCTTTTAGTATAGAAATTAAAGCCCAAATAATCGGCACCGGCTTCAACCGCCATCAGCGCATCCGCTAGGGTTTTTATGCCGCAAATTTTGACTTGGACCATTTAATTAAAACCTGACAGTTCTCTGGTTTTTGCAGCGATATCTTCCGCGGTGATTAAGGCTTCGCCAACCAAAATCGCATCGACCTTGGCTTGGCTTAATCGGGCAACGTCTGCGGCGTTGAAAATACCCGATTCAGCCACCACAGCAATTTCACTGGGAATCATTGGGCGGATGATTTCGGTTGTTTCAAGCGAGACTTCAAAGGTATTTAAGTTGCGGTTGTTAATGCCAATTAATTGAATGTTTCTAATTTTTAAGGCGCGTTCTGCTTCGGCTTGGTTATGCACTTCTACCAAAACGGTTAAACCCAAACTTTGCGCGCAGGCGTGTAAATTAATTAAGTGCTGGTCATCTGGCAGGGCGGCCACGATTAATAAAATGGCATCGGCTCCGTTGGCGCGCGCTTGGTAGATTTGGGATTCGTCGATGATGAAATCTTTTCTTAAAAGCGGCAACGGGTTGTCTTGGATAAACCGCAACTCGAGCAGGGTTTCAAGTTGGCCCATAAAAAAGGTTTCGTCGGTTAGTACACTGATGGCGACGGCTCCGTTCCGTTGATAAACATCTGCCACATTAATTAAATCAAGTTCCGGCGCGAGCAGCCCTTTGGAGGGGCTGGCACGCTTCAGTTCGGCAATTAGGCTGGGGTGCGGCCCGAAGCGGCGGCGTTTAATTGCGGCCAGAAAATCTCTGGGCGGTGGAGAAAGTTGTGCGGCGCGGCGAACGGCTGGAGCGTTAATCGCCGCAATTTCTACCTTTTTTTGCGCGAGAATTTTTTGCAGAATGCTCATTAATTAAGCTGCCAATGCAAAGGATTTGGAGTAATTAATTAATTGATTTAATTTTTCGAAGGCGGCACCGCTTTGCAGCGATTGGCGCACTTCTTCCAGCGCGGATTGAAAATCGCCTGTTTCAGCCGCCAGCGCACCGGCGGCGTTGAGCAAAACCGCATCTCGGCGCGCGCCATTTAATGTGCCGCCCAAGATGTTGCGCATCATCTCGGCAGACTGTTCAGGTGTGCCGCCGCGCAGGTCTTGCACACTGGCGGGAGCAAGCCCTAGCTCGGCGGGGTTTAATTGGTAGGTGGTTACAAGGCCATCTTTTAAATGGCTGATGCGGTTTGAACCAGTGGCATTGAGCTCGTCCATGCCGTTGGCGCCGTGAATGACCATCGCGGCTTTCGAACCAAGCTGATTTAAAACCTGAGCCAAGGGCTCGGTGAGGCTGGCAGCATACACGCCGGTTAATTGCACGGTGGCTCCGGCGGG
>CAYOGW010000147.1:0-2368 GCA_964403635.1 uncultured Anaerolineaceae bacterium | reverse complement strand
GCTCGGTGAGGCTGGCAGCATACACGCCGGTTAATTGCACGGTGGCTCCGGCGGGATTGGTGAGCGGACCCAGCAGATTAAAAATAGTACGTTGGGCAATTTCTTTACGCGGACCAACGGCATGCTTCATGGCCGGGTGAAACTTGGGCGCGAACATGAAACCAATACCAATTTCTTGAATAGCTTGGGCGACTTGCTCGGCGGTGAGTTCAAGATTAACCCCCAGCGCGGCCAGCACATCGGCAGAGCCGCATTGAGACGAAGCGGCGCGGTTGCCATGTTTTGCAACTTTGCGGCCGGTTCCGGCCAGTACAAAAGCCGCGGCGGTAGAGATATTAAAGGTATCCGCGCCGTCACCGCCGGTGCCAACAATGTCATAGAGCGGCTCGTCGCTGGCGTTTAACTCTACTTTTATGGCGTTGGCGCGCATGGCTTTCACCGAGCCGGTAATTTCGGCAATGGTTTCGCCTTTCATGCGCAGGGCTACCAGATAGGCGCCAATTTGAGCGTCGGTGGCTTGGCCCGACATGATAATTTGCATGGCTTGTTCGGCTTCTTCAACCGTTAAATCGTTGTGATTAATCACTTTAGCAATCAATGGTTTTAACATGATGATTCCTTAATTAATTGGCTTGAAGAAAATTCTTCAAGATAGATTTTCCGTATTGAGTCAAAATGGCTTCGGGGTGAAATTGCACCCCATAAGTGGCATGCTGGCGGTGCTTAAGACCCATCACTTCGCCTTCGCTGGTAAACGCGCTTACTTCTAAACTATCTGGCAACGGCGACTCGACAATCAGCGAGTGGTAACGGGTGGCTTCAAACGGCGAAGGAATGCCAGCGAAAATGCCCGTGCCATAGTGGTGGATGCGCGAAACCTTGCCGTGCATTAATCGCTGAGCGCGCGAAACCTGCCCGCCGAAAACCGCTCCCATGCACTGGTGGCCCAAGCAAACGCCCAAAACGGGGATTTTTCCGCTGAAGTGCAAAATGGCTTCGTTCGAAATGCCGCCATCTTCGGGGTTGCCCGGGCCAGGCGAAATAACCAAATAGCTTGGTTTTTGCTTAATTAAAGTTTCCAAATTAATTTGGTCGTTACGGTAGATTTCCATTTCGACACCGAGTTCGCCAAAGTATTGAACTAAGTTATAGGTAAACGAATCGTAGTTATCAATCATGATTAACATGCGGGCTGCTCCTAGGCCTTTTCGGCCATTTCGACGGCTTTTAATACCGCCCTAGCTTTGTTTAGCGTTTCTTCATACTCTTTGGTTGGGTCCGAATCGGCGACTACACCCGCCCCGGCCTGCACGCTGACGGTTTCTCCGTGCCCAACCAAGGTGCGGATGGCTAAGCAAGTATCCATTGCACCATCAAAAGAGAAGTAACCAATCGCTCCAGCGTAAGGACCGCGCGGGCTTTGCTCTAGCGCGTTGATTATCTCCATCGCGCGGACTTTCGGCGCACCAGAGACGGTTCCAGCGGGGAAGGCGGCCCGTACCAAATCGAAGGCGTTTAATCCCTGCTTTAATGTGCTTTGGATGTTGGAAACAATGTGCATGACATGCGAGTACTTTTCTACGGAGAAGAAGTCTTTTACTTTAATCGAGCCATATTCAGAAACGCGGCCCAAATCGTTGCGGCCTAAATCCACCAACATCACATGTTCGGCGCGTTCTTTGGGGTCGGCTAACAAATCTTCTTCGTTGGCTTGATCAGCGGCGGGGTTTTCTCCGCGCGGGCGGGTGCCAGCAATTGGGCGTAAGGTGGCGGTTTGGCCCTCTAAACGGACAAATATTTCAGGCGAGGCACCCGCGATGTAAAAAGGCTTTTCATCCAATAATCCAAAATCGAAGAAATACATGTAGGGGGATGGGTTTAATCGGCGAAGCGAGCGGTAAATGTTAAACGGGTCGGCGCTGGTTTGGCGGGTTAATCGCTGTGAGAGCACCACTTGAAAAATATCTCCGGCGGCGATGTGTTCTTTGGCTTGACGAACGTTTTGCTCGAATTGGGCTTGGGTGAAGTTGGAATTAAATTTAACGGGATCCGTTTGGGGGGCGCCCGCCAGAGCTGGCATGCGGGCTTGCAGGCGAGCTTCCAGTTCATCTAATTTTTGGTTGGCGGCTTGCTCATCGCCATCTACCGGATAAGTAATTAAATTTAAAGTGTGGCGGGCGTGGTCAAAGGCGATGACGGTATCTGCCAAAAGATAGACAGAATCTGGAAAATTGCCCCACTTTAATTGGTTTTCAAGGCGCGGCTCAAAGTAGCGAACGCTTTCGTAGCCGAGATAACCAACCAACCCGCCGATGAAACGCGGCAGGCCTTGGGGCAGTTCGGGATTAAACGCGGCCATTTCGGCTTG
>CAYOGW010000146.1:1783-4733 GCA_964403635.1 uncultured Anaerolineaceae bacterium | reverse complement strand
CCATGGTCCCTACATTCAAATGCGGCTTGCTACGATCAAATTTTGCCTTCGCCATTTTTTGTTCTCCTTATAATAAATAACCTAATAATCTGTTCAGCAACTGAGCCCACAACGGGATTCGAACCCGTGACCTCACCCTTACCAAGGGTGTGCTCTACCAACTGAGCTATGCGGGCTTGACGTGCTGCCGAGAAACATTTCTCGGTAGTGCCAGAACTTTTCTAGCACAGTGGGCGGTGACGGATTCGAACCGCCGAAGGCGTTGCCAGCTGATTTACAGTCAGCCCCCTTTGTCCACTTGGGTAACCGCCCAACTATTTAATTTTCCAACCATTTAATCGGCTGGTTACTTGGCAGCATCACAATAATTTGTATGAAACCAACTAACCAAACGACTAACTGAGCCGACGACGGGAATTGAACCCGTAACCTCCCGCTTACAAGGCGGGTGCTCTGCCAATTGAGCTACGTCGGCATATTAAGTCACGTTTTTAAGCGCGGCAAATTATACCAAAAGCTAATTGGCCATACAAGGTCAACGCCATCTCTATTCGCCCAAATACTCCGCAAGACGGAACGCACCATTTCGGGAGTCCGCGCGGCGCGGTAGTGTATCAGAATTAAGAAAGTGCGTCAAGATGGCTATGTTATAATTTTCACCAGCCCAACGATTGGAAACCTTCTCATGTTTAAAATAGAAATTAATTATTGTGCAGTTTGACATTACACTGCGCGGGCCGTGAGCCTAGCGGGTGAATTAATGCGAAAGTTTGAACCAGAAATTGAAAAACTAACCTTAATCCCCTCCGATGGAGGGCGTTTTGAAGTTAGTTTAAATGGAAAATTACTCTTTTCAAAACTAAAATTAGGCCGCCACGCGTTTGACGGAGAAGTGGCAGATTTAATTAAAAACCATCACGATGAGGCACTATGACAAAAAAGGGACGCGTATTTTCGGGAGCCCGCCCCACTGGGCGGCAGCATTTAGGCAATTATTTAGGGGCAATTAAAAATTATGTTAAGCTGCAAGAAGACTACGAATCAGTCTATTGCATTGTAGATGTGCACGCCTTAACCACCGTTGAAACCACACAAGACTTGGTTCAAAACACCTACGAAATGGCCCTAGATTGGTTGGCTGCTGGAATTAAACCCGAAGAATCGATTGTATTTATCCAAAGCCATGTGCCTCAAGTAATGGAATTACACACTTACCTCTCGATGGTTACCCCGTTAGGAAAATTAACCGACTTACCCACGTTTAAGGAAAAAATTCGCGAACAATCTGAAAACGTTAACTATGGTCTGGTAGGGTATCCCGTTCTGATGACAGCCGATATTGTCTTATATAAAACAGATATTGTGCCGGTGGGTGTAGACCAAGCCCCCCACTTAGAATTTGCTCGTGAAACAGTGCGTTCCTTTAACTATAGATACAACACGAAAGCGCTCATTGAGCCACAAATGAAAAACACAGAAGTGCCAAAAGTATTAGGCATTGATGGGGTTCAAAAAATGGGGAAAAGTTTAAACAATCACATTGAGTTAGCCGCTACCCCAGATGAAACCCGTCAGCGGGTGATGCAAATGGTAACCGACCCGCAGCGGATGAAACGCACAGACCCCGGCAACCCTGATATATGCAACGTCTTCACCATGCACAAGATTTTTTCACCTGATGAAGAAGTGCAAATGATTAATCGGGAATGCCGAACCGCTGGCATTGGCTGTGTAGACTGCAAAAAACGCTTTGCTGAAAATTTAAATAAGAATTTAGAGCCTTTTCGAGCCCGCAGAGAAGAAATTGGCAAAAACCCAGACACGGTTTGGGATGTATTACACGACGGCGGAAAACGCGCCCGCGCGATTGCAGAAACCACGATGCAAGAAGTGCGCTCTGCTATTCAATTACCAAAATAGGTTTTAAAACACCAATTATTTAATCGGAATTCAATCGCTATTAGGTTGAGTTCCGATTTTTATATAGAAGGATTAAAGTATGCGTATATTACTGCAACGAGTGAAATATGGCCGAGTGAGTGTAGAAGGGAAAACCCACGCCGAAATCAATCAGGGTTTGGTTATATTGGTGGGCATCGGTCATGAAGACGGTGAACAGCAGGCAGCTTGGTTAGCCGAAAAAGTAGTTCATCTAAGAATATTTGAAGATGCAGATGGAAAAATGAACCTATCTTTGAAGGATATTATGGGTGGTGTGATTGTTGTTTCTCAATTTACTTTGTATGCCGATACACAAAAAGGACGCAGGCCTTCGTTTATTGAAGCCGCTATTCCAGAAAAAGCGGAACCCCTTGTCAATCACTTTGTTCAATTAATTAAAAGTTATGGCATTGAATGCGGGCAAGGAGTATTTGGAGCAGAAATGCTGGTCGAAATTCATAATGATGGACCCGTGACCATTTGGCTAGAGAAATAAACACCCCGTTTGCTATAATTTAGCATTGATGAGCGAATTAAAGCCGATATACCTAGAGATAGCACAACAAGCGCTTGCCCAATATCCTTTTTTTGGAAGCTCGAATTTAACATTTTTACAACACAGTGACAATGTGACTTTTCGAGTCGATGATGCCCAAAACGAACCCGTTGCCTTAATTCGTATTCATGCATCAATTTCCCCGGCTATGGGAACACATGGTATCGATTCTAAAATGGTCGAATCGGAAATGCTGTGGCTTGAAGCGTTAGCACGGAACACAGACCTGCCTACCCCGCGCGCCATTCGAAATATTCAAAAACAAGCGGTTACAACCATCCATTACAAAGACAAGGTTTACAACTGCTCTGCTTTGGGTTGGCTTTCAGGTGAACTTTATACAAAAGAATTAGAGTGTGAAGATTACGCAGCACAAGTGGGAGAAATTGCCGGAGCCTTACACCATTATGCCAGCCAATGGCGTGTACCCAGTGGTTTCAGCAGACCCAACCG
>CAYOGW010000146.1:0-1683 GCA_964403635.1 uncultured Anaerolineaceae bacterium | reverse complement strand
TTTGGACATTATTTATACGATTTAGCCATTTGCTTTTCAGATATGCGTACAGACTTACGCGGCGTATTTTTAGAGCACTATCAAAAACAGTTTCCTTTACCCGAACACTATCAACGACTCATGGAAGGGTATTACATTGGCAGTATGGTGGCTACTTTTGCTATGCTCGTTGACCAACCCCATGCACAAGAAAATCTCGTGCGCCGTGTACCAGTGATTGCCCAAGAGTTTGCCACCCGTTTTAACCGTGAAGAATATTTTTGGTTTACTGATTCTTTTCCAAGTTATTCTTAATTAAATCGCCCAAGCCCCACAATGCTGAATCGAACTGAACAGCCATTGCTCCTAACCCCAGCATGACGTGTGCGTGTTCCCAACGATAAACGCCTCCCCCAGCAACAACAGGAAAACCCGCGCCTGTTAAACGTTTCACCATCTCTAAAGCCTGCGGGTAAATAGCCGGCCCATAACCCCGTCCAGAGATTAATCCATCTTCTGTTGGCATGCTTAAACGCGGAGCCGCTAAACTAATAGCCGATGCGCCCGCATTCATTAAACTCGCAGCCAAATCTACCTGCTCAAACGGAAGACAGGCAATCAGGGGGAGTTCGCCTTGTGCCATTTCAACGACATAAACCAAAATATCATCGGCTAAACCAGCGGCAAAACCCAACTCCACCGCCATCACATTTTCAACCGTTTCTAGCATCCGAACCATACGAGCCGTTTCATCGGGCCTGTCGGCCATTAAATGCACAATAATAGGTAATTTACTCTCTCGCCATTTGTGAGCATATTTTTTTAAAACCCCATTTAAACCCAAATTTGGCAGCCCAGTATGCAACAAAAAACCACCCGCAAAAGAAACCCGAACAGAATTAACCGCGGGCAAACGCGGGCGCATACTAATTGGGTTCGTTACAAAAGCGCCCAATGAATGCCAAGGCAAAGGCTGTCTAAACTCTGGCGTAAAGCCTAAACTTCCCGCCGCGTTCATATAAGGCTGCTTAAAAAATAAATCTTGCTTGGGCATTCCTGTATTATAAACCGGAGCTTAAAGTACAATTCACCCATGAGCCAATTTAATAATTACCAATCTCCTTTTTCTTTTCGTTATGCCTCACCCGAAATGCGCCAACTCTGGAGCGAAACCCAAAAAAGGCTGCTCTGGCGAAAAATTTGGGTAGCACTGGCTGAAACTCAAGCCAATTTTGGTTTGGTAAAGCCCGAACAAGTTGAAGACCTACGGAAGCACAGCCACGAAATTAATATCGAGCGAGCTTTACAAATAGAAGCCGAAATTCATCACGATTTGATGGCCGAAGTAAAAACCTTTGCAGAACAAAGCCCCATTGGCGGCGGCATTATTCATTTGGGCGCTACTTCTATGGATATTGAAGATAATGCAGACGCGCTTCGGCTTCGAGACGCGTTGGCATTAACTATAAAAACCCTACGTGATTTACTGGCTACCCTTAGCCGTCTCATTGAAGAACAAGCCGACACCCCGCTGATGGCTTTTACACACATTCAACCTGCCGAGCCGAGCACCTTAGGCTACCGCATGGCCATGTATGCCCAAGACTTATTAGAAGATTACGAAACACTTCTACAACAACATAAAAACCTACGCGGAAAAGGCTTTAAAGGAGCCGTTGGCACCTCGGCTAGTTATGCAGAACT
>CAYOGW010000145.1:3404-4925 GCA_964403635.1 uncultured Anaerolineaceae bacterium | reverse complement strand
TCTCAGTTTGAGAATCATGTTCGGGCTGTGGCTGGGCTCCCGCTGGGGAGTACGAAAATGCTGGGGCAGGCGGGTATGATTAATTTGATTGGTGAAATCCCCGATGAGACATCTATTTTGAATATTGCCGGAGCACACTTACACGCATATGGCAAAGCGCCGCGCACGGGCCGTAAAGTGGGGCATGTGACTGTGGTGGAGCAAACAGCAGAGAACCTTCAACAAAAGCTGGATTTAATTAAAGGAATGTATGAATAATTATTTATCCGATTCGCCGAAAGAAGAATGCGGCATTGTGGGCATTTTTGCACCGAACGAAGATGTAGCCCGTATGGCTTTTTTTGGTTTGTTTGCTCTTCAGCACCGCGGACAAGAAGCGGCTGGCATTGCGGTTTCGGATGGGCAAGTAATGAGCATGTATAAAAATGTTGGGTTAATTTCGCAAGTATTTAAGCCAGAAGCGTTAAGCAGCCTGAAAGGGCACTATGCCATCGGGCATACCCGCTACTCGACAACCGGTTCATCTGCTATACGAAACGCGCAGCCGTATTTAATCGAAACCATGCACGGGCCATTGGCTTTGGCACACAATGGTAATTTGGTTAATTCGGCTGAATTAAGAGATGACTTGATGCGCCAAGGTGTTGGTTTTTCTTCCACATCAGACAGCGAAGTGATGACCATGATGTTGGCTAGGGATTCTGGTGCCAATTGGGAAGAACGGATTAAAGATGCCATGCGCAAATGGGTTGGCGCGTACTCGCTGGTGATTATGACGCGTGATACGGTTTATGCGGTGCGAGATCCTTGGGGTTTTCGACCCCTCAGTGTGGGTATGTTACCCAGCGGCGGCTACGCGGTGGCTTCTGAAACGGGTGCCCTGAGAACCTTAGGATGTGAAGCCATTCGAGATGTAAAAGCGGGTGAAATTGTGGCTTTGTCGCATAACGCCTTGCGGGTAACGCAGGCGCTTACGCCGGTTAGCCCAGCCGCCAAATGTGTGTTTGAGCATATTTATTTTGCCCGCCCAGACCAAGTCTGGGAAGGGGTGAATGTGCACCATGTTCGCCAAAAACTAGGCGAGCAATTGGCGCATGAAACAAAGATTGAAGCGGATGTGGTCATTCCGGTACCAGATTCATCCATCCCTGCGGCGATTGGTTTTTCGCGGGTGAGCGGCATTCATTACAACGATGGCTTTGTTAAAAATAGATATGTGGGGCGTACCTTTATTGAACCAACCGATTCGCTGCGAAAACGAGGCGTTGGGATGAAGTTTAATGTGATTAATGAAAATGTTGTTGGGAAGCGGGTCATTATGATTGATGACAGTATTGTACGCGGCAATACAACCGGTCCCTTAATTAAGCTGCTTAAAAACGCTGGTGCTAAGGAAGTGCATGTTGCCATTACTTGCCCGCCGATTGCTCACCCTTGCTTTATGGGGGTAGACATGGGGCAATATGAAGATTTAATTGCTCATAAGCGCACAGTGGATGAAATTCGTAAATATGTGAAAGC
>CAYOGW010000145.1:0-3304 GCA_964403635.1 uncultured Anaerolineaceae bacterium | reverse complement strand
CACAAGGCTGTTGTTAGGTTTTGCCAACTCAATAACATCCAATTGGTAGTTATTGGTCCCGAAGGTCCGCTGGAGCAAGGTTTAACGGACGCGCTTTTGGAGGCGGGAATCCGCTGTTTTGGGCCTCGGCAGGCGGCAGCTGAGATAGAAACATCCAAAGTATTTGCTAAAAATTTCATGGCTCGCCATCACATCCCAACTGCCAAATTCGCCACTTTTAATCAACTTGCGGATGCTTTGGCTTATCTTGAAAAAATAGATTATCCGATAGTAATTAAGGCTTCGGGTTTGGCAGCGGGGAAAGGGGTATTTTTGCCCGAAAGCAATGCAGAAGCCGAAAGTATTTTAAGAGAATTATTAGAAGCAAATTTGTTAGGCGCGGCGGGGAACAAAGTGGTGATTGAAGAGCGCATGAGCGGCCCCGAGGTTTCGTTAATGGCTTTCTGTGACGGTACAACCATCCGCCCGATGCTGGCGGCGCAAGACCATAAACGTCTGCTAGATGGGGATGAAGGACCGAATACGGGCGGCATGGGGGCTTACGCGCCTGCGCCGATATTTACCGCAGCTTTACAAAAAGAAGCGCTTGAGAAAGTGCTACAACCGGCTGTAGATGGTTTAAGAAAAGAAGGCTTGCCGTTTGTGGGTGTGCTGTACGCGGGATTAATGCTGACCCAGCAGGGCATTCGCGTGTTGGAGTTTAATGCCCGTTTTGGTGACCCCGAAACACAAGTGTTGATGCCCTTGCTGGAAACTGATTTATTAGAAATTATGCTGGCTTGCACCGAAGGTAAATTAAATGAAATAAAGATTGGCTGGCGGAAAGGAGCGGCGGTTTGTGTGGTTTTAGCCAGCAAAGGTTACCCTGATAAACCGGAAACCGGTCTTGAAATTAATTTGGACCCTTTGCCAGAAAATTCATATTGTTTTCAAGCTGGAACGAAAACAGACTCGGCTGGAAAAATTTTCACTGCGGGCGGGCGAGTGCTGGGGTTAACGAGCTGGGCAGGTTCGATAGAACAAGCGGTTGAGCAGGTTTACCCTTTCATTAATTCTATTCATTTTTCAGGAATGCAATATCGCCGTGATATTGCTGCGCAAGCAATGCCGCGTTCTGCTACGTATGCGGATGCGGGCGTTTCGATAGATGCGGGTAACCGAGCGGTTGAATTAATGAAATCGGCTATGCGCGGCACTTACGGCGATGCGGTTTTGGCGGGGATTGGCTCTTTTGGCGGACTTTTCGATGCCTCGGTGCTGAAGCAAATGAACAAGCCAGTTTTGGTCTCTTCTACTGATGGGGTGGGAACAAAAGTGAAATTAGCGGCGGCGGCGGGGCGTTTTCATGGCATTGGGCAGGATATTGTGAATCACTGCATTAATGATATTTTGGTACAGGGTGCGAAACCGCTCTTTTTTATGGATTATTTTGCAACATCTAAACTTAACCCGGAGCATACCGCGGCTGTTGTAACGGGCATTGCCGAAGCTTGTGTTGAAGCGGAAATGGCTTTGTTGGGAGGCGAAACCGCCGAGATGCCGGGGGTTTATCAGCCGGGCGAGTTTGATGTGGCTGGGACAATTGTAGGGGTGGTAGAACGTGAGCAGTTATTGCCGCGCACGGCAGCCATTCGCGCAGGTGATGTGTTGCTGGGATTAAGCTCTAGCGGTCCGCATACGAACGGATATTCGCTTATTCGTAAGGTATTTGAAGATACGCCGTTAGAAACAGTGCTTCCAGAATTAGGTGTTTCACTGGCAGATGCTTTATTGGCTTCGCACCGCTCTTATTTCAATTTGCTTTATCCTATTCTGGGTCATATCAAGGCTTTGGCGCATATTACTGGCGGCGGATTTACTGAAAATATCCCGCGCATTTTGCCATCCGATTTAGATGCAATTGTTCATCTAAGTTCTTGGAAGCAGCCGCCTCTGTGGGCTGTCATTCAACAAAAAGGGAATATTTCAACCGCAGAAATGGCGCGTGTTTTTAATTTAGGAATTGGGATGGTTTGTGTGCTGGATAAGGAAAAGGTAATGGAAGTTCAACAATTAATTCCAGAACACACCTTTGTCATTGGCGAATTAATTAAAGGTCAGCAAAAAGTTCAAATTAAATAATGTTTATTAAGAAGGGCAATTCAATGGCACCATCTTTACCATTAAGATACGGAACCAACCCCCAGCAAGCACCAGCCCGCATTTTTATGAAAAACGGCGCTGCCTTGCCAATTAATGTTTTGGGCGGTTCTCCTGGATATATTAATTTATTAGATGCTTTCAACGCTTGGCAATTGGTACGTGAGCTTAAACAAGTGACTGGTTTACCAGCCGCCACCTCGTTTAAGCATGTCAGCCCATCTGGGGCGGCGGTTGCGGTGCCATTAAGTGATGTGCTTAAAAAAGTTTACTTTGTTGATGATCTAGAGCTATCCCCTTTGGCGGTTGCCTATGCCCGCGCGCGCGGTGTCGACCGTATGTCTTCCTTTGGCGATTTTATCGCCTTGTCAGACACAGTAGATGAACCCACCGCGAAATTAATTGCTAGAGAAGTATCTGATGGGGTCATTGCGCCGGATTACACCCTAGAAGCGCTTGCAATCCTTCAAAAGAAAAAACAAGGGAGGTATGCTATTGTGCAAATCGACCCTGACTATCAGCCAGAAGAGTTGGAAACACGCGATGTATTCGGCATCACCTTTGAGCAAGCCCGTCATAGTCGCTTGGTAACCCCGGCTGATTTTACGAATATTGTGACTCAAAATAATAAAATCACTGAAGATACCATCCGAGACATGCTGGTGGCTTGGGTCACGCTTAAGTTCACCCAATCCAATTCGGTTTGCTATGTAAAGGAAGGTCAAACCATTGGGGTAGGGGCGGGGCAGCAATCGCGGGTGCATTGCGCGCGGTTGGCGGGTAGCAAAGCAGATGTTTGGTATCTTCGTCAGCATCCGACTGTGCTTAATTTGCCTTTTAAACCAGAAATTAAACGCCCTGACCGAGATAATGCCATCGACCAATTTTTGCAATTAGATGTAACCGAAGCCGAAAAAAGCAATTGGACTAATGTATTTAATCACTTGCCGCAACAGTTCATCGCCGAAGAGCGCCGCGCTTGGCTAGACACGCTCAGCGGCGTTACCCTTGGCTCCGATGCTTTTTTTCCCTTTCGAGATAGCATCGACCGCGCTGCCAAAAGCGGTGTGCAAACGGTTGTGCAGCCCGGCGGCTCTGCTCGAGATGCTGATGTCATTGCGGCTTGTGATGAATACGGCATGAGCATGGTCTTTACCGGCGTGCG
>CAYOGW010000144.1:0-4939 GCA_964403635.1 uncultured Anaerolineaceae bacterium | reverse complement strand
GATTTTATTTTTTCTAGCATTTCTTCGTTTGTACCAAATTTAAACGATTCTACGCCTCGCCGTTGTGCTTCAGCGGCTTCTATTTCTGTTAAATTTCTTACATCCTGAACGGTAACAACAGGCTTGCCAATTTTCTTTAATCGGTTCTTTAATAGCTGAACATCAGGTTCTATTGGTTGAAGCGTTTGCAAGTATTGAATGACTACCTTAGCCCCATTGGTTCCATCTTTGCGGGCATAACCTACCAAACCAGTGCTGGCTTGTCTGCTCCAACCCGCCACAAAAATATCTTTAATCGGCGAGGCAGTTGCGGGGTCGTACGCTTCATAAGATATTTCATCCACAGGGAAACGAGGAGCGGGATTCTTGGAATACTCATTCCATTCCACCGGCAAACCAAAAGTTTCATCAACTTTATCTCCAATCGCAAAAATCACACCATCTACATCGATAGTTCGTTTATTACCAGTGCCACGCGCTTTGGTCTCACCATCTTTTAATTGTAAAGAGTTGTCTTCAACTTCTAAGCCAACCACCTGATTTTGTGCATCGCCTAAAATTTGGGTTGGAGATGCTAAAAACTCAAAACGAAAGCGTGCCGCTGAATTGGTGGGTTGAGCTTTGGGTAAGGCTTCGAGAATATTGGCTTTGGCGGCTTCGGGGTCTTGCCCAACCGCTTGCATAATAGGGGCTACGCGAGCCATTTCTTCATCCAGCGCCCGTTGAGAGAGATTGGCAATCACATACTCCATCTCTTTTTTATCAAATTTCACTTCATCTGGGCCGCGGCGAACAACGGCTACCACTTCATCTACTTTTGTTTTTTGAATTAAAAATCGCGCAATGTCTAACATGACATTTCCCGCGCCAACCACAGCCATCTTTTTGCCAAAATGAAACGGCTTTTGGGTATAAGGCGGTAATTGGTTGTAATGAAAAACCAAGTCTTTGGCATGGTACACGCCAATTAATGATTCGCCGGGTAAGCCCAGCCACTTGGTGCCTTGTGCGCCCGCGCAAACCAAAATGGCTTGAAAACCCATTTCTCTTAAGTCATCCAAAGTGAAATCACCTTGTTGACCAATCACAACATTCCCAAAATAATCTAACCCGGGGGTATCTAAAACCTGCCGAAACTGGCTTCTTAAGCCTGTTTTCATGGCATGTTTATCTGGGTAAATTCCATATTCAGCCAAACCACCTGGTTTAATATCTCGATTAAAAACAACCACGCGGGCCCCACTTCGAGCCAGTTCCCGCGCTGCAAACATTCCAGCCGGGCCAGCACCCACTACCGCTACATAATATTGCAGTTCAGACAATCTATCCTCCTTGATTTGGCTGCTTGATACCTGCTTAAGCGGGCTGATTATATGAAATACCCGCCCAGAATTCAAGTGCCGGAACAAGGTATTATAGTCCAAACCCTCCATTAATCATTTTTGTAAGGACATTTGTTTTATCAAAGCTATGCTAAACTAAACACAAGAGGAGATGTTGATATATGGGTCCTAGTAATTCGCCAAAACCAAGTTTTGTCGCCCGTATTGGCTCTTGGCTAAAGGGGTTATTTCGTTTTCAGCTTAATAAGATTCCACCCGCGTTTTGGACCGTTTCTAGCATTATTTCACTTGTTGTAAATATTATTTTAATTTCCACATTGGTCATTTTGGCCCAATACACATTTGTCATTAAAAACGTTGTTGGTGAAAACGTCTTACGCGGCTTGTATGAAAATTTTATTCTGATGGATCAAGCCCACATTACCACCGTAGTAGCCGTTGAAACCGAAGTGCCCGTTCAATTTACGCTGCCTGTACAAACCACCACCGATGTCATTCTTACAGAAAATGTGCGTATTTCAGGTGCGCGTGTTGTTTTGCAAACTGGCGGGCTACAAATATTAGATGCCCCTACCAATATCATCTTACCGGCAGGTTCAAGGCTGCCCATTTCACTAGATATCACTGTGCCCGTAGATACTGTCATCCCAATTAAATTAGATGTCGAAGTTAACATCCCACTTAAAGACACGGAGCTACATCAACCATTTGTCGGTTTGCAACAAGTCATTGGTCCGCTTTATTGGCTCTTACAACCAGAAATTAAAAGCGCGCAAGACCTTGCCATTTGCCAACTGAACCCGTGGTTTTGTGACAGCTTCTTTAAATAAACTTTAATTTAAATGAATAATCACACCCAAATCATTCTTGGCAACGGTTTAAAAATATTATTAAAAGAAATTCACACATCCCCCATCATTAGCCATTGGCTTTGGTATCGGGTTGGCTCAAAAGATGAGCCAGACGGTAAAACTGGCATTTCACACTGGGTAGAGCACATGCAATTTAAAGGCACACCGCAATTTCCATCCAATGTGCTGGATAAAGCCATCTCACGCGAAGGTGGCTTATGGAACGCCTTCACCTTTTTAGATTGGACAACCTATTTTGAAACCATGCCAGCCGCAAAAATAGACCTCGCCCTGCAACTAGAAGCAGACCGCATGAAAAATAGTCTATTTAAAAACGATGAAGTGGAATCAGAACGCACAGTGATTATTGCCGAACGAGAAGGCAGTGAAAACGAACCCCTTTTTCAACTAAGTGAAGCCATTCAAAACGCAGCTTTTAAAACTCACCCCTACGGTCACGAAGTCATTGGCAACACCCAAGACCTGCTTAGCCTCACCCGCGATGACCTATACAATCACTATCAAACCTACTATTCACCGAATAATGCCGTATTAGCCATTGCAGGCGATTTTGAAACCGAAGCAATGATTAAACAACTAAAAAACTTATACGACGCCATTCCTGCTGGTCCTACCCCGCCCAGATTGAATCTACCTGAACCAGCACAAACCGAAGAAATACGCTTAACCGTTGAAGGCCCCGGCGAAACAACCTACCTGCAAATTGCCTATCGCGGCATCGCCGCCACCCACCCCGATTTCTTCCCCTTGGCGGTCTTAGACAGCCTGCTAGCCGGACCCAGCAACATGAACTTATTTGGCGGTGGGGGCATTTCCAACAAAACATCTCGCTTATATCGAGCCTTAATTGATACCGAGCTAGCCGTAGGATTAAGCGGCGGCGGAACAGCCACCTTAGACCCTTTTCTCTATAACATCACCCTTACCCTGCATCCAGACCGCAGCCCAGAAGAAGCTCTTCACGCGCTCGATACTGAGTTAATCCGCCTTAATCAGCAACTGGTTTCAGAAGAAGAAATTTCGCGAGCCATTAAACAAGCCCGTGCTATTTTTGCCTATGGCAGCGAAAACATTACCAACCAAGCCTTTTGGCTAGGCTTTGCAGAAATGCTCTCAGGCTACCAATGGTTTGAAACCTACCTGCAAAACCTTGCTCAAGTAACCCCCCAAGACGTTCAACGGGTAGCCAACCAATACCTTCAGCCAGAAACCCGCGTGGTAGGCATATACAAACCAATCGGGGAGCCCGCATGAATCAACCCGCCCACAGCGCCTTGCCCGGTCCTCACGACATTCAACGCGCCACATTAAACAATGGCATCACCCTTTTAACCCGTTCCAATTTTCACAGTCCCTCGGTCGTCATCAGCGGTTACCTTAATGCGGGCAGCATATTTGATACCGATGAAAAACTTGGGCTTGCCGACTTCGTCTGCGCTTGCTTAATGCGCGGCACACAACAACGCCAATTTAAAGAAATTTACCAAGCCTTAGAAGATGTAGGCGCAAGCCTTGCCTTTGGCGCTGGCACGCTCACCGCCAGCTTTACTGGCCGCGCCCTTGCCGAAGACATCCCGCTCCTCTTTAATCTGCTAGCCCAATCTTTACGCCAGCCAACCTTTCCAGAATTGGAAGTAGAAAAGCGCCGCACCCAACTTCTCAGCAACCTAACCATTCGCGCCCAAGACACTGCCGACATGGCCTCCCTGGCTTTCGACAATATTGTTTATAAAAATCACCCCTACCAACGCCCAGAAGATGGCTATCCCGAAACCATCCAAGCCATTCGCCGCCAAGATTTAATTAATTTTCATCACAACCAATTTGGTCCACAAGGCATGGTAATTGCCATTGTAGGAGCTGTTAAAGCCAACGAAATACACGAACATGCCGAAAAAGTTTTAGGAGATTGGATAAACCCCCTCCAGCAGGCTACCCCGCAGCTACCCCCGCTTACCCCGCTCGATTCCATCATCCGAAAAGAAATCTACATCCCCGGCAAACCCCAAGCCGACTTATTAATTGGAGCCAGCGGCCCAAGCCGAAAAGACCCAGCCTACACCGCCGCTTCGCTCGCCAATTCAATTCTGGGTCAATTTGGTATGATGGGACGCATCGGAGATGTTGTTCGAGAACAATCTGGTTTGGCTTACTACGCTTCATCCAGCTTAAGCGCTGGAAACGGCCCCGGCACCTGGGAAATTCAAGCGGGCGTTAACGTAGAAAACGTAGAAAAAGCAACCGAATTAATTCTTAATGAAATTAACCGTTTTGTAACCGAAGGGGTTAGCCAAGAGGAACTTCAAGACAGCCAAGATAATTATGTTGGCCGCCTGCCTATTTCCCTAGAATCCAACGGCGGTGTAGCAAATGCCTTACTTAACATCGAGCGCTATCAACTTGGCTTAAATTATTATCAAGAGTACGAACAAATTGTACGAAGCGTAACCCCCCAGCAAGCCTTAGAAGCCGCTCAAACCTACCTACAACCCAATAAACTTGCCATTGTAGCGGCCGGGAGCCTAACATGAAACTAACCAACGGCGTTGATTTAATTGAAATTGCACGTATCGCAGAAATTATTGATTATCAAGGTCAGCGATTTATCCAACGGGTATTTACCCCCGCGGAAGTAGAATCTTGCGGTGGGAAAACTGAATCCTTAGCCGCGCGTTTTGCCGCCAAAGAAGCCGTAGCCAAAGCGCTCGGCACAGGTATTCGCGA
>CAYOGW010000143.1:0-4985 GCA_964403635.1 uncultured Anaerolineaceae bacterium | reverse complement strand
AAGCGCGGGGCAGCCCGCCGGTTAAACGCCGAAGAAAAAGATGGTCACCGGCACAATACAACACAGCACCGCATCAAAAATAGCTAAAATTAACCAAATGACCCATTCGGCGGGCGCGTTTTTCTCTAAGACCGCTTCAGATGGATTTTGCGGGTTGTAATAAACCGTCACCATGCGGTTAGGGGCATATTTGGCAACGGTTTTATCGGCGCCCCAGCCGCCTACTTCTGGCCCGGGCGCAATTTTGTTGGCTTGATAGGTTTGCTGGCCAATTTGATAGGCGTATAGCACCACCGGGTAAGGCGTGTCTCCGCCTTCCGAACTGGCTCGGTATTCAATGTGCGAGCTAATTACTACCCCGCCTACCGAAGGCCAGTTTTTCACCTCGTTTACTTTGCGGCGCATAAAGAAAACAACCGCCAGCAAAACAACATTAAGCACACCAAAAACACAGCCCGAAATTAAGAGAGTCATGATTACATCTGGATTAAAAGTCATTTTTAATTTCCTTTCAAAAATAGTAGCATAAAATTGGTAAGAACAAAGCCTTTTCAAACATCTTAGGAGTGCTTTAGGTATAATGATTAAATTAATTAAACAAGGAGTGTCTGATGTTTTCTTTTGAAGGCGCAGATCGTAGAAAAGAAGAAGAACGTGTAAAAAGTGAAGGGCGCATGCCGCCCGGGCAGTCTTTAACGCTTAAATTTCCGGTTTTGCATTACGGGCCGGTTCCGCCCTTTAACCCCGCCACTTGGGATTTACGCATTTGGGGCGAAGTAGAAGAAGAAAAAACCTGGAACTGGGACGAATTTAATCAGCTGCCCCGCACCAGCTTGGTGATGGACCTGCATTGTGTGACCCGTTGGAGCAAGTTTGATACCCCTTGGGAAGGTGTTTCGGTTAAAACCTTGGTAGAGCAAGGTTTTATTAAAATTAAACCAACCGCCACCCATGTCATGCAGCATGCCGAATATGGCTTTACGGTTAACCTGCCTTTAGAGATTGTGCTGCAAGAAAACTTTTTAATGGCTACTCATTTTGAAGGTAAACCCATCGACGCGGACCACGGTTATCCTTTGCGAGGCGTTGTGGGGGCGATTCCTGGCAACGAGGAGTTAGAAACCCCCTACTTGTGGAAAGGCGCCAAATGGCTGCGCGGGCTAGAGTTTATGCGCGGCGACCGGCGCGGCTTTTGGGAGCAAGCCGGTTATCACAACCGCGCCGATGTGTGGAAAGAAGAACGCTTCGGTTAATGAAGAGAAAAAAAGGGACTGCCAAATTGGCAGTCCCTTTTAGGTTAAGGTCGTTTATCCAGCACCAGCGGCAAATCCATTCGTTCGCCGTCACGGATAATGGTCAAAATAACCGTGTCACCGGGGCCTTTGTTGTTAATTAAATAGCTAATTAATTCGTCAAAATTCTTAATTTCGTGCCCATCTAAAGCCACAATTAAATCTCCGCCGCCCAGCAAGCCAGAAATTTTGGTTTGTTTACTGCCCGCGATAACCCCCGCTTTATCGGCTGGGCCGTCTTCCACTACACTGGTTACATACGCGCCGGTATATTGCGGCAGGTCTAAAGCTTCAATCGCGTCTATCGGCAGGCTGTCAATGGAGGCAATGCCCATAAAGGGGTAATCATATTTGCCGTCTTCAATTAATGCGGGGGCTACCCGTTTAACAATATTAATGGAAACGGCGAAACCAATACCCGAATTAACCGGCTCGCCGGTCGCGTTAGAAGCGTCTGTCAGGATGGCGCGGTTAACCCCAATTACTTCTCCGTTTAGGTTAAAAAGCGGCCCGCCAGAGTTGCCCGGGTTAATCGGCGCGTCGGTCTGAATTAAATCTCCGGCGCTAAAGAAACCGCCGCCCGGAGATTCTCGGTCGGAGGGCAAGGTGCGCCCCAAAGCCGAAATAATGCCTTTGGTCATGGTGCCGCTTAACCCAAAGGGGTTGCCAATTGCCAACACGGTTTGCCCAACTTTTAACCCGTTGGAATCACCCAACGTCAGCGGGAACAACTCATCAGCGGGGGCATCAACTTTAATCACAGCCAAGTCTGAATCCTTATCAATACCAATTAATTCGGCATAGGCTTTATAACCAGAAGGAAAATCAACCTGAATTTGTTCGGCGCCTTCTACCACATGGTAATTGGTGACAATATGACCTTGATCGTCAATCACAAAACCTGAGCCTTGCGCGCCGCCTTGTTTGGTTAGCACCTGAATAGAAACAATGCCCGGTTCAACATGCTCGTAGAGCGCGATTAAGGCATCTTGTTCCTGAAACAAACTCGGCGCAATTTCGCCCACTGGCACTACTTCCACGCTGGGGGCAGGCGTTGCCGATGGCAAAAACTCAACCGGCAGTTCGGTCGTAGGGGTTGGGGTTTCGGCATATTGGCAAGCCAAAGCCGCCAATGCCAAGATGATTAAAGCCGTTAAGAAACGAACTTGATTCTTCATTATTAAAATACTCCTTAATCCGGTGTTATTTGCCCAACTGGGCAACTTGCTGCAGCAGTTCTTTTTGCTTAGCAGTTAAATTCTTGGGCATCTGAATTTTAATACGCACGAATAAATCCCCTTTTTTGTCTGCGTTTTTAAGCGAAGGCATGCCGCGCCCCGCCAAGCGTATTAATTGCTCGGGCTGGGTGCCCGCCGGAATGGTTAATTTAACCTTACCTGTCATGGTTTCTACTTCGGCTTCGCCGCCCAGCAAGGCGGTAAAAACATCCACACTAGCTTGGGTGTGCAAGTTATCGCCATCTCGTTCAAAGCGAGAATCGGGTTGAACGGTTACTTTAAGATAGATGTCGTTGCCAGCCGAACCGCCGCCAGCCGCCCGCACCTTAGAACCCGTTTTTACCCCCGCCGGAATTTTAACCTGCACCCGTTTGTTTTCACTTTCTAAAATGCGGCTGGTGCCTTGAAAAGCCTCTTGCAAGGTGATAGAAACGGGCGTCTCTTGTGCTTGTTTACGGCCTCGAAAAGCGGATCCAGCCTGCTGGTAGCCCGCCGCCCCTGCCGCGCCGCCAAAGAGCGTTTCAAAAAAATCTGAAAAGCCGCCCATTCCGCCAAATAAATCTTCTACATTCACATTTGTTTGGCGGCCTCGGCCCCCACGCGCGGCCCATTCATCCCAATTAAAACCACCTTGTCCGCCGCGGCTCTGCCACGACTGATAAGCCGAACCCAGTTGGTCGTAACGGGCGCGTTTTTCGGCATCCGAAAGCACTTGATAGGCTTCGTTGACTTCTTTAAATTTATCCTCGGCGGCTTTATTGCCCGCGTTGCGGTCTGGGTGATATTGCATCGCCAACTTGCGATAGGCGCTGCGAATTTCATCTGGTTTGGCCGAACGCGGCACACCTAAGGTTTGATAGTAATCTTTGTATTCCATAGCAAATATTCTATGCCTCCATCAAAAGGCGCGTCAAGGAAAAGATGTTGGGGTTAATGCAACTCTTACTTAGTAAAAAACTGCTGGTCTATGCTTTGCCAAGTTTCGTCATGCAAACGAATGTATTTTGCCAAAAGCGGATGCACTTGCTCAATTTGCTCAAACATCCACTGTGCCACCCGCCGAATAGAAAAATGAGCATTGGCTGCCGCGCGTAACTGACAAAACGCGTACGCTTCGCGCAAATTAAAGGTTGCCAGCACCCGCCGATTGAAACCGTTTGGCACCACATATTGGGCTAGGTCTGGGTTGCTTTCGTTTAATTTCTGCCACATGGCTTGGGCGGCCTCCATGGCTTGGCGGTATTGCCCGCCAAAACCAGCTTCTTCCATCATTAAAGGCGTAACATAACCTAAAGCGGCTGTTTGCAGCTGCGGGCTTTGGCTCATCATACGATGCCGTTTAAACTCAGCATAAGCCCCTTGGTCCATGATTAAATCGAAGGTGTATTGGGTGTGTTCTAATTCTCGCAGCGGGACATCATGCCGCCCCAATTGCCCCAATAATGATTCCGCTAAAGCGGCTTGCTCTGCGGCAGAAGCCTTACGAACCCAGCCCAACGCCTCGCTGTAACTGCCGTTTCCAAAACGGTACAAGGCTGCGGCAAGTATCCGCTCTTGCCCGTCGGGATTAAAATCAACTAGTTCGCAGCGAGTTTCATTCATTAAATTAAGTTCAACTTGCTGTTGAGCAATCTCTGTTAAGGCTTGGCTGGTGTTAATTAAATAATCTACTGGTTCGGCATATTTCACCAACGTGGGCAGTTCGGCTTGCGCCACTTGTTTAACCGTTTCGCCAATTTCTCTAATCTCTGCCAGCGGATGAGAACGCCACTTGCGAATGGAATTTTCTAGCACACGCCCATTGGCGGTCATGCCCACGTTTGCCAGCGAAGCGGCGGGCAGCAAAAAGCGGCTGACATCCACATATTGCGAGCGGATGCGCCTGTCCCAGGCTTCGTCTGTTTCATTTTCTCGGCGAGGCACCTTTTGTTGTACCACTTGTTTCACCGGCTCTAGCGATGCGGCGTAGGTTTCAAACAACATTTTGCAGGTCGAAACGTATTCATCCCTTAAAGGGTGATTTTCTAATTCAGCCGGAATATGAAACGCTTCGCTATCCCATTTTTGGTAACGGGTCGATTTTTCGGTATAAGATGCCAACCGGTTACTTTCAATGGCTTCCATAGCTATGCGCGAGGCATTTTCGATGGCAATATGCAAAACAGCATGTTCAGCCACCGAGGCATGCCCATAGCCCACCACCCATTTTTCGTGAAATTGAGCGCTTTTTTCATCGGTTAATTCGGCGGCAATTTCTCGAAACGAGTTAGGAAAGCGCGAAGTTTTGGCAAACGCCACGGCAATGGTTTCGGGGGATAAATTTTTAGAAGAAAGCAAATAAATATCTCGTTTGGGGGCGGGCATTTCGGCTCCTGAAAAGTAAATTGTCTGGATGAATATAGACGAAAACGAGAGGCAAGTCAATTAGAAAATCGTCTCAGTGTACAATATCTTT
>CAYOGW010000142.1:0-5092 GCA_964403635.1 uncultured Anaerolineaceae bacterium | reverse complement strand
TTTTGGGGCGGGAGCAGGTCTAACCTGTGGGGGTATGTTGGATCGAATGACATATCGTGTTCAATATATCAGTTTTTTTGTATTTTTACAATACATCAGCTTTGGGGTTTCGAGTGGCACAGTTCTAAGTTTAACAGCCGCTTAACGGTTTGCGGCTAGTCCCCGAGCGGAGCGAGTGGGAATACCCGCGCTGGGGCGGGCGGCGGAACGCCGTCCGACTGGGGAAATGCTTAGGCGTAAAAAAATGCTTGGAATCGCGCCAGACTCCCCAGCGTCGGGTGCACGCTTTGTTGGCTTGCTTTTTGCCATAGGAAGGCTTTTGCCTTTTAATACAACCATAGCTAATTCTTGTCATTTTCAGAAATATTATTATTTTCGCTGTTTCCTTCGGGGTAGCCTTCACTCATAAAGCGTTTTAATTCCGCCGTCATAAATATATTGACGAATTTTTGTAACTGCGAACCGTTTTTATATCTCTCTGACTTTCTTTCGTCTTTCAGCGTTCTGTTTAATTTTTGATATCGCTTAATTGTCCGTTCAAAATCCCAGCGTTGATACAAAATAGCAATAGGAAATGCTATTATCCAGATACCGCCGCAAAACAAAGACTGAAACAATATTTGGTCTGTGTAGGGGATGAAAATCAATTCAAGTAAAGCGATGATTGGCAACATTCCTGTCCGTAACAATGCCAAAATAATGGACCTTCGCCATTTTTCTTTCTCGTCAGTGCTGGCGATTGTATATGGTCCTGAATACCTGATTTCTAAAATAGCACCATATGTCATTAGCGCAAAAGTTCCGCCAACAACTAAAATCATGAATATTGTAAAAAGCCATTGCGCTATGTTGAGAGCAGGTAATGTTGATGACATCATAAGAATTCTATGCTATGCAAGGGGCAAGCCAACGGTTTGCGTTAGCGGTTGGCGTGAGAATACCACAACCAGAGAATTCTAGAATTTTGCACAAATCAACTCTTGAACGCGGAGCCCACACGCCAATCCGCTGCACGCTTTGTTGGGCGTTTTTTGTTGCGCAAGACTCGTTGCCCTGAAAAAGACCTGCAACCTTTATGGCAAGATAACTAATGCTGGAATGATACTCCAGTTAAAGGCTCAGTTGCACCACCGTCCCAAGAAATAGTTCCTGTGCAATTAGATATTCTCCACTCTGCTTCGGATTTGGTAATAGTATCCCAAGCCACTGATGCGACCGTAGATTGAGATGGATTGATGCCGTCAACTATCTCGCCCCAGGGATTCCCAACTCTCAAAGCGCTCCAACGCAAATAGACATCGTCTGATATGAGTGGAAAATCATTAGAAACTGTGAAATCTCTATTTGTGCTATCGGATGGATCATTTGAGGGATCATTTGGGCATGTAAACGCTAGTGAATACGAATGTGTGCCTGCAGACCAGAACCCAGCAGGAAAATGGCGTTCTAATGCAAATGCCCAGTTAGTTGATTCTGGACTGCCCCCAGTTGATGCTGGAGTGTTACAGCCTAAATCACGGCTAGATATTTGCGCAACTGATATTGGAATATTGACTGTGTAATCTGCACGTTCGCCATTAACAGTAGCATTACCTGTACGAACATCATCTGACCACTCTAAAACGAATTCCATATTTGTACCAGGTGCAGCGGTAAGAGTTTGAGTTTTTGTAATATTTTTAAATTGCTCGTAAGTTGCTGAAACGCTACCTTCAATAACTTTATCGTAGCCAGCCTTGATAGTCCCCGTTCCTGATATTTTTGTGGAGAACGAACGTGATGCAGTTTGTGAACTTTCTGCCTTGTTGCCACAGTTATTAATATTAATGGTTTCGTCGTAGGTAGTAGTGGCGCTATTTAATTCTGTTATTTGAGGCGCAGAATTACAGGCACTTATCAGTAAAATTGTGATCAAAACAATTAATCGGGAAAGTTTATGTTGCATAAATTATTCCTTTTTTCAAAGCATTGTTGTTGTTGTGCAAGGGAACGCCCAACTATGGTTTATACAGAATTAATTCCGCATAATACCCCAATTGGCATGTTATACAGAAAAAATTCCGTATAACACCTTTTAGACTATTATACAGAAAACCAACTTAATCCTTACAGAAAAATCCCTTTAATCCCAAAGCAAAGCATTTCCCCATTTAAAAATTAATTTCCGCCCTTAAAAAGCGAAAGGGGCAGGTGATAACCTGCCCCTCTTTATACCCTACGGGCATTATGCAACTTATTCGAGAGAACGCACTAGTTCAATGAATTCTTCCCATTCTTCGCGGAAGAAATGCATTGTAACTGTGCCGAGTTCGACGTGATAAGTGGTCTCACCATCCGGTTCTTCGGCTTTCCAGACCAAGTAATTCTCGGTCTCAGCTAAAGTTTCGGTGGAGGGTTCAGGGGTCGTATTTTTTGCCATGAGTGTCTCCTTTTTATATTTATTGCTTCCATTATAGTGTATTCTAGCGGGCTGGGTTGGTTTATTTCGTTTGGCGGCGAAAAACTTTCAAAATCGGTAAGATGCTGTCTCGCCACCAGTTTTTAATCTGTCTGCGGATCGAAGGCGGCACATCGGTTTCTTCGATGCCTTCCCAAGGGTCTAGGTCAAAAAGCTTTCGCACCACATAGCGCGCCAATAGTTGAAAAGTGGCCAGTATAGGCGCGGCAATCACCATGCCCATTAAACCCAATAAATCAAAAGCAATAATCGCCGCCACCAACACCGCCGCGGGGTGAATTTTGAGCGCTTCTGCCATAATGCGCGGTTGAACAATATTATCTAAAATGCCATCAATCACCCAGGCGATGATTAATATCAGCAAGGTGTAATTAAAGGCGCTCATGCCGGGCAATTTATATTCTTGGTAATAAGTGACCAAAGCCAAAATCGTCCAACTAATCGCCGGGCCCACATAGGGTAAAAAGCGGGCAATGCCCGCCATTAACGCCAGCCCCAAGGCGTAACTGACGCCCAAGCCGCCCAGCACGCCGGTATAAATCACCGTTGCCAGCGAGATTAAAATTAACTGTCCACGCAAAAAAGCGTTCCAGATGTGCCCGAGTTTGTTGCCCATTCGTTCAATATCCCGTGTGTAGCCGGGGATGTCGATTCGTAGAATCCCCTCTCTTAATCCGCCGCTTTCGGCTAACATAAAATAAGAGATGAGCAGCACAAACACCAGCCAGCCGCCGGTACTGGCCGCTTGCCCTGCCAAAGCGCCTACCAATTGTCCCGTTTGCCCCAGCATGGTTTGCGCCGTCTCGGTTAATTGGCTGCTCCAATCGCGAATATCCACCGTGCGAAAATCTAAAGTAAAAGGACCAATTTGCAGCGACGTGTTCGAAAGTTCGTACGCCATGCGCGGCAATTCATCCAAACTTACCCGTGCCAGCTTTAATAGGCTTTCAAGCTGATGAATCACCTCCAAGCCAGAAAGGGTGATGATTCCAACCAAAATTAAAATTAATAAAATATATACCACCGCCACCGAAGCATCCCACGAAAAACGCAAACGCTTATTAATAAAAGCCGAAACAGGGTACAGCAAATAAACCAAAATGACGGACATCAAAAGAGGCGTCACAATACTTTGAAACTTAACCAAAAATGCCGCCAAAATGGCTACCACCGAAAACCCAACTACCAACTTTGTGTTGGTATTCCAGCGGGGAGAAGTGCGTTGTTCCATTAAAATTGCCTCCTGTTAATTAAATTTCGTTCTCACTATAATAACCCCATGAAACCAAACTTGTTCGTTTTTTTGCTTATATTTGCCGCCTGCGCGCCCATTGCTTCTCCAGACCAAGCCTTTCTTGTTCGCACCCACCCAGACGGCCCTTTATTTGTGGGTGACCAAGTCAGTTTTGAAGTCATCACCCCTGCCGATTTTAAATTAAACAATCAAAAAATAGCCATTTCAGTAAATGGTCAAAGCCTGGCCGAAACGGAGTTTGGCGGTTATGGCATAGGCGGGCGCAGCCAAGCCACCTTTTTTTGGGTATGGAATACAGCAGATTTACAAGCCGGTGACTACCTGCTGAATTATTCCGTTTTACCAGATGGTCCCCACTGGCAAGAAACCCTCTCCCTGCTCCCCCGCAGCGCGCTTCCGTACCCCGAACCAAACGCTAGCTGGCAGAGCCTCAGCATTGATTGCTGTATTATCTATACCATCTCTGGCACAGATGCCGCCCGCGACATTGAAATGTTAGCCGAATTAACCCAAACGCAAGCCAATTTGGTTGAAGAACGAATTCAAACGCAGTTCGATGACAAAATTTCAGTTACATTTATCCCGCGTGTAGTAGGGCATGGCGGCTTTGCCACCGAAGCCATTTTTGTATCTTATTTAGACGAAAACTACGCCGGACAAGCCACCCAACAAATTATTCATCACGAAATGGTGCATAAAATTGATGCCGAGTTGGGCGGCAATCGAACAACCATGTTGGTAGAGGGCTTGGCGGTTTGGCTTTCTCAAGGTCATTTTAAAGTAGAGCCCATTCTGCCTCGGGCGGCTGCATTAATCGAGCTTGGCTGGTACATTCCTCTCACCAACCTAGCAGATGAATTCTATTTTACTCAGCACGAAGTTGGTTATTTAGAAGCCGCCGCGTTAACCGGTTATTTAATTGAAAAACATGGCTTCACAGCCTTTATGGACTTTGCGCACGATATTCCGCAGGGAACCCCTTCTGCTGCATTAAACGATGCCCTGCAAAAACATTTTCATTATTCTTTAGAGCAACTAGAAAGTGAATTTAAAGAATATTTAATGAAGCAAGCCTATACCACTGAAAACCTTCAGGATGTACGCTTAACCGTTTCTTTTTACGACACCGTTCGAAGATACCAAATTGTATTCGACCCCTCTGCTTATTTTTTAACGGCTTGGTTACCCGATGCCACTCAAATGCGCGAACAAGGCATTGTGGCTGATTATTTACGAAAACCGCAGCGATGGCAAAATCAATGGGTAGAAAATGGGCTAGTGCTAGCAGACCAGCAATTAAGAGCGGGGCAACTTAACGAAGCAGAATTTCAGCTTTGGTTAATTAATCGTTTTATCGATTTATTCGAAAATAAATAAAT
>CAYOGW010000141.1:0-5252 GCA_964403635.1 uncultured Anaerolineaceae bacterium | reverse complement strand
AGCACCTGTCAGATTTGGTTGATTTGCACATGGCGGTGATGCCAACCTTATTAACCGATTTGGGCTTTTGGTTTGTAAAACGCTATTTTGAAATTGCTCAAAACGATAAATCGGTCATCGCTTTTTGTGTTTTAAACGAACAAAAAAAACCCGTTGGTTATGTGCTGGGTTCGGCAGACCCGGCCGCATTAAACGCTCGGTTGCGGCAGCCATTGGGCGGGTTTATTCTTCAATTGCTTATGGTAGGGCTTCGGCGTCCGCGCATTTTGTTTCAATTAATTAATTCGGTACTTTTTTCAGCATCCCAGAACACTTTGCAAACAGGTCAAGTAGAATTAACCTACATCGGCGTAGCTGAATCGGCGCGGGGACAAGGCCATGCCAAAGCGCTTTTACAAGCCTTTGAACAAGCCGCTCGGAAAGCTGGTTTTGAAGCGATTGTTTTAAGTGTAGAAACCGATAATTTAAGCGCATTGGCAGTCTATCAAAAATTTGGGTTTGTCGTTACCAGCACCTTTCAAGAAGGGGCTTTTCACCGTCACCGTATGGTGTATAAACTTAATTAAAAAATGAAAAAGATATCCATTCCTGCCTTTTTATTTATTCTCGCCCTGTTGGCTTTTGCGCCTTTCTTTTGGGAGCGCGGTTTTTATTGGGACGAATTACCCTGGACATGGGTATATTTTAAACTGGGTCCCCAAGCGTTAACCCAGCTTTTTTCTACTAGCCGCCCATTTTGGGGAATGCTCTATCAGGGCTTGCTGCCTTTAATTGGTTCAAACCCGCTGTTGTGGCAGGTTTTGGTAATTCCCTTGCGTTGGTTAACGGCTGTATTGGTTTGGTTGTTGCTTCGTCAAATTTGGCAAAAAGATGAACGCCCCGCCTTATGGGCTTCGGCTTTGTTTTTAATTTACCCGGGTATGGGTCAAACCTTTATTTCGCTCATGTATAGCCATTTTTATATTATTTTGGCCGCTTTCTTGGCTTCGCTGTATGTTTCGGTGCTAGCGGTGCGCCGCGGCTCAATTGGGTTACATGGCTTGGCATTGGTCTTAAGTTTTATTAATTTATTAACCTTGGAATATTTTTATTTTCTAGAGTTTTTTCGTATTTTGCTCTTTTGGCTTATTTTGGAAGATGAACCGTTTTGGCAAAAATCTCGTCGTGTAGCCAAAAATTATCTTGTTTATTTCGGGTTAATTTTTGGTATATCCATTTGGCGGGCGTTTTTCTTTGAAAACCAAAATGCCAGCTATGGCTATCAAACGATTGTTGATTTACAAAATAATGCATTAATAGGTTTTGGAAAATTATTGTGGAATATGGGACAAGCCTTCTGGGTATCAGTTCCGCTGAATTGGTTGTTCCCTTTTCAGCCAGTGGAACTTTCTACCCTTGGCCTGTATACCGTTATCGGGGCGTTCGCTCTCGCTCTAGCGGCCAGCCTGTTTGCCGGAATCTACTTATTAATTCGTCAAGACTCTTTAATTAATCATCAAGAAGCAGATTGGGTTAAACAAGCCTTTTGGTTAGGTTTGGCAGCGTGGATCTTAGGTGGCGGCGCGTTTTGGCTGGTAGGCGCGCGGACCTTGCCGCAATTGCATTTTTCGGCAGACCGTTTTTTGCTGCCCTTTATGCTGGGGTCAAGTTTAATTCTCACCGCGGGGCTGGGTTGGTTAAGCCGATTTAAACGAACTCATTTAATTTTGCTGGCTTTGTTAATTGGTTTTTCGGTAGGGGAGCATTTTCAGACCAATGCCATTTACCGGCGAGATTGGGATGCGCAGAAGTCATTTTTTAATCAGATGGCGTGGCGTGTACCAGCCTTGGCAGAAGGGACAACGGTATTAACCAACGATTTGCCAGTGCAGGTTTCCAGCGATAATTCGCTTTCTGGCCCATTAAACTGGATGTACTCCGCGCCTGGGAGAATGGATTCGATTTTATATTTTGCTTCGGTTCGAACACAAGAAGGGCGCGCCTTGGCTAGCCTAGAGCCAAACCAAACGTTTGAACAAAATTATTTAGGGGCTACCTTTTTTGGTTTTACCAATCGCGTGGTGGTGATTCAGTTTGAACCACCGGGCTGTTTACGGGTTTTAGATGCAGAAGTAGAAATAAACAATAAATTAGTACCGCCATTATTGCGAGATATGCTGGTGTTGCAAAATGAGCAGGTGATTTTGCCCGCACCCCAAGCGCGTACGCCTGAATATTATGGCGCCGAACAAGCGCATGGCTGGTGCTGGTATTTTGCTCAAGCGGAGTTAGCTCGTCAGGTGGGAGATTGGGCAAAGGTTAACCAGTTGGCTGGTGAAGCCTACGCGTTAGGCGACCACCCCAATGACCCGGCGGAGAATTTTGTCTTTATTGAAGGCTATGCTCATGCGGGCCAGTGGGAGCAAGCCCGTAAATTAACCCGCGAAACCTATCGTGTTTCGAAAGAATATCTGCGCCCGCCTTTATGCGCTTTGTGGGCAAGGATTGGTAGAGAAGTGCCTACCGCACCGATAAGCGATGTGCAGCAAGATTTAAGTTGTGTACCTTGATAAAAACGAAATCAGAAGCTTTAAGCTTCTGATTTCGTTTTAAGGGTGATTTTTAAGATTCATCTGGCTTAATCCGTTGTATGCTTAACTATAAGCTATGCTAAAATTGCGGCTTATTTGTATAGACAGATTTTGGAGTTTTTCCAAAACTGACCATTCACAAAGGAGAAGAAAAAATGCGTCATTTATTTAAGTTTTCTATGCTACTGGTGGTGTTCTCGCTTGTGTTGAGCGCTTGCGCCCCGGCAGCCCCCGCCGCCCCCGCTGGTGATTTTACCTTTGGTATTTTATTGGTTGGTCCGTACAATGACCGCGGTTATAGCCAAGCCCACTACGAAGGTGCAGAGTATGTGGCTGCCAACCTAGAAGGTGTAAAGATGATTTATGCCGACAAAGTTAATCCAGCTGACCGCCCGGGTACTACTCCTGCTCAATTGGCAGAAGACCTTGTTTCGAAGGGTGCAAAATTAATCATTTTTAATTCAGATGATATGAAAGACAGCGCCTTAGAGTTTGCTCAGGCTCACCCTGATGTAACCGTCATCCATGCTTCTGGTGATTCCGCTTGGAAAGATGGCAAAGACTTTAAAGGGTTAGCCAATTTAGGAAATGTCTTTGGCCGCATGGAATATGGCAAGATGATGGCTGGCTGTGCCGCCGCATTGACTACCAAGACAGGTCAAATTGGTTATTTAGGACCATTAATTAATGACGAAACCCGCCGCTTGGCTTCCTCTGCTTATTTAGGCGCCAAATATTGCTGGACTGAATATTTAGGTAAGGATGCCGCCGACTTGCAATTTAAAGTCACTTGGATTGGTTTCTGGTTCAACATCCCGGGTGTTACTTCTGACCCAACCCAAGTAGCCGATGAATTCTTTAATAGCGGTTACGATGTAGTTATTTCAGGGATTGATACAACCGAAGCCGTTACCGAAGCCAAGAAGTTCGCATCTGAAGGCAAAGAAGTCTATGCGATTCCTTATGACTTTATTGGCTCTTGCGAAGAAGGCGCAGAAATTTGTTTGGGTGTTCCTTACTTCAATTGGGGTCCTGCCTATAAAGGCATTGTAGAAGCCGTTCGGGCTGGTACGTATACCGCCAGTTGGGATTGGGTAGCCCCTGATTGGAACGATATTAATAACCTTGATAGCAGTGTAATTGGTTTCAAGAAGGGTGATGCCCTCTCTGCCGAAGCCTCTGCTACTTTAGATAGTTTCATTGCTGAATTGGCTGGCGGATTAAACTTGTGGACCGGTCCTATTGTTTTGCAAGATGGTACCGAGTACCTTGCCAGCGGTATGGCTGGTACCGATTTGCAAGTATGGTATTTGCCACAATTACTCTCTGGCATGGAAGGCGCTTCAGAGTAAAGTAGTTAATTGGTTTTTAATGAGGGCGGCTAACCAGCCGCCCTCATTTTATTTTTGGCTGTATACTTAATTTTAAATTTTCACCCCACCCCTTTTCATTAAGGAGTCGCCATGCAAGTAGACCTTCAACATATTCAAAAATGGTTTGGGCAGGTGCATGCCAGTGATGATATTAATTTAAGTATTCCCGCGGGCAGTATTCAAGGAATTCTTGGCGAAAATGGGGCTGGTAAAAGCACCCTGATGAAAATATTGTCCGGTTTTATTCATGCCGATTCGGGTGAAATATTGCTGGATGGCAAACCAGTTAACATTCGTAACCCAGCCGATGCGATTAAACATGGTGTTGGCATGCTGCATCAAGACCCGCTCGACTTTCCTCCCATGCAGGTGTTAGATAATTTTTTGTTAGGTCGTGGCGGGGGGATTTTCCCGGACCGAAAAAAAGCCAAAAAAGAGTTTGTAGAACTAGCCGCCAAATTTGATTTTTCAATTAAGCCGGATGTTTATGTAGATATGCTGACTGTGGGCGAACGCCAACAGTTAGAGATTTTGCGTTTATTGTGGCTTGGCGCGCGCGTCTTAATCCTAGACGAACCCACCACGGGCATTAGCCTTCCGCAAAAAGAGAAGCTTTTCGCTACCCTGAAAACACTCGCCGCCGCAGGCATGACCATGATCTTCGCCTCGCATAAATTGGAAGATGTAGAATTTTTGTGTGACCGCGTTGCTGTGTTGCGGCAAGGAAAACTCGTTGGCGAAGCGCAACCGCCTTTTGTGATGGATAACTTGGTGGAATTAATGTTTGGCAAAGTTGTTTCGTTGGGTAGTAAACAATCCTTGCCCGCCGGAGAAAGTGTCTTTAGCCTAGAAAACCTGTCTTTAGAAGATGTTCGATTACAGATAAAAAATGTCTCCTTAAATTTAAAAGCAGGCCAAGTGATTGGTTTGGCTGGCATGGAAGGTTCGGGTCAAAGTACATTTTTACAGGCTTGTGCGGGTTTAATGCGCCCGGTGGCAGGCAAGATTATGATCGGCGAAACCGAAGTAACCACCCGTTCCCATCACGATTTTAAAAGCAGGGGTGTAGCTTATTTACCCGCCGCGCGATTGGAACAAGGTTTGGTGCCAGGCTTAACCTTAACAGAGCATTTTGTATTAGCTGAACACATGCAAGGCTTGTTTATTAATCGGCAGGGAGCCATTCGCTTGGCGCAAGACCGAATTAAGGCCTTTAATATTAAGGGAACCCCTGTCAGCCCGGTTGAATCACTTTCAGGCGGAAACCAGCAGCGGGCTTTGCTCGCCCTCCTTCGGGATCCGCTTAAAC
>CAYOGW010000140.1:1241-5391 GCA_964403635.1 uncultured Anaerolineaceae bacterium | reverse complement strand
AACTTCCGTCACGGAAAAATTTTATCCTTAAATTGCCGATTATGTCAATTTATTTTATTTTACAATTCCGAATCGGAAATTAATGCTTCTCAGCCCACACTACTTTCCACTTAAAAAGCCCCTACCGCTTCCATTTTTCTCAAAAAAATCAGCGCCCGCAATAACTGCGAGCGCTGATTAATTAAGCCATGAAACTTGGTTTACGTTCTCGCCAGGCTTCGGCGCTTGTATCCAGTTCATAGGCGCGGCCAGCCCGAAACAATAAATCCTCCCGAAAATCAGCAGCAAAAAAATGGATGCCAATTGGCAAATTTGTTGATGAAAACCCTGCCGGAATAGAAATGCCAGGCACTCCAGCATGATTCCCAGTGACCAACAATTGATCAGCATATTGCATCAAAACTGAATCGCCGTATAACCCACCAATCTTAAAGGCGGGGCTGGGCGTAGATGGAGTTAAGAGTGTATCTACTTTCTTAAAGGCTTCATCAAAATCACTGCGGATTAAGGAACGAATTTTTAAGGCGCGATTGTAATATTGCTCACTATATTGCGCCGCCGAAACATACATGCCCATTAAAATTCGTAATTTTGGCTGAGGCCCGAAGGCTTCGGCTCTTGTTTTACGGTACATATCTCGCAAATTTTCTGGCTGCTTTTGGGTCCGATAACCATATTTAACGCCGTCATAGCGGTGTAAATTAGAAGCCGCTTCTACGCGGGAAATAACAAAATAAGCAGGGATACCGTATTTGGTATGGGGCATTGGCACATTTTCAACGATTTCTGCTCCCTGATTGGCTAATCGCTGTGCTGCATCGTTTACCGCATTTTTAATTTCTTCTGGCATAGGCTGTTCATCTAATTCACCTGTTTCTGCATTAAAAAACGTAATACGGAAATAATCAGCTGATAACCCGATTTTTAATCCTTTAACGCCTTTTTTCATCTCATCCAAATAGCTAGGAACAGGTACGGTAGCGGCAGTCGCATCTCGTGAGTCTGCCCCTGCCATCACTTGTAAGGCAAGCGCGGCATCGGTTACATCACGCGTGATAGGACCAGGGCAATCCAGCGAAGAACCAAAGGCTATTAATCCATATCGAGAAACTCGCCCATAGGTTGGCTTTAATCCAACGACGCCGCAATAAGCGGCGGGTAAGCGGATAGAACCCGCTGTATCCGTCCCCAAAGAGATAGGGCCTTCAAACGCCGCAACGGCTGCCGCAGAACCACCCGAAGAACCACCTGGCACAGTAGATGTGTCCCAAGGGTTGCGAGTGGCAGGTTGAAATGCAGACGATTCATTGGATGAGCCATAGGTAAATTCGTCTAGATTGACTTTCCCTAGCACAACGGCCCCAGCCTGCTCTAACCGTTCTACCGCGGTTGCTGTGTAAGGGGCGATGTAATTTTCTAAAATTTTTGAAGCGGCGGTAGAGGGGGTATCTTCTACACAAAAAATGTCTTTAATGGAAACAGGAACACCGGCTAATAAGCCTGGGTTTTTACCTGCCGCAATTTTTTCATCGATGGCTTTGGCTTGTTGCCGCGCTCGATCTGCTGTTAAAGTGATGAAGGCGTGAACTTTATTTGGTTCTGTATCTGAACTGCCACCAATGACGCCCGGCTGACCGTCTACCTTGGCAATATGCTCGAGATGAGCTTCTAATACTTCACTGGCGCTTACTTCTTTAGCAAGCACTTTTTCAGCAATTTGGTTGGCTGTGTATTCAAAGAGTTTCATTCATTAACCTTACTTTAATTTCTGATGTCGTGTTTCGGGAACAATAATGTAGCCTTCATCTACTTCTGGCGCGCCTGAGAGTAATTTGCTAGGGCTTGGGTGAGGGATAGCCCCATCTGAGCGAATTGCGGGGGATGTAGCGGGGGTATACGGCACGCCATGAGAGGCAACTGGAGTTGAGGGATCTAGTGGAATTGCTAATAGTTCGTGAATGGCTTTTAGCTGGTTATTTAATTGTCGGCGCAGGTAATCTGCTTCTTCGTGAGTCAGCTCGAGGGCTGCCAGTTCTACCAGATGATTAAAAACATCGACTGTAATTTCTTCGCTCATAGTTCATTCTTCCTTCTTTAATAACGAAATATCATTTGGCGTTATAGCAGCCCCATTCTTTGGGCTGTCTTGATTAAATAGTTCGGTATGTAACCCGCATTCTATTTTACCTCGACCTTGCCACCGCCCTGCCCGTTCATCTTCTCCTAACCCTATGGCGATTGTACAGGGCTTGCAACCGATGCTTCGGTAGCCTTTTTGAAGCAAGGGATGAGCTGGCAAGTGATGGTCTTCTATATATTTTTTTAAATCCTCTTTGGTCCAGTTAAGCAGCGGGTTTACTTTAATTAAACCACCGCGCTCTACTTCTAGTATTTTTGCATTTTTTCGAAATGCCGTTTGGTCACGCCGAATGCCTGATATCCAAGCGCTTAATCCTTTGAGGGCTTTTTGCATTGGCTGAACTTTTCGCACAAAACAACACAAGTCTGGATCTTGCTCAATCAAATCACGTCCGTACCGGCGAAAAAATGGCTGCCAAGATGAATCGGGGTATAAATTTTGAACAGTTAAGCCCATATCGCGTTCTAGCTGTTCGCGAAAGATGAGTGTTTCCCAAAAGTGATAACCTGTATCTAAAAACAATATTGGCGTTTCGGGCTTAATCTGCGAAATCATATGCAGTAATGGAAGGCTTTGAGTTTGAAAGGAAGAACTTACGGCAATACGGTTTACAAATGAATTTACAGCCCATTCAATAATTTCTTGCGGGCTAGCAGACTCAAATTCGAGCGAACGTTTTTCAATTTCGTCCTGAGATAAGGATAAGTTTTGCAAGGAAGTACCTTTAATACGTGCAAGTATATCCACCAACGGAAGGCTGTCAAGCAAGGCGGTTTGAAGCACAGGAAAGGCAGTGCTATAATTTCGCCACATTAAACTTAAGGAGAGAAGTATGAGCGATTTGGCTATCTATCCATTATCTGACGAACACAAAATGCTTCGAGATGCCGCCCGTGATTTTGCCCAAAACGAAATTGCCCCTATCGCTGCTGAATTTGATGAGAGCGGCGAATTCCCACAAGCAACCATTAAAAAAATGGGCGGAATGGGTTTTATGGGCATTGAAGTACCTGAAGAATACGGCGGTTCTGGGATGGATTCGTTGGCTTATGTTTTAGCTTTAGAAGAAATATGTAAAGCGGATGCTTCACATGGCGTAATTATGTCTGTAAATAATTCTCTCTACTGTCATGGTATTTTAAAATTTGGCACAGAAGAACAAAAGAAAAAATTTGTAACGCCCATTGCAACTGGTAAAGCCATTGGAGCCTATTCGTTAACCGAGCCGCAAAGCGGCTCAGACGCAGGCACAATGAAAAGCCGCGCAGTGCTAGAAGGCGATACCTATGTATTAAATGGACGCAAAAGCTGGGTCACATCTGGACCTATTGCAGATTATTTGGTTGTTTTTATGGTTACCAGCCCAGAAAAAAAACAAAAAGGGGTCAGCGCGTTTTTAATTGATACCAAAGACTTAAAAGGCTTTATTCGCGGAAAAAAGGAACCCAAGCTGGGCATTCGTGCTTCTGCTACCAGCGAAATTATTTTTGACAACTGCCGTATCCCTGCCAGCAATATGCTCGGCAAAGAAGGAGAAGGCTTCAAAATTGCGATGACGGTTTTAGATGCGGGTCGAATTGGGATTGCCACTCAAGCTTTAGGGATTGCCGAAGCAGCCTATGAAGCGGCCCGTGTATATGCCACAGAGCGAGAAGCCTTTGGGAAACCCATCGGCAGTTTTCAGGGTACTGGCTTTAAATTCGCAGATATGAAAACTAGAATTGAAGCGGCTCGCTTATTAATTTACAACGCGGCGCTTACCAAAGAAGCCTCTAAGCATTCAAACGGGCGATATTCCCAAGAAGCCGCCATGGCAAAATTATTTGCATCTGAAACAGCCATGTATGTCACCCACCAAGCTGTACAAATTCACGGCGGCATGGGCTATAGCAAAGAATTGCCCGTAGAACGATATTTTAGAGACGCCAAAATTACCGAAATTTACGAAGGCACCAGCGAAATTCAACGCTTGGTGATTTCTCGTTCAGAGCTAGGATTAAAATAAGCCCC
>CAYOGW010000140.1:0-1141 GCA_964403635.1 uncultured Anaerolineaceae bacterium | reverse complement strand
TGGATTCTCTCGGCAGTGCTCACCCTGAGCGTTTTAGCCTCGCTCGGAGGCGCCCCTTCTCGGCCTGAAGCAGATAACCACTTAAACGCCGCGCTTTGGATTACAGCCATGGCATTACCCGTCGCGATGTTAATTTGGCAAAACAACCCTTTTAAAGAATTACTTTCTCGGATACCAAATTGGCTTTTTAATCACCGTAACCCATTAATCGCTTTAATCTTTTTGTTAGCCCTTGGATTTCTGCTGCGTAGCTATGATTTGCCCTTTCACCCGTATCCATGGTCAGGAGACGAAGCCTCGGTAGGAATCGAAGGGCGCCGAATTTTAATGGGCGAAGTAACCGACTTTTTCACCACCGGCTGGTCTGGTCAACCAAACTGGTCTTTTGTTCCTACCACATTGACATTGATGATTTGGGATAACACCATTACTGCTGTGCGCATGCCCAGTGTGATTCAAGGTGTATTAAGTATCTTAACCACCTTTTTGCTGGCCAGAGAAATGTTCAACAGCAAAATTGGGCTACTCGCGGCCGGCTTTCTGGTTGCCTTTCCCTACCATGTTCACTTTAGCCGCATAGGCGTCAACAACATTGTAGACAGCTTTATGGTTACTTTTACTTTGTGGTTAATGCTGCGCGCCGCGAGACATAAAAATATGCTCAGTTTCGTGATCGCTGGTTTGGTCAGCGGATTAACTTTTTATACCTATGTTGGCAGCCGTCTGGTTTTAGCCCTCGCCTTTGGCACCGGCGGAATTATTTACCTGAATAACCGCAATTTTTTAAAAGAAGAGTGGCGAAATATACTGGCTTATTTTGGAGCGCTCTCAATCGCCATCGCGCCGATTGCCTTCTATTTTTACAATCACCCAGACCAATTTATGACTCGCATCGGTCAAGAGAATATTCTCTCAAATGGCTGGTTGATTAATGAAGCATCGCGATTAAACATAAGCCAAGCTGAACTGTTGTTTACCCAATTAAGCAAAACGCTACTTGTGTACATCGCCAGCGGCGCCCCTGGTAACTTTTTTAATTCTCCACAGCCTTACCTAACCATATTTGCGGCTGTACTCGGCATTTTGGGCTTGGCATTCTCCTTAATTGGCATCCGTAAACCTGCCAATGCCGTTTTGCAGC
>CAYOGW010000139.1:0-5417 GCA_964403635.1 uncultured Anaerolineaceae bacterium | reverse complement strand
GCGTGGGTTTTGCCGCGCCGATAGGCATCTTCGATGGCGTTGGCGACATCTTGCAGGGTGTTTTCCACTTCGGGGATTAAGACCAACTCGGCCCCGCAGACGATACCCGTCATAGCCGCCAAAAAGCCAGAGTTGCGCCCCATGGTTTCGATTAAAAAGGCTCTTCCATGAGAAGAAGCCGTATCTCTTAATTTATCTACCGCTTCCATAATCGTGTTCATGGCGGTATCTACCCCAATGGCAATGTTGGTGCCCCAAATATCATTGTCAATGCTGGCGGGCACGCCGACCACTTTAATGCCTTGTTTGTGTAAGGCGTGTGCGCCATTTAAAGAACCGTCACCGCCAATCACCACCAAGGCATCAATTCCGGCTTCGTTCATGCGGCGGATGGCATCTCGCTGACCGCTGGGTTCAACAAAGGCTTTGCTGCGACGGGTTTGTAAAATGGTGCCGCCGCGCTGCAAAATGCCGCCTACATCGCGCGGACCCATTTCTTTAAATTCTCCGTTAATTAAGCCGTCAAAGCCGTTGGTGATGCCAATGACGCGGCATTTGTTGCCTAAGGCGGTGCGAACAACCGCGCGGATGCAGGCGTTCATACCGGGGGCGTCTCCGCCGGAGGTGAGTAGACCAATGGTTAAAGGTTTTTCCATCATGATTAATTAATTCTCGCGTTTAATAACAAAAGTATCAAAATCTCGTGCGACTACCGTGTTTGGAAATATAGCCTGCGCTTCGGCAATCACATCTTTTTCTCGGTAGCGGCGTGAAATATGCGTCAGAATTAGCTTTTTAACCCCAGCTTTTACAGCCAGTTCCGCGGCAGTTTGAGCCGTTAAATGAGAGAACTGGCGAGCCATATCGGCTTCTTCATTTAGATAGGTGGATTCAATTACGACAGCGTCGGCGTCTCGGCAGATTTCAATTAAATTATCCGTGCGGCCAGTATCGCCGACCACCACCAGCTTGGTTCCCTTTTGAAGAGGACCGAGCACGTCTTCGGGAGAAATGACTCTGCCATCTGCCAGCGTGATGGACTGCCCATTCACCAGATTCCGTCGTTCGGGGCCGGGCGGCACGCCCAATTCTTTTGCTTTATCTGCCAAAAAGGGGCGGCGGGCTTTTTCTTCAAAGACATAGCCTAAACAATCGGGGCCGCGATGAGAGACAGAAAAAGCGCTGACGGTAAAGGTGTCTTCTTCAAAAAGGATGCCCGCGCTAATTTCACGCATGTGAAAGGGCATGGGCGGTTTGTTATCTCGCAGTACAACATCAAAAATAAGCGCTTTAACGCGATCGAGGGTTTGTTTTCCGCCAAATATTTCTAACGATTCGATGGCTTCCCAGCGCATAAAAGTGGACATTAAACCGCCAAGACCGAGAATGTGGTCGAGGTGGCCGTGGGTGAGCAAGATGCGGGTGAGATTTTTGAAACCAATCCCCGATTGCAGAATTTGCCGTTGGGTGCCTTCGCCGCAGTCGATTAAAAAGCGGTATTCATCTCGTTTAACAATTTGGGCAGCTAAGCCGCGTTTTGCCGAAGGGGCAGAAGCGGAAGTGCCCAGCATAAGTATTTCGAACACTAATTTTCCTTTAGAACAGAGTGCGGCTATTGTACCTTAAAGCATCGGTTGGATTAATTAATCGATTGAAGAGCATGGCATTTGGCTATGCTATAATGAAAATGTGTTCTATCTTAGGTTATTTCATTCAATTTAATGCGCCATGCCTTTGAAAATCCCTTTTATTAAATCTGGTAAATCGAAAAAGCCCGCTTCCGCGCGCGGAGGGAAAGCCCCTGCGCCTGCTGCTAAAAAACAAGCGGGCAAGCCTAAACCCGCTGCTACGCGTAAATCTGGTTTGCCGCCCCCGCCCGCCCCGCCTTTAATTAATTTGTCGGTAGACCGCCAATTGGATTTGGTCGGTATTGGCTTGGCTGGTTTGGGCATTGTGATGGGAATCATTGTCTTTTCTGGCGGGCAGTCTGGTTTGGGTGGCTTAGCCATTAATGTATTAAGCTATTTATTTGGCTGGGGCGCTATTATGATAGCGGCAGCGTTAATTATTTTTGGGCTTTGGCTCATAATTCGCAAAATTGACCGTGTTCCGAATGTCTCTGCCGAGCGGGTTACGGGGGTTATTTTATTTACCTTGTTGGCTTTGGCATTGTTTCAGTGGTGGGATTTTAACCCCGAGCCATCTACTGGGCTTGGCGGCGGCTGGGTTGGCAGAATTTTTTATGGTGTTTTAGATGCCAGCCTTGGTGAAGGCGGCGCTTTTGTGGTGATGTTTGCGTGGGGCTTAATTGCAGCCACCATGGCTTTTGATTTAACCGTGCCGGAAATTTTGGCACTTTTTAAACCGATTACAGACAAAATATACAGCGCCTGGCGGCAGTGGCAAGCCAATCGGCGGGCGGCGCAATCCTTTAATCCCACCGAGCCCTTTGATGGCGAATTTACACGGATTAATCGCACCGGTGTGCAAGAAACAATAGCCGATGTGCCTGTTTCTGTCCCTGCGATTGGAGTTCCAACTACCACGGTTGGGAGTAATAAGCCTGTTGCCCCGCAAGTGAATTGGGTGTTGCCAACCGTTCGCGATATTCTCGAATCAGGCAACGCGCCCGCTTCAAACGAAGAGTTTGTTCAGCAGCGCGCTCGTTTAATTGAAGAAACGCTTGCCTCCTTCGGCGCGCCAGCCCAAGTGGTAGAAATTAATCGTGGACCAACTATTACTCAATTTGGGGTAGAGCCGCTATTTTTAGAAACCCGCGCTGGAAGAACCCGCGTGCGCGTTTCTAAAATTGCTTCATTGGCAGATGATTTAGCCTTGGCGTTGGCTGCCCCGCGGATTCGTATTCAAGCGCCTGTGCCTGGGCACTCTTATGTGGGCATTGAAGTTCCGAATGATGAAATGGCGATGGTAGCCCTGCGCGATATTTTAGAAAGTGAAGTATTCATCCGCACCAAGAAACAACTTTCGTTTGCCTTGGGGCGAGATGTTTCGGGACATCCAATTTCAGCAGATTTAACCAGCATGCCGCACATGCTCATCGCGGGTACCACTGGTTCTGGTAAATCCGTTTGTGTGAACGCCATTCTGACCTGTTTATTACTACAAAACACACCTGACGATTTACGCATGATTTTAGTAGACCCCAAACGCGTTGAAATGACCGGATACAACGGCATCCCGCATTTGTTGGCGCCAGTGGTGGTAGAAATGGATCGTGTGATTGGTGCCTTGCAATGGATGACCCGTGAAATGGATCGGCGATACCATAACTTTGCTCAGGTTGGCGCGCGGAATATTCAAGATTACAACGCACGCATGAAAGCCCAAGGACAGAAAAACCTGCCCTATTTGGTGGTCGTGATTGATGAACTAGCTGATTTAATGATGATTGCGCCAGATGAAACCGAACGCACCATTACTCGCTTGGCTCAACTGGCACGCGCTACTGGGATTCATTTAATCCTCGCTACCCAGCGCCCCTCGGTAGATGTGGTGACCGGCTTAATTAAAGCCAACTTCCCCGCGCGTGTTGCATTTGCCGTTTCATCTAACACCGATAGCCGCGTGATCTTAGACCAACCCGGCGCCGAACGCTTGCTGGGTCGCGGCGATATGCTCTATCAATCTCCCGATGCGCCCGCGCCAGCCCGTTTGCAAGGGGTGTTTGTTTCAGATAACGAAATTCGACACTTGGTAGATTTTTGGCGCGCGCAAGGCGGCGATTCGCAAATTATGCCGGGCGGTCCAGTCGATGCCACCCCATCTGGCGTGCCGCTGAAACAAACCCCGCTTTGGGAAGACATGGCGCCTGAAGAAAAAACGGATGTATTAATGAATGATGCCATCGATATCATTCGCCGCGAAGGTCGTGCTTCGGTATCCATGCTCCAGCGAAAACTTCGCATTGGCTATACCCGCGCCGCCCGTTTGGTAGATACGCTGGAAGAAAAAGGCATCATTGGGGCACCAGAAGACAGCACCGGCGTGCGACGCGTTTTAGATTATGGTCCGGCAGCCCCGCCCAAAGAAAACTAAATGGGTATAATCGGGGGGATGTTCAAACAGAGCGCTTTTCCCCTACTTTTAATATCATTCTTGCTGGCAGCTTGTTCAGCCGGAAACGGGCTACCCGATTTTTTTTCTTCCGCTTCGCAAACGCCCCCGCCGCCCACAGAGACTCCCGCTCCCCCTACCGCCACAGCAGTACCAATGGCAGCCATAATTAATGGGGAGGGGCTTCCGCTGGAATTTTTTAATGCAGAACTAGAACGTTATAAAAAAGCACGCTTAGCCTTTGGCGACCCCGTAACAGATGAGCAAGCCGCCGCCAGTATTGTTTTAGACGACCAAATTGCTCAAATTTTATTGGCGCAAGGCGCTATGCAAAATGGTTTTGCTGTCACCGATGAATTGCTCAACCAACGGCAGCAAGCGCTCGTGAGCCAGTTGGGTTCAGAAGAAGCCTTAAATCAATGGTTGGCTGAAAACAATTACACCGCAGATACATTTCGCATCGCCTTAAAACAAGCCATCGCCGCGGCGTGGATGCGCGACCAAATTATTGCCACCATCCCCCAAACCGCCCAGCAGGTGCATGTTCGTCAAATTTTGCTCTATAATCAAGAAGCGGCAGAAGTGGCTTTGGCGCGATTAAATGCCGGAGAAGATTTTACAGAATTAGCCGCGTTTTACGACCCGCTTACTCGCGGAGATATTGGCTGGTTTCCACGTGGTTACTTGCCTTTCAAAAATATTGAAGACGCCGCCTTTTCGCTGACCCCTGGGGTAAATAGCGAAATTATCGAAAGCGAAGTAGGGTTTCATATCTTGAGTGTTATCGCGGTTGAGCCAGATAGACCGCTTAGCCCAGATGCCTTAATAACCCTGCAAGAAAAAGCCGTGCGAGATTGGGTGGCTCAGCGCCGCCAAGAAAGTGAAATTATCCTTGCTCCTTAATGAAGGGCAAAGGGCCGGAGAAGCATAATGACAATGGGTTCAAATAAAACACGCAAAAAAAGCAGCAAAAGTAATGATGGATTACTGAATATCCTTACCATTGTTTTTGTATTGGTAAGCCTTTGTTTATCTGGGGTTTTTGTAGGTATCTTTTTAGACCCGTACTCTATTCTTAATCCCTTCCCGCCCAACACACCTTTTCCAACCCCCATTCCGCCCACCCCTACGCCGCTGCCCTTAGATGCCACTTGGACTCCGCTGCCAACTACTGAATTAACTTCCACGCCCACGCCGCGTCCTTCGATTACGCCTTTCCCTTCTGATACGCCGTTTGCTACCCCTACTTCTTTATTTACATCCACTGCTACGGTCGCTTCTTCTAAAACACCCAAGCCAACCGGTTTGCCTTTCGTAAATACCATTACGTATTACGAAAGCAC
>CAYOGW010000138.1:2386-5541 GCA_964403635.1 uncultured Anaerolineaceae bacterium | reverse complement strand
TTGTGGTGATTTAAGAAAGATGAAAGTAGATAGAAGAGAATGTCACTTTTATTAGGTGGTGTTTTAATTAAAGACAGCTTATTAATTAAGAAAGATGGAAGAAGAAAGAAAAAAAATGTTAATTAATTTAGACCAAAAAGTATCTTTTGAATTATATAATTTAGAAGATTTATATATAGTTAAAAAATTAGCAAAGAAAAATAATCAATTAATATATACTTTTCAAACCACTGGTAGATTTAATTGGCTTGAAAAAGGTGTACACCTTGTTGATGGATTAGGCCTGGTTTTAATATCAAAAAACTTACCTAGCAGAATCGAGTTACCTAATGATATTGGGGATTAATTAATGGAAAGCAATTTATCACCATCTATCGCAGGAGGTTACAAAAACTCTTCACAAAAAATTCGTGTGATGAGTGAATATTGGGTTAATCAGTCTGGATTTTGCCCGAATTGTGGAAGCAACTTAATTAAGTTTGAAAACAATAATCCTGTCGGCGATTTCTATTGTTCAAGATGTAGAGAAGAATTTGAATTAAAGAGTAAAAATGGCAAGTTAGGAAACAAAATTGTAGATGGTGCTTATTCAAGCATGTTAGAGCGTTTAGATTCAAGCAACAATCCAAACTTCTTTTTTCTAACTTATCAAAAAGAATCATTTAAGATTAATAATTTTCTCTCTATCCCTAAATACTTCTTTACTGTCGAAATTATAGAAAAAAGAAAACCATTAGCCGCATCTGCTGTTCGAGCTGGTTGGGTTGGGTGCAATATAGATATACAGAATATTCCAGAATTTGGAAAGATTTTTTACATTCAAAATGGGATTGAAAAACCCAAGAGCGCTGTTTTAGCCAAATGGGAAAAAACTACTTTTGTAAAAGAAACCAAAACAGATGCAAAAGGCTGGCTATTTGATATTTCTCTGTGTATCGAGAAATTAAAAAAACAAGAATTTTCGTTGAATGAAATCTATCAGTTTGAAAATCTATTGTTTGAAAAACACCCAACAAACAACAATATTCGAGCGAAAATCCGTCAACAATTGCAAATATTAAGAGATAGAAATATGCTCGAATTTGTAGGAAGTGGAAAATACCGATTAATCCGAGAGTTTAATTAATGGAAAAATACAATTACTACAAATTTGATGAACAAACTTATGTTGTTTATGATGTCCTTTTAAAACAGGAATTTTGCGTTTGTACCGATTACGAAGGTAGAGAAGATTCGGAATCTAGAGCACAATTATTGGTTAATGTACTTAATGATAAAACTTAACCAAACTCCCAACATCTTTCATCTTTCATCTTTCTTTCTTCTAAAATCTAACGCCTGCAAAAAATCCTACCCCAAAGTGAAGTAAAAGGTAGCCCCTTTTTCTACTTCGCCTTCGGCCCAAATTTCTCCGCCGTGACGTTTGACAATGCGTTGAACAGTGGCCAAACCAATGCCTGTCCCTTCAAACTCATCGGCGGTATGAAAACGCTGAAACGCGCCAAATAATCGTTGCGCGTGGGCAAGGTCAAACCCAGCGCCATCATCACTGACGAAATAAACGGTTTGATTGTTTTGCTGGTTTACGCCGAACTCTATCCGCGCGGAGGGGTGTTTGCGGGTAAATTTTAAAGCGTTGTTTAATAGGTTTTCAAGCAGAATGCGCATCAAACTAGGGTCGGCTTCTGCCAGCGCTTGCGGGGCAACCACAAATTCCACTTGACGAGGTGGCTCATGAGATAACGCAACAGGGATTAATTGATTAAAAATTTCACTTAAATCTACTGTCGATTTCTGCATTTCGCTGCTGGTAATGGTAGAAAGCCGAAGCATATCTTGAATAAGATGCCCCATCACCTCGCTGGACTGGATGACTTGTTGCAAAAAGTGTAAGCCTTCAGCGCTTAATTGGCTTGAAAAATCTTCCTTAAGAATTCGAGCGTATCCATTAATCGCTCTGAGGGGGGCGCGTAAGTCATGCGAAACAGAATAACTAAACGATTCTAGTTCTTTATTCATGGCTTCTAATTGAGCCGTGCGCTGCGCCACACGGGCTTCAAGCTCGGCATTTAAACGCCGAATTTCGTTCTCGGCTTGGGTTTTTTCATTTAACTCTCGCTGCAAATTTTCATATAAACGGCTATTTTCAACGGCTACCCACATGCTTTCGCCCATCATGGTCAATAAACGAATATCGGCTTCGTTAAACATGTTTTCATTTTCCATATTTTGCAAAGAAATTACGCCATTCACTTCGCCATGCACTAAAACGGGAACCCCCAGCCAAGATTTTGGCGGACGGTTGGCAACCAAGTTCCCGCCCATGGCTGGTCCACGGGTTTCAAAATCTTGATTAATTAATAAGGGTTCGCGGTTTTTAATCACGACCGAGGTTAACCCTTTGCCAAATGGCAATGTTGGCGCGTCTACTAATTTATCTTCTAAAAAGAAATATGGAAAATAGATTTTGTCGTCTTCTCGGTTATAAAACGAAATAAAAATGACCTGGGCATCAAACGTTTCACGAATTTTCTCACCGACAAGATTAATCACAGCATCAAGCTGTAATTGAGCCACCAGTGTTTGGGTTAGGCTGGCAATAATGGCTAACTCTGCCAAATGTTGGCGCGCATCGCTGTACTGCTGTACCCGTTGATGAGCGCTGGCAATATGCTGGGATACAAAATTAAGTAAATCTTTATCTTTTTCAGACAACCGAATATTTTTATCGTAGCTTTGTATGGCTAATACGCCCAACACGCGGCTGCCTACTTTTAAGGGTATGCCCAACCAATCCACTGGGCGAACACCTATTAATTCAATTTCACCTGCCATGACAAGTTGGCTAAATTTTAAGGGTGTCACCAAAACGGGTTCGCCGGTTCGCAAGACATAAGCCGTTAAACCCTTACCAAATTCACTTAAAGCCTGAGATGGGATATTTTGTTCATCTACTTCATCAATGACAAATGGAAAACTTAATCGCTGCTCTTTTTCATCATAGAGCGCAATATAGAAATTTTTCGCCCACATTAATTCGCCAACTATCTGATAAATGGCGCGATAAAAGTGATTTAAATCTTCCGCTTCACTGGCTAAATCGGCAATTTTAAATAAAGCAGATTGCACTTCTTTCATACGCTCAAATTCAGCCA
>CAYOGW010000138.1:0-2286 GCA_964403635.1 uncultured Anaerolineaceae bacterium | reverse complement strand
TGGCAGATGAAAGACATGCTCCCTGCCGTAGAGCGGATTCTGTCTGGTATTCAAAACAACGAAGCGATGGCTGTTTATGGCGACTACGATGTTGACGGAGTCACTTCTACCGCGCTGCTGGTCACCGCTTTGCAAGCCATCGGCGCGCAAGTTAAGGCTTACATCCCCAACCGCTTTGACGAAGGCTACGGACTCAACATCGAAGCCCTAAGCCAATTAAAAGAAGAAGGCGTGGCGCTGGTTATTTCAGTCGATTGCGGCATCCGCTCTCCGCTCGAAGCCGAGCACGCCCGCAGCATCGGCCTCGACTTAATCATCACTGACCACCACGAACCCGCCGGAGACATTCCCCGCGCGCTGGCGGTGCTCAACCCCAAGCAGCCATCAGACAACTACCCCGAAAAATATTTGGCAGGCGTAGGCATTGCCTACAAACTGGCGCAAGCCCTGTTCGAGAAGAAAACGCCCGAAGGCTTTACCATTGAATCGCTGTTAGATTTGGTCGCGCTGGGCACGGTGGCCGACTTGGCGCCGCTCAATGGTGAAAATCGCATGCTGGTGCGCGGCGGATTGCGCCAGATGCGCGCTTCTCAGCGGCAGGGGCTGCTCTCGTTGGCGGGCGTGGCCGATATCAGCCTTGCCAAAGCTACCGCCATGGATATCGGCTTCAAGCTGGGTCCGCGTTTAAATGCATCCGGCAGGCTCGAAAGCGCCTTGGCTTCCTATCAACTGCTGGTTACGAAAGATGTTTTTGAAGCCGGTTCTCTGGCGCAGCAATTAGATATTCAAAACCGAGAGCGACAACGTTTAACCAAAGATATCCAAGCCAAAGCCGAAGTGCTGGCTATGGGCGATTTAGAGCAGGCTCCGCTGATACTGTTTGCCGTTGCCAACGAGTTTAACGCCGGTGTGGTGGGTTTAGCCGCTTCGCGATTAACCGAAGCCTACTACCGCCCCTCCATCGTTGGCCATTCTGACGAAGAGTTCACACGCTGCTCGTGCCGCTCGATTAAAGAGTTTCACATCACCAAGGCTTTAGACGAATGCGCCGATTTATTTGAACGGCACGGCGGGCACGCCGCTGCCGCCGGATTCACCATCCGCAACGAAAAAGTACCCGAACTGAAAACACGCTTGTTAGCCATCGCCGAACGAGAACTGGCAGACAAAGACCTGCGGCACACCTATGTGGCTGATGCAGTTGTTCGTTTAAATGAATTAAATTTTGATTTACTAAAGTATTTAGATTATTTAGAGCCGACCGGCTATGGCAACCCCAGCACCTTGTTTATGGCAACCGGCATTAAAGTGAGCAGCTGCCGAACGGTCGGTAGTGAAGCCAAACATCTTAAATTAATTGTGAATGATGGCCGCGAAAGCATGGATTGTATTGGCTTTGGCTTGGGTGAATGGAATCAAACCTTAAAATCGGGCAGTTTCATTGATTTGTTATTTACTTTTGAAACCAACGAGTTTAACGGACGAACTACTTTGCAATTACGGATTAAAGACCTGCGGCTGGCAGAGACAAGTGCTTAATTAAGATGCTCAAGGTTGAATTTCACTGCCATACCATATATTCAAAAGACAGCTTAACCCAGCCCGCCGCCTTAATTAAAGCCGCCCGCAAAAAAGGGCTAGACCGAGTCATTATCACCGATCACAACCGCATTGATGGCGCTTTGGCGGCTCAAAAACTTGACCCCGAATTAATCATCATTGGCGAAGAAATTATGACCACCGAAGGTGAAATATTAGCCGCCTTTGTACAAGAGCATATTCCACCATACTTAACCCCGCAAGAAACAATTAAACGCCTACGAGCGCAAGACGCCTTTATTAGCCTAAGCCACCCGTTTGACATCTTTCGCAGAGGGCATTGGGACATTAATCAGTTACGAGAAATTGCCCCTTTGGTAGATGCGATTGAAGTGTTTAACGCGCGTTGCTACACCATGCAATTTAATCAGCAGGCGGCGGCGTTTGCACAGGAGCATGGCTTGCTCGGCACAGTTGGTTCAGATGCGCACACAGCTATGGAACTGGGTCAGGCGAGTTTAACCGTAGAACACTTTGAGAGCGGCCCGCAGCTGAAACAAGTTTTGGCAACGGGACAAGCCTCAACACAATTGTCATCCCCTTTAATCCGGTTAACATCTCGGTTCGCGGTTGTCTCCAAAAAAATGAGATTGTTTAAACAACCTTAATGAAAAGCACGGATTAAGCGCTTGCGCTTAATCCGTGCTGCAGGAGAAGACTGTTTTATTTAATCGCTGGTACAGGCTG
>CAYOGW010000137.1:0-5544 GCA_964403635.1 uncultured Anaerolineaceae bacterium | reverse complement strand
TAATGTAAAAACCAACGTTTGAACAGCGACACTACCCAGTTGAGAACAATCCATATTATTTTTACTTTCTAAAACAAGCTGCATCGATACAGCAGATTTCTTGCAAAAGTATTTTTTAGCCACAGATTTCACAGATTTTCTCGGATGATTAAAAAATCAATCTAAATTCGTGTAATTCGTGGCAAAGAAGTTGGGCAAAGTTTATTCTGTCAAACCTATGCAAAATATCTTGTAACCGACACAGCCTGTTTTGCTTTTATTAAGGTTGAATGACTTCAATCCCGCCCATCCACGGGCGCAGCACTTCTGGCACGATGATTGAGCCATCTGCTTGCTGATAATTTTCCATCACGGCGATTAAGGTGCGAGGCAGCCCGAGACCCGAACCGTTAAGGGTGTGCAACAACTTCACTTTGCCGCCATCGGCTGGGCGATATTTAATATTGGCACGGCGCGCTTGAAAATCGGTCACATTGGAGACAGACGAGACTTCCAGCCACTCATCACAGCCGGGCGCCCACACTTCTAAATCGTAGGTTAAGGTTGCTCCAAAGCCGATATCACCGCTGCAAAGTTGTTTGGTTCGGTAGGTTAAGCCGAGGGCTTCGCAAGTTTCTTCGGCATCTTTGAGCATTTTTAAGTGAAAGGCTTCCGACTCTTCGGGCTTGCAGTAGATATACATTTCCACTTTATCAAATTGATGTCCGCGCTTAATGCCGCGCACATCGCGTCCGGCGCTCATTTTTTCTCGGCGGAAGCAGGGGGTATAGGCGGTATAGAGTCTCGGCAGCATATTCTCTTCGAGAATTTCATCCATATGCAGGCCAGTTAACGGGATTTCTGCGGTTGGTACGAAGTAAAAATCTTCTTCGTGGTCGCGATATAAGTTATCTGCAAATTTGGGTAATTGCCCAGCGCCGAAAACCGTGGCGGTTTTAACCATAAACGGCAAGTATTGCTCGGTGTACCCTTGACGAATGTGTAAATCCAACATCCAAGCGATTAATGCCCGCTGCAAACGAGCGCCCGCGCCTGAGAGCACATAAAAACGAGAGCCGGTTAATTTGCTGCCGCGTTCAAAATCAATGATGCCTAGGTCTGGACCTAATTCCCAGTGCGGTTTGGGCGTGAAATTAAATTTTTTCGGCTCGCCAACTGTTTTAAGCACCACGTTTTCACTATCATCTTTGCCATACGGGGTGCGCGCATCGGGGATGTTCGGCAAAGTCGCCAAAACTCCATTTAATTCTTCTTCTACTGCGGCCAGTTCTTTATCCAACGCGGAGATTTTGTCTCCAACCACACGCATGGCTTCAATTTTGGCTTGCCGTTCGGCGGCTTCTTTCATTTGACCGATTTCTTTCGAAACAGTATTGCGGTCTGCTTTGAGCACTTCCACTTGAGCGATTAAATCGCGGCGCTTAATATCGAGTGCCAAAATAGAATCAACCGGCGCAGGGTTATCTTGCCGGTCTTTTAGTGCTTTGCGCACAAGGTCTGGGTTTTCACGAATGAGATTTAAATCGAGCATGCTGCACCTCCAAAAAAATAGAATACGCCCTCTTCCGTTTGCAGGACGAAGAGAGCGTCTCGTGGTGCCACCTGCTTTTGCCGCTCTGTAATGGAGCAAGCCTTAGCTTTCGCGTTAACGGGCGAACCCGGTTTCTTTATGCCTTAAGCTTTGCAGAAACTGTCTCCCAGCTTGCGCTGAAATGTCGGAGGGGATTTCTTTGCTGCAGCCTTGTTGCTTTGCACCAAACAGCAACTCTCTGAAAAGGTGAAGCAAATACTTAGCTCCGAACGGACATTACTGGCTGTCATTATACGCGGCTAAAGCAACCTGTCAAGCAGGCGGCATCATTAAGCCTTGCCAGCCCACTCGGCTAGGAATTGTTTAAGAAACCCTTCCATATAAATATGCCGTTCGGCAGCAATTTTTTTAGCCGTTTCGGTGTTCATTAAATCTTTTAATAGCAGCAATTTCTCGTAAAAGTGATTAATGGTGGCCGTTTGGCTATTTTTATAAGTTTCAAAACTAGTGTGCATTTCTGCGGGTTCGTTCGGGTCATACAGTGCGCGGCCTTTAAACCCCCCATAAGCAAAAGCGCGGCCAATGCCAATCGCACCAATCGCATCCAGCCGGTCGGCATCTTGCACCACCTTCCCTTCCATGGTCTTCATGGGTGTGGCTACTTTTGCCCCTTTAAACGAAAGGTGCGCAATAATCTCGACAACATGATTAATAATTTCATCTTCGACATTTAATTTTTCTAGCCAAGCACGGGCTGTTTTCGGGCCAATTTCAATATCGCCGCCATGAAATTTATGATCGGCAATATCATGCAATAAAGCGGCTAAGGTTATAACGAATTCATCCGCTTGCTCGCCTTGGTTAATTAATAGCGCGTTCTTCCAAACTCGTTCAATATGCCACCAGTCGTGCCCAGCGCTGTCGCCTGCCAGGGTTTCTTTTACATAGGCTATTGTTTTTTCTACTACTTCAGTTTTGTTCATTATTCTTTATTTTCTTGATGAATTTGGCTGGAACGCCCGCCACCAAAGTGAACGGTTCTACATCCTTAGTTACTACCGCTCCCGCCGCCACATACGCCCCACGCCCAATGCGTACCCCCGGCAAAATAATTGCCCCCATGCCGATTAAGACATTGTCTTCTACTTCAATCGGTTCAATTGTTGTTTTCCGTTTTCCGTTTTCGTCTAGTTCTAATGGGTGTTGAAAAGGCGTCATACGCACATACGGGCCAATGGCTACATTTCTTCCTAAGCGAATATTTTTATGTAGAAAAACACCCACATTAATAAAGCTACCATCGCCAATTTCAATACTGGTGGCATCTCCGCGCCCAATGTGAAGCGGCGAAACAATGGTGCATTGATTTAATGTAATCCCTGCCAGCCAATAAAACAAATTACGAATTTTTGATAAAAAACGAATAGGTGGCAAAAAATTGGCTATTCCTAAAAACAGCCACTGCCGAATTACTGGGAAAAGGGTCATACTCCTCCATCATTGCCCATAAATTCTTCTGCGGTGGCATGGCCGGGCTGGCTAATGCCTTCTCTTTTCAACACTTTCCACAAAGTTAAAAACAATATTTTAATATCCAACCAAAAAGACCAGTGGTCTACATACCAAATATCCAACTTAAATTTCTCTTGCCAATTGAGCGCGTTGCGGCCATTAATTTGTGCCCAGCCCGTAATACCGGGCAGCATATCATGGCGGCGGGCTTGCTCCGCGGAGTAACGCGGTAAATATTGCATTAATAATGGGCGCGGGCCAACCAGAGACATCTCTCCGCGTAGAACGTTAAAAAGCTCTGGGAGTTCATCCAAACTTGTGGCCCGCAGAAAACGCCCCAGGGGAGTCAGCCGGTCGGCATCTGGCAAGGGGTTGCCAGATGCATCTTTTCCATTGCGCATGGTTCGAAATTTATAAATTAAAAAAGGCTGACCCTGAAAGCCCGGGCGCTGTTGAGTAAACAAAATGGGGCTGCCATGAAAGATTAAAATAAGTATAGATAAGGTTAAAAGGATAGGGAAAAGTAAAATTAAAGCGAGTAAACTCACCAGTACATCAAAAATTCGTTTAATGAATAAACCAAGCATAGGTGAAATTCTACCAGACCTGAGTATAATTTAATTATTCATGTGGAGAAAACCAATGAACGAAAGAATCCTTGTAATTGAAGATGACCAAGCCATTTTAAAATTGCTGCAACGCGGCCTTGCCTATGAAGGCTATGTGGTAGATGTTGCAATGGATGGCCGCAGCGGCCTCAATATGGCCCGTGACCGCAGCCCTGATTTGGTGGTCTTAGATTGGATGCTACCCGGCATGGACGGGTTAGAGGTTTGCCACCGCTTAAGAATGGGCGGCGGAACACCAGTGTTAATGCTAACCGCCAAAGATGATATTCAGGACCGCGTGCAAGGGCTGGATGCCGGAGCAGACGATTACATGGTGAAGCCATTTAATTTGGATGAACTGCTCGCCCGCATCCGCGCTTTGTTACGCCGCACCCAGCCTGAGCGTATTCAGGTTTTACAATTTGCAGATTTAAAACTGGATACGGGTTCACGAGAAGCCAGCCGCGGCAGTAAATTAATCCGTTTGACGGCCAAAGAATATGACCTGCTGGAACTTTTTCTGAGACACCCACGCCAAGTATTGACCCGCGATATTATTTTTGACCGCGTGTGGGGCTACGATTTTGGCGGCGAAAGCAACGTGTTAGAGGTGTATATTCGCTACTTGCGCCAAAAACTGGAAGAAAGCAACCTGCCACGATTATTGCATACAGTGCGTGGTGTTGGCTATGTCCTTCGTGAAGAGCCTTAATAAAGCCAAACGCCCCTTTCTTTCGATTGGGGCGTTTTTCATACCTGTCTTAACTTGGCGGATTAAACTTTGACCACTATGTCTTTACGCGCGCGATTAACCTTACTGTACTCTAGCCTGCTAGGCGGGGTATTGCTGTTGCTGGGGGTCTTAATTTATATATTGGTTAGTTATGCCTTAATTAATCAAGTTGATACAACCCTCGCCTTAACCGCCAATAACATCATCACCAATTCACATGTCGATTCGGTTGGCGAAATGGATGTTGTCATTTTGCCTTCTTTAGAAATTACAGCCAATGTGTATGTGCAGTTATGGGAAAATAAAAACAAATTAAGGCTGGCTTCTCCTGCCATTCACGACTGGACCGAAGCGCTTGACCCTGACTCGGTTTCTGTTAATAAACCCACCTTTCGAGATCATACCATTCAAAACTTACACTTGCGGGTGTTAACCGTGCCATTACAAATTGGCAATCGCTCGGCGGGTTTTTTGCAAGCGGCAACCCCCTTAACTTTAGTGGATACCATTCGCAGCACGTTAATTTCGAGCTTGGTTGTATTAACCCTTTCTGCCATTTTTATAGCGGCTGTGGCCTCTTGGGTTAGCATTGGGCGCGCACTAGCCCCGCTCAAAGATGCGACCAAAACAGCAGATCAAATTACCAGAGCCGATGACCTTTCTCGCAGAATCCCTTACAAGGGACCCCCAAACGATGAGATAGGCAATTTGGTGCAAGCGTTTAATCGTTCGGTTGCTCGTATGGAAAACTTATTTAACGCCCAGCAACGCTTTTTAGCCGATGTTTCGCACGAGTTTCGTACCCCTTTAACCGTGATTAAAGGGAATGCCGATTTAATTCGCAAAATGGGACCCGACGCTGAATCCTTAGATTCAATCAAAGACGAAGCAGACCGCCTCACTCGCTTGGTGGGAGATTTACTGCTACTGGCACAGGCTGAATCTGGCCGCTTGCCGCTTAATATGAACCCAATTGAAATTGATTCTTTATTAACCGAAGTGTTTCAAGAAATGCGTGTGCTGGCAGGTAAAAAAGTAACCCTTAAATTAATAGAAATAGACCAAGCGCTGGTTCAGGGAGACCGCGACCGCCTTAAACAAGTTTTCATTAATCTGATATCGAATGCCATTCAATACACCCCCCAAGGCGGAGAAGTAAC
>CAYOGW010000136.1:0-5578 GCA_964403635.1 uncultured Anaerolineaceae bacterium | reverse complement strand
AAATTCCGATGGCTTACGGAGTAGCACTTGCCTTCATTTTAAATTACTTTCAGCTAAGCCTGCCAAGCGGAATAGACCTCGCGGTAAGCCGCATCGCCGCCGGTGCAATTCCACTCATGTTGGTATTACTGGGTGTAGAATTATCTCGCGTACAATGGTCTCAAAGTTTGCGCGCAGTGGGTTTAGGCACAGGCCTGCGTTTAATCATCGGTCCGTTATTGGGTTTCTTGATGGTTAGCGCGTACAACATCCAAGGCATCGCATTTCAAGCCATTATGCCGCAAACCGGTATGCCCTCGGCGGTGAGCAACACCGTGCTGGCAACCGAATTTGAACTTGATTCGTCCGTCATGACAGCCACTGTTTTCATTAGCACACTCTTAAGCCCCTTTACACTTACCCCCTTGTTGGTCTTGCTAGGCAGCAGATAAACACTTAATGAAAAATAAAATGATTGTCTTCCTCAGCTTAATCGTCGTATCCTTTATCTTTACGCCGGTTAATGCCCAAAGTGCGGTTACCCTCTCTAACCCAAAGGTAGATTATATTTTTGGGCAGCGGGTTACATTTAATTTGCAAGTCAGCGATACCCAACAAGTCAGTGATGCCATTTTGTTTTTTCGAGCCGATGGAGAATTAAATACCCATGCCGAAAGGGCCAACATAACCCCTGAGGGTATTAACTACACCCACAACATGTCCGCTGGGCCGCTGCGACCCTTTGCACAAGTAAATTTTTGGGCTCGTTTAACTTTAAAAGACGGCTCTGTTATTGAAAGCGGACAATACTTCTTCGCCTATACAGATAACCGCTTTGCGTGGCAAGAGATAACTGGCCCACAACTGCTGGTTCATTGGTACGAAAGCGATGCCAGCTTTGGTCAGCAAGCGCTGGATGTTTCAACCGCCGCTCTCATACGAATTAATCAATATTTACCCGTCAGCCCGGCCCGACCCATTCACATTTACATTTACGCCAACCCCGCCGACCTAACCAGCGCGTTAGAATTAAACGGCCAAAGCTGGGCAGGCGGGCACACCAGTCCAGACCTTCGTGTGATTGTCGTTTCCATCCCCGCCGGAGCCGAACAAGGCCTGCAAATGGACCGAAAAATTCCGCATGAGCTAGGGCACGCGCTTTTATATGAATATACCGGCGTGGGCTACGACCGCCTGCCTGTCTGGCTCAGGGAGGGCTTTTCTTCCATTATAGAAACATCCCCCAACCCTGATGAAGCGCTCGCTATTCAAACCGCTGTTGAAAAAAACAACCTAATCCCCATGGCCGAGTTATGCAACGCCTTCCCGCCAGATGCTTCCAGAGCCTTCTTAGCTTATGCCCAAAGCGCATCGTTTACACAATATTTGTTAAATAAATTTGGTAACACCGGCCTGCAAGCTTTAACTGGTGCCTATGCTAAAGGTCTCGATTGTGAACAAGGCGCAATTCAAGTATTTGGCAAATCACTAAGTGAGTTAGAAGCAGAATGGCGGAACACAGTGTTGGGCGAAAATCAATTGGCCACTGGTTTATATAACTTAATGCCCTATATTGTTTTATTTATTCTTATCTTGGTATTTCCACTTTTAATTAACTTTTTTTCTTTTCAAAATAAACAACCTTAATGAAATGAATAATCCTTCAATCGCAGGGATTCAAGCAATCATTGAAGGGCGGGTTCAGGGCGTGGGTTTTCGTTATTTTGTACAATACCAAGCCAAGTTACTAAACTTAACCGGCTGGGTAAGAAATATCAACAATAATCAAGTAGAAGTGTTTGCCGAAGGGTTAGAACCCGCGCTTAAAATTTTTATTCAAAAACTACAAGAAGGTCCTGCCCAAGCGCGTGTGGATTCTTGTAATATTCATTGGTTGACCCCCACTGGCAATTTTCATTCCTTCGAGATTTACCCCACTCAACGGTAAATGATAGAATTTATTGTGGCTTCTGTGCAACCTTTGTTTCATTACTGCGTAAACAAAAACAGAACCCAATAGGAGCAACATGAGCGAAGAAAAGGCTTGGGTACTCCAAGCCCAACAAGGAAATGACGAAGCGTTTACCGCACTGGTCGAGCAGTATCAAAACCCTGTGTTTAATTTATGCTACCGCATGCTCGGCGAACCAGAATTAGCAGAAGATGCGGCGCAGGAATCGTTTTTACGTGCCTATAAAAATATTAACCGCTACGACAACACTAGGCCATTTGCCACTTGGCTGCTATCCATCGCCGCCCATTATTGTATCGACCGCTTACGCCGCAGAAAATTTGGCTTTATTTCTTTAGACGATGAACCAGAAGATGACCAGAAGCCTTTTGAACTGGCGGATGCCAACGCCATCGCGCCCGAACAATCTATGATTCGCGCTGAAGAACGAGATGAAGTTCACAACGCCTTACGCGGCTTAGATAGCACAGACCGCGCTGCCATTATCCTTCGGTATTGGTACGATTTTTCGGAAGTAGAAATTGCAGAAAATTTAAATTTAACGGTAAGCGCGGTAAAAAGCCGCTTATTCCGTGCACGCAAACAGGTAGCCGCATTACTCACCAAGAATGCCCCCAAAGCCCGCCTGGAAAGGATGCCTTATGAATCACCAGTTGTATGAAACTTGGCTTTTAGAAGACCAAGCCCTTAATGCTGAGCAGCGGCGCGAATTAATTTTACATGTGCGTGAATGCCGTACTTGTGCCGCTTTAGAATATTCCAATTTTGCTTTACGCGCTACGCCAGCCATCCCTGCCACTGCTGGTTTTACAAACCGATTTCAAGCCCGCTTGGTGCGCCAACGTGCCATAGAGCGCCGAAAAATTTTAATTAACACTACCCTGCTTAGTATTGCCGCGATAAGCTTGCTCATTCTTTGGATTTATCCCTACATTCCATTTTTAATGCACGCTTCTCCTGAGCACATTCTTTCTGCTTGGACCGAGTCTTTAACTTGGATTGGCACCGCAGTTCGTACAAGCGGAATTATTGCTCGAACTGTTTTTAATTTAACCTTTACCTTTGCTCCGGGTTATGTAGAAATGCTTGGGTTTACTTTTATTATTTCCTTGACAGCTGTTTGGGTTTCTTCTGTACAAAAGGTACGTGCGCGTGCTAACTCTACAGAATAGGTTACTATTAATTAAACGGAATTAACTTTGGGCTTGCCCCGCCTGTAGACCTGTCAACCCTGTAAACTGTTTCAATTAATTTTGCGTGTATAATTTACCTCAATCCCGGCCAACTTATGGTGCGGGATTTTTGGAGGAAGTATGAAAAATCAACAAGTTATTCAAGCCCCTGTACATAAAGACCCAGTGCCACTGGTTCGCGTGAAGGGTTCGCACCGCCAAATGGGACAACAAATTGGCGAATCTCGCCGCGAACAAATTCATCATTCGGTAGAAAATGCCAAAGGCTTATTGCAAGAAGCGTATTCCCAATTAGAGTTAACCTGGGATGGCGCTAAAATTCAATCTCGTAAATATTTGCCTTTTTCTGAAGAACGGTATCCCCAATATGTGGATGAGCTGCGCGGCATTGCCGAAGGCGCCGCCGCATCTTTTGACGATTTATTGGTATTACATGTAATGGAAGCCGTGACCACGGATGCGTTACATTTAACCCATTGCACTAGCTTTGCAGTAAACGAGCAGAGAACCGCCGACGGGCATGTTTTAGCAGCACACAACGAAGATTGGGTTCCGGAAGACGAAGATGATGTGTATATGATTCATGCCGAACCCGATAATGAACCCCCTTATTTGGCCATGACCTATGGCGGATTAATCCCAAATATTGGTATTAATGCTTACGGTATTGTTCAAATGATCGATTCGGTCTATCCGAATGATTCGCGAATTGGTATTCCGCGCTTGGTGGTTGCCCGCGCGGTGTTGGCCAGCAAGACCCCAGCGGATGCCATTCGAAAAGCCTTGGTTCCTCACCGTGGCGCTGGTTACAACCATTTATTGGTGCATGAAAGCGGAGAAATTTATTCGGTAGAAGTTTCTGCTCGCCGTTTTGACTTGCTCTACGCCTTTGATGGTTATATGGTACACACCAATCACTTTCATTCACCAACTATGAAAGAAATTGAAGACAAACCAGAAGAATTAATTTCATCCCGCGTCCGTTATTTACGAGCCAAAAGATTATTGCACCAAAGTGAAACGCATACGATTAAAAGCTTGCAGACCATTCAAAAAGACCATGTCAATTTTTCAAATTCGATTTGTAACCATGCCGAAGATGACAAAGACCCGCTTGACCGCGAAAAAACAATCAATGCCATGGTGTTTGATGTGACCGCACGAGAAGTGCATGTGGCTTGGGGAAACCCATGTGTTAATAATTATCACACCTATCATTTAGAAGCTTAAATAATAAGAGCCGCTATTTCTAGCGGCTCTTATTATTTAATTAATTCCCGCGCACCGAACTTGCAATTTCTAACAACCGATTAACCCGCACTGGCTTAATTAATACAAAGTCTACTTTTCCTTGCATCTCATCTGCCATATGCAAATCGGCTGTGGCAACGAGTATTTTCGTGCTTTGGCATAGGCCTCGTGTTCTTAAATCTGCCAAAATTTCTCTACCTGCGGCAAAGGGTAAGTGCATATCTAAAATAATTAATTCAGGACAGCGCTTTTCTAGAAACGCCATATATCGGTTGCCGTCTGCATCTAAATTGGTGTCAAAACCAGCTTGCTGCATAACGGTTACAAAAATATCGCCTAAGGTTGGATCATCTTCAATTATTACGGCGTAAGGTTTATCCATAATTTTCCTTTATATTAATTTAAACCATTGTACACTTTTTAGCGTTTTTTATAACCAGAATATTTAGGACAGTTCATTCCTTTAGAAAAAGCGCGAATAAAGCACCTAGCAGAGTAAGCCCGGCTGTTAATTGAAAAACAGGCGGCCAACCCCAACCATCTGCTAGTGGACCACTTAATAAAGTACCCAAAGCCCCTGCTGAAAAAATAAAACCTAAAGTGATACCTGAAGCCACGCCCATTTTTAATGGCAAATTTCTTTGTGCCAACACAACAATGATGCTGTGAACCGAGCCTGTAAAAAAACCCGCCAATGGAATTAAAATATATAACCATGGGGACCAGCCAATTAATGAAACGCCTAACAAGGGGATAGACGCCAAAAATAGTGCCGAAACAGCCACCTGCCGCTTGCCAAGTTTATCCGCTAAATTACCACCTAACACATTGCCGATGGCTGAACCGCCCATAAACAACCCTGAAATTAAACCGTATATGACTGCGGATTGCCCTATATCTTTTAAGTATTTTGGCACAAAAGTAATCATATTTTGCTGCGCCCAAGCCTGCGTAATTCCTACCCCAGCCAAGAATAATAAGAAAGTAATTTGGGTTTGCCTTGTTTTGAATGTTGTATTTTCTGTAACCTTAACCGGAACCAAAGCCGGTTTCCGTAATTGGTAAGCAGCGTAGATACCAATGGGTAGAAGAATAGAAGTTAATAACAATAAACCGAGTTCATCTAATGATTCAAGCAATGGACCGCTTAAAACCGGACCCAGAAAAAGCGCCAATTGCCCAA
>CAYOGW010000135.1:0-5732 GCA_964403635.1 uncultured Anaerolineaceae bacterium | reverse complement strand
GTGGTGAATTTATTAGATCTTAATGGTGAAATTCACGGCGAAATTGTGGGTGATTTAACGGTAGGCGCCGAGGTGGCTGTATCGGCCCGCCCAGAGAAAATTAAAATTTCAGACAAAGCTGTTATCAATCAAAACTGCTTCCCGGGCAAAGTGATTCATTCCACATATATTGGTTCAGACAGCCGCCTTGTTATCGACTTGGGCGGCGCGACCATTGTTTCTCGTGAGCAAAATAAAATATCTACTTTAGATCCGGCGGCTTATTACCGCACTGGTCAATCGGTCTATGTAACTTTATTTTCAGAAAATACACTCATTTTAGCGGCATAAGAGGAATTTTAAATGTTACAAAAACTTCGAGAAGATAAATCGTTACAAGGAACTTTGCTGGTTATCCCCACTTTAATTTTCATGGTTGGGTTGTTGGTTATTCCTTTGTTGCTCACACTGGTCATCAGTTTTGGTCAACGTAGCCCAGATGGCGCTGTAATTTTTACTTTTACGCTGGATAATTACACCCGCTTATTTGGATTAAATTTCAACTGTTCTGATGGCTCTGGTTTTTGTGTTGACACACTTTATTTGGATATTTTGACCCGCTCGCTTTCGTTGGCCTTTAATACAACTGTGTTGGTTATTTTATTGGCATATCCGCTTTCGTATTTCATTGCTCGTTCACATCTTAAGCGCCGCACCACTTTTTTGTTTTTGGTGCTGGTCCCACTTTGGACGAACTTCGTTATCCGCGTTTATGCGTGGATGATGTTGCTTCGAACGCAGGGTGTCATCAACGGGGCTTTGGGTTTTCTGGCAGGCTTGTTCGGAATTAACTTTTCTCCGCTAGAAATGCTATATACACCGGGTGCTGTTTTAATTGGTATGGTCTATGAGTTTTTACCCTTTATGATTTTGCCAATTTATACATCTTTAGAGAAAATAGACAATTCTCTCTATGAAGCCGCGGCAGATTTAGGGGCGAACGCCTTCCGCACCTTTCTTCGGGTAACCTTACCTTTATCTATGCCCGGGGTGGTGGCTGGCACAATTCTGGTTTTTATTCCAGTAATGGGTACCTTTATTGTTTCCGATTTATTAGGCGGCCGTCAAGTGATTTTGGTGGGGAATTTAATTCAACGCCAATTTTTAGATGCCCGCGACCCAACATTTGGCTCAGCAGCTTCATTAATATTAATGGTCATGACCCTGATTGTTACATTCTTTTATACGCGTAAATTTGGTTTCGGAGAGGAGATTGTTGCGGCATGAATCCTCATCGCAGAGCCCCTTATGTAACATTGGCCGCTTTTTTAGTTTATTTTTTCTTGTACGCGCCAATTATTGTCTTAATGACCTATTCGTTTAATGCATCACGCACCAACATCACCTTTGATGGTGTAGTCAGCCGATTTGGGCCGCTAGAAACAGAAGGCAGTTTAGTTGTGCAAAGCCCTTGCGGACCATTTCATTGGTTTTGTGAGTTGGCAAAAAATAAAGAAGTAGCTGAAGCGGCAGGGAATACCCTCACCATCGCTTTGATATCCACTATCGCTTCTACTATTATCGGCACCATGGCAGCCCTAGCCCTGCAGCGCTTTAATTTCAGATTAAAGCCGTTCTCGCAACTGTCTCTGTACATTCCAATTGTCATACCAGAAATTGTGATGGGCATCGGTATTTTGACTTTATTTAGTCAATTGTTCGGATTTTTTAATGGTACCCTTGGTTTGACCGGAAGCGAGCGATTATCTATGGGGATGGGGACAGTGATTGTCTCTCACATTGCATTCAGTGTGCCATTCGTAGCTTTGGTTGTTCAAGCCCGTTTACAAGGGTTTGATAAATCAGTGGAAGAAGCCGCCATGGATTTAGGCGCGAATGAATTAACTACCTTTTGGCGGGTTACATTTCCAATTATTTTGCCCGGGGTTCTTTCTGGGGCGCTGCTTGCTTTTACCTTATCGCTCGATGATTTTGTGATTACTTTTTTCACAAATGGCCCAGGTTCGACAACCCTGCCTATTTATGTCTATGGGTTATTGCGCCGCATTATTACCCCGCAAGTAAACGCGCTTTCAACAGTATGGGTATTAATCGTTATTACGGCTGTATTCCTTTTACAGCAATTGCAAAAAAGGGATGCTTAATTAATTTGGGATTAACGCAAGAATCGCTCTTGCGAATAAAAAGATCCAATTATCAAAAGGAGGCACGATGAAACACAAAACTTTATGGACACTGCTATCAATGATGGCAGTTCTCAGTTTGGCACTTGCGGCTTGCGGGGGCCAGCCAGCCGCACCTACTGGAGGCGAAGAATCTTCTGCCCCAGCTGCTGAGATAGTTACTTCTTCAGGATTTGTTTGCCCTTTGCCAGAATTTGAAGGCGAAGTAACTTCAAAAGAACTCAATCTATTCGTTTGGACAGAATATATTCCAACCGACATGGTTGAGTGCTTTGAGTTGGTCTATGGTGTTCAGGTTAATTTAGATGAATACTCGAGCAACGAAGAAATGTTCGCCAAGCTCGCCGCTGGCGGTACAAGCTACGACATGGCTCAACCAACCGATTATATTGTCCCGCTCATGGTACGTTCCGATATGCTGCAGGAGATTGATAAGTCTCGATTCTTGGCGTTGAAAAATATTGACCCGAATTATTTAGGGTTTGATTTTGACCCAGAAAATACCCATTCTATTCCTTATCAAGCGGGTACTGATGCGTTAATTTACAACGCGGATACAGTCACCACTCCACCAACCTCTTGGGCTGATTTGTGGAATCCTGAATATGCTGGTCGCATGGTCTTCTTAGATGACTCACGCGCAGTCATTGGTTTTACATTGGTAACTCTTGGCTACGATCCCAACACCACCAATCCAGCTGAGTTAGAAGAAGCCAAAGCTAAATTGGCTGAATTAATTCCAAATGTTAAACTGTTCGACAGCGACAGCCCAAAGACAGCCTTAATCGCTGGAGATGTAGATTTGGGTATGACTTGGACTGGTGAAGCTTTCTTAGCCAATCAAGAAAATCCTGCTATCACCTATGTCTACCCAACCGAAGGCGCAGTATTATGGCAAGACAATTGGGTTATCCTGAAAGATGCAGGCAATTTAGATGCGGTTTACGCTTGGTTGAACTATACCAATCAAGGAAATATTTTCTGGATGATGTTGCGTGACTTCCCATACACAAATCCAAATTCAGCCGCGTTGGCTTTTGCAAAGGACAATCACCCCGAGCTGTATGATGCTTATATCAATTCACCTGTAACCAATACACCCGCTGAAGCCATTGCCAATGGTTGGCGCGTTGAAGATGTAGGCGAAGCAACACCGCTCTATGACCAAGTTTGGACAGAAATTAAGGGCGGCGAATAAACAAATCTCTAGCATAAAATAAAAAGACCGAGCGGTTGCTCGGTCTTTTTATTTTAATTGCACTATAAGCAAAAACAGGCAAATTATTTTGCTAATTATGCAATATTATTTGACATTTATGCATATTCGTTATAGAATTTGAATTATGGAAGATAAAATAACAAACGCTCATGAATATACACTAGACGAAGTTGATTTATTTATTATTGAATCCCTTCGTAAAGATGGTCGTACAGCATTTGCTCAAATGGCAGAAGAATTAAAAGTATCTCCGGGGATGATTCGGATTCGCTATAACCGCTTGTCAGAGCTAGGCTACCTTAAAGTAGTTGCCATAACTAATCCGCTTCGCATGGGCTATAAAGCCATGGCTTTAATTGGCGTACGCGTGGATGGTAATAAAATGATGGTCGCATCTGAATCAATTTCGGAGTTTGAAGAAGTTGTTTATCTAGTTATTACCAGCGGTACTTACGATATTTTGATAGAAGTGGTTTGTAAAGATCATGCTCATTTACTAGAGTTCTTAACTCAAAAACTTTACCAAGTGGATGGTGTCCGCCAGTCAGAATCATTTGTGCATTTAAAAATTGTTAAGGAAGTTTATTTTTAATTTTACTGGCTGGAAATTTCCAGCCAGTTTTTCTATATAAGGAGAATTTATGAAAGTGCTTTTAGTAGGCGTAGGGGGAGTGGGGGAAGCTATTGCCACCATGGCAAAGCCGCACCCTTGGATAAAACAAATGGTGCTATGTGATTTTAATCTTAATCGTGCCCAAGAAATTCAAAAAAAACTAGGCGACGATAGTCGTTTCCCTGTCGAGCAGTTGGATGCAAGCAATCAAGCTAACATTGAAAACTTGGCTCGTAAATATCAAATTGACCTCATCATGAATGCTGTCGACCCTTTATTTAATAAACAAATATTTGATGCCGCTTATAACACCAATGCCATTTATATGGATATGGCCATGACTCTTTCTGAGCCACACCCCGAAAAACCGTTTGAGTTAACTGGTATCAAGTTGGGAGATTATCAATTTGAAAAATCAGCCCTATGGGAGAAAAAAGGGCTGCTCGCCTTGGTAGGGATTGGGGTCGAGCCCGGCATGGCAGATGTTTTTGCTCGCTATGCCCAAGATTATTTATTTGATGAAATTGAAGAAATCGGTATTCGTGATGGAGCAAATATCACCATTGAAGGCTACGATTTCGCGCCAAATTTTTCTATTTGGACAACCATAGAAGAATGTCTAAACCCGCCTTTAATTTGGGAAGAAAAACGTGGCTGGTTCACCACGCAGCCTTTTTCTGAACCCGAGGTTTTTGACTTCCCTGAAATCGGTCCCGTAGAAGTCGTCAACGTGGAACACGAAGAAGTTTTGTTAATTCCACGCTGGGTTAAGACCAAACGAGCAACTTTTAAATATGGGTTAGGCGATGATTTCATGAAGGTATTAAAGACCCTGCATATGTTAGGTTTGGATAATAAAGACAAAATTAATGTCAAAGGGGTGCAAGTTGCCCCGCGTGATGTAGTGGCAGCCTGCTTGCCGAACCCTGCCTATTTAGGAGATAAAATGCATGGCAAAACCTGCGCTGGTACTTGGGTCAAAGGCATTAAAGATGGTAAAGAAAAACAAGTATATCTGTACCAAATTGCGGATAACCAAACCTGCATGAAAGCATGGGGCTGCCAAGCAGTAGTAGCTCAAACCGCTTTTAGCGCGGTAATTGCAATGGATTTAATTAATCAAGGGATTTGGAAAGGGGCAGGGGTTCTTGGGCCAGAAGCTTTTGAACCATTGCCATTTATGGAGCGCATGGCTGAATATGGATTTCCATACGGCATTAAAGAAATGACACCAAAAAATTAATTAAAAATACTTCTTGTTGATATTGACTAAAACAAGAAGTATTTTTGTTCTAATTGACAAAAATAATTAAAAGATATGTCTTAAACGGAAGCGCTGATTTGCCTTTCAGTAAAAGCGGCTTTATAATTATTTTTAATAGGTATTCACAATAATACGTAATAAGGAGCAAAAAATGCCAAACGGATACAATGGGAAAATTTTGCATGTTAATCTTACAAAGGGAACTTTGCAAGTAGAACAGCCAGCCGAAGCATTCTATCGCAAATACATGGGCGGTAGCGCCATGGGAACTTATTACATTCTAAAAGAAATGCCCAAAGGCGCAGATGCGCTTGGCCCAGATAATGTTTTAACATTAATGGCCAGTGTAACCACTGGCGCGGCCATTTCTGGGCAGAGCCGTATGAATGCCAATGCCAAATCGCCGATTAGCGGCGGCATCGGTGACTCACAGGGCGGGGGGTTTTTCCCCGC
>CAYOGW010000134.1:0-5825 GCA_964403635.1 uncultured Anaerolineaceae bacterium | reverse complement strand
GAAAAAGGTGCCTTGGTACTGTGGGATTTAAGCCACTCGGTCGGCGTTTTCCCTGTTGAGTTGGATGCCTGCCAAGCCGATTTTGCAATTGGTTGCAGCTACAAATATCTCAATGGAGGTCCCGGCGCACCAGCCTTTTTGTATGTTCGTAAAGACCTGCAAGACAAAGCCTCCTCACCCATTTGGGGTTGGGCGGGGCAGCACCTACCCTTTGACTTTGAAATTAACTACACACCCGCGCAAGGTATGCGCCGCTTTATGGCGGGCACACCCGCCATGCTCTCTAGCCTGCCCGTTGAAGTCGGTGTTGAATTAACCCTTGAAGCTGGGATTCAAGCCATTCGTCAAAAATCAATTAACTTAACGGAATATTTCATTCAATTGAGCGACGCTCTTTTAACGGAATACGGTTTCGAGCTGGGCAGCCCGCGAGATTCTCATCAACGCGGCGGGCATGTTATTTTAAGACACCCCGATGGCTACCGCATCAACCGTGCTTTAATCGAAGAGATGGATGTCATACCCGATTTTCGCGCGCCGAACAACATCCGTTTTGGCTTTGCCCCGCTGTATAACAGTTATGTAGAGCTTTGGGAAACGGTGGATCGGCTGCGGGTGGTGATGACCGAAAAACGGTACAATCACTTTACGAACGAAAAAACCACCGTTACTTAATTAAATCTGGAGGCCAAAATGACTACCCCACCTGCCCAATTACCCGCTGAACTGGTTCAAGAGTTTGTTGCGGTTGCGCATGGCAAATTAGAACGTGTTAAAGAATTAATTAAACAAGAACCCGCTTTGGTTAACGCCAGTTGGGATTGGGGCGGCGGCGACTGGGAAACCGGTCTTGGTTCGGCTGCCCACATGGGCAACCAAGAAATTGCCAACTTTTTACTAGAAAACGGCGCGCGCTTAGATATTTTTGCAGCTGCCATGCTGGGCAAGTTAGCCATTGTTCAAGCCGCCGTGACAGATAACCCGAATATTATTCATGTCAAAGGACCACATGGCATTCCATTAATTAATCATGCCCAAGCCGGTGGTGAAGCCGCCGCCGAAGTATTGGCTTTTTTGCAAGAAAAACTTAACTCCTAATATGAAAAAATTAATTTCACTTCTCCTACTCAGTTTTCTACTGGCGGCTTGCACCCGTGAAGTCAGTGATGCCCCCGCCATTGCCGTTACAACCGAAATCCCCATTGTTCAGCAAGGCACACCTGCCGCGGGAACTGCCCCTGCCAATTTAGTGGCTGCCACCGCCACAGTTGCCCCGCTTGCCGTTTGTGCAGATAGCCAACCCACCCGATTAAACGTTGGTATGACAGCTTACATTGACCTTGAACAGCCGCTGCCTAACAATGTGCGCGCCGAAGCGGGAACCGAAAGCGAATTAATTGGCACCATTGACCCGGGCGAGAGCGTCACCATTTTGGCGGGTCCCACCTGCGCCGAAGGCTTTACTTGGTGGCAAGTGCAATTATTTGATGACACCATCGGCTGGACCGCCGAAGCCGACCACGAAACCTACTGGCTCATCCCCACCGAAGGGCAAACCGCCAGTTCAGCCGCTGCCAGTTCGGTGGCTAATAATCGCAACGGCATGAGCTGGGGCGTGTTTGCTAACGTTTTTGCAGGCGATGGCATAGTGATGGTTGGTTGCGCCGCCGGAGACAAAACTTGTAACCCAGCCGCCGGAGATACCGCCTGCACCGTAGAAATGCCAATCCTGTGCTATAAACCAGCCCCCTTGCCGCGCCCCAACTATGCTCTGCAACCTTTTGGCCGCCCCGAAGGTGATGAAACCTTCAACGGCTGGGCAGGCGGTTATATTGGATTAACCACCCCCATCAGCGGAGCCAGCCTAAGCAGTTTATCGGCAGCAAACAACATCTGCCAAGCGGAACTGGGAGCGGGCTACCGCATGGCTGAATCGCACGACGGAAAGTTTATCCAAGGGATGGGATTAAACAGCTACTACGGCGGCAGTTGGCCGCAAGATGCCCAGCTCTCCAGCGGAAACGAAGCCTTTTATAGTTATGGCACACTCTCTTCTAAAGCTCGTTTTTGGGTAGCGATTAATGATCAAGCCGGTAATTGTTGGAATCAGTAAAGATTTTGGCTTATAAGATTAAATAGCCAAAATCGCAACCCTTAACCACGAAGGGCACGAAGCAACACAACGGAAAACTTCGTTTATTAAAAATATTGGGTGTAAAGGTTTAGGTTCTGTTCTTCATCGTGATTCTTTGTGTTCTTAGTGGTTAGCAAAAAACCTTTACTTAAAATAAAAAGCCTGATTACTCAGGCTTTTTGTTTATTATTGATTGGCAACATAGTGCCGCACGGCATCGAGCATAAATTCTGCCAAGTTCTCATCGACTGCATCAAAATTAGACTTAAAGCGGCTATCGCTGTTGTACATTTCAGCCAAGCCCACCAATTGATCCAAGTTCGGCGTCCAGAAGTAGTCCATATTCTTGCGCCAGCGGGCCACACAAGCTTGCGCTTCTGGTGAGGCAGCTCCCTTGGGCATGGTCAAAGCCAAATCCTGATAAATCTGTCCGCTTTCGGCCAAAATTTGCTGCTGCTTTTCCTTGCCGTATTCCTTCCAACGCCGGTTAGATTCACGCACCGTGGCAGGGTCGTACATTTTTTCGGCTTCAGCGGCGTATTTTTCTTGTTCTTCATCGCTGAAACCAGCGAAAATTTGTTTCTTACTCATGGTTTTATTTCCTTTCAAGTGATGTATCGTATCGTCTACTGTTTTAATTAAGCGTTCTAAACGGCCCACCCGCTTGATTAATGCCTCGCGATGGCTCTCTAAAGCGGAAGGGACATCATAGCTTTGGCTTGCCATTATTTTTTTAATTTCGTCCAATGGCAAATCCAACTCACGGTAGAGCAAAATTTGCTGCAACCGCCAAACTGACTCGTCTCCATAGTAGCGATAGCCATTTTCGCCCGTATGAGATGGCTTAAGCAAGCCGATTTGGTCATAGTGGTGCAAGGTGCGCGGGGTGACTCCCGCAAGCGTTGCAAGCTGTTTAACCGTGAACATGGCCTTAATATAAACCCTAACGTAACGTTAATGTCAAGGGGTTAATAGATTACCAAATAAACTTTTTTTGATTTTATGCATAATAATATTAATATCCGATTTTGGAATGGTCCCAAAGAGATATTAAACTTATCTTGCTTAAGTAAATATTCTTTTTTTCTCACGGCTTGAGTGAATACTTGTATAAATGCCCATAAACCGCAATCCATAGGTTGTGGTCATCGTCTTCAACAACTTTACTTTCCCCAGTCGTTATCAAACACCATGACCCTTGCTCCAAATCAAAGCGAACGACGCCCGCACCTCCAGTGAACCAGTATCGGCTGTCGGAGCTTTGATAGACAGATAATTGATGAGATAAACCATATTGACTGAGAGGCAACCCAACTTCTGTAACAAGCACAGGCGATTCAATCACACGATACCATACTGGCGAATTGTTGTCTGAGAGCTCCAACCAACCATAATTTCCAAGCCACACTCGCCCTGAACGATCTGTAGATATATAGCTAGCTCGATCAAAATTGAGTGGTAACTTTCCGGTATGTTCTGAATTAGGGAACTCGTACGATTGAACTTCGTGGGAAGTAGGAATATAGCGAATAAGCTGGTCATTGCTTCTGTCTACGAACCAAACGCTACCATCTGGAGCAATTGAAATACTCATAGCACCAGCCCTGCCATCAAAAGAATAGTGTTCTTCTGATTGCCCCGTTTTAGGATTTAAACTAACCAGCGTAGCCTTATCTGCTTCAGTAAAAAACCAAACCATTCCTGATGATGGGTCTTCCACAATATGCGATACTGGCCGATACTGCGGAACTTCCTGCAAGAACCCGCTAACATTGATTCCATATTCAAAGTGCCCAAGATCATCATTGAAACGACCCAAGAGCGGATGAAACCCCTCAACATTTTGCCCATCAAGAAATAGTTTTCCGCCACTCCACACCGCATCATCGCTTGATATCCAAATTGGATAAAAACCTGAATCCCATTCATAAGATTTCCATTGCTTGGTATCTATAAAATATTGATATAACCTATATTCGCTTTCACTTCGTACTATAAACCATAGCTCGTGCCGTTTGGGGCGAATCTCCCTCAAGAACCCATCAAAAGGAAGAGCATCATACTCCTGCCACTCCCCTTTAGGTGGAATCTGTCTTTGAGGAACCTTGTTGTCTTCTGATGAAGGAATTATAGGAAAGGCAACAGAATATAAAGGCTGAAGGCATTCAGTTTGGTTATTGATTACTACCGGATTCGGTACACAGGCACTTAACAATGCCAAAAGGGTTGCTACAACGAATAATTTTATTTTCATTAGGGACTCCCACTATCTTCCAATAATATAGATTAAACTATCTTCCTAATAAGTGTAAGTTAATACCTGTTTTTCATAAAGGAGGTACCATGTTCGAAAACTGGCTCGCCAACAGTCCGTGGACCGGAACAGTCATTTGGATATTGCTCTTTATGACCGATTATTACTTAACCATCCAATCCGCTAAAGGATTTAAAGAAATTGGTCACTTTCAATTTGAAGGCAGTTTTGAATTAACTCCGTTTTTCCAAGACGATATCAACGCGCTCAGACCCATCTCAAAACGCCACATCTTAATGATTGTGCTGGTCGGTATATTATTGCCTGTTCTTTGGTATCTGCCATTGCCTTTCTCGCTTGGCAGAGAAGTGTATTTAATGATTTTAGGCATGTTCATACTCTCGCAAGTCGTCGTCCAAAACCGCCATTTTCGTAATTTAATTCTAATTGGCAACATCAAGCAATATGGCGGCGCCGAAGGTCAAATCACCTACAGCCAACACCTGTCTTACCGCACCTCCGCTTTCGACATCTTTTTAACCGGCACACTTTTCTTGTGGGCGTTGTTGTTCAGTTACAGTAGCTTCTTGCTCGGCGGATTAATCATCTGCTTTGCATTGGCAACTCAGCATACTTGGCTGGCTGCCAAAGCGTATAGAGCTAAACTTTGAACCTTAAATACGAATTTAACAAAAGAGCCAATAACACAAATAAACCATTGGCGACATTCGCGTTTAAGGTTTTAAGAGCCTAACCACAGATTTCACGAATTTCACAAAATTTAATTCATCCGTGAAATTCGTGGCAAGGGTTAATTAAACGCTTACAGGGTACAATCACCTGTATGGCAAAAAAAGCAAAACCTAAAATCGAAATCCTGCATCAGGACGAACACCTGCTGGTGATTAACAAACCGGCAGGTTTATCGGTGCTACCCGAAGGCTGGGATGCGGATGCCACTCACTTGCTAGAAATGCTCGAAGCCGAGCAGGGCAAGCTGTGGGTGGTTCACCGTTTAGATAAAGTGACCAGCGGCGTGCTGCTTTTTGCCAAAACCGCCGAAGCCCACCGCCATTTAAACCTTCAATTTGAGCGGCGAGAAACCCAAAAAATCTATCACGCTTTAATTAACGGCAGCCCCAAATGGGACGAGCACACCGCCAAGCACCTACTACGAGTCAATGTGGGGCATAAGCACCGCACCATGGTAGACCATAAAAACGGAAAACCCTCTGAGACCGAGTTTAAAGTGCTTAAACGGAATACAGGCGCGAGCTTAATCGCTGCCAGCCCCAAGACCGGTAGAACCCATCAAATTCGAGTCCATCTCTACGCCTTGGGGCATCCTATCTTAGGAGATACGCTCTATTCAGCGCCCGAAACCAATTTAATTAATCGCCCCGCCCTGCATGCCCTTTCGCTGACGATTAATCATCC
>CAYOGW010000133.1:0-5902 GCA_964403635.1 uncultured Anaerolineaceae bacterium | reverse complement strand
CTTTTTAGAAACAGCCCCATATTTAATTGTTGTCTTTAGCCAAAACCACCGCGTTCTGCCAGATGGCAGCAAACGAAAAAATTATTATGTGGCTGAATCAGTTGGGATTGCGATTGGCATGTTGGTTACAGCCGTACATCATGCCGGGCTGGTTTCGCTTACCCACACTCCTAGCCCAATGGGCTTTCTCAATCAAATGCTAGGCAGACCAGAAAACGAAAAACCTGTCTTAATTTTGGTGGTGGGTTACCCTGCAGAAAATGCAGAAGTTCCGGAAATATTTAAAAAGAATTTGACAGAGATTGCCACATTTAAATAAGTTGATCGAAAACACAAATCTAACTTTATGCTAAGCAAGTGACCATCTTAATTAATGTTTACTTTTCTCTAAAAAATCACTATAACCACCCACATATTCTTTCAAGAACCCATTTTCAATAGACCATATACGCTGAACAGTACGGTCCAAAAAATATCGGTCGTGCGAGATTATTAACGCTGTTCCTACAAACTCCTTAAGAGACTGCTCAAGCACTTCTGCCGAGGCAATATCAAGATTATTGGTAGGCTCATCTAAGAGTAAAAAATTAGCGCCCGAAAGAACGAGCAAAGCCAATTGCAAGCGGCTGCGCTCACCGCCAGAAAAATCTGCTATTTTTTGGCTTATTTGTTTGTAGCTGAATAAATAATGAATTAAAAATGCAGTGGCTTTGCTCTCACTCATATTTCCGGCATAGCAAACCATTTCAAGCGCGGTTTTATTTAAATCTAAAGTTTCGTGCTCCTGTGCGTAATGCCCCAAGGTAACACTCGGACCCATTCGAATTTCGCCAGAATCTGGCATTTCTTGATTAAGCAGCATTCTCACAAAAACCGATTTTCCAGCTCCATTGGGGCCAATTAACCCGACCCGCTCGCCATGCCACAAGGTGTGATTAATATTTTGGTAAATCACTTTATCTTCAAACGATTTATTTAAATTAATTAATTCCAGTACCTTGTTCGAGCCGCGCCAGCCGGATAAATTTAAATCCATCTGGCGGCGATTGCTAACAGGTTTTTCTATTTGGTCCATTTTTTCAAGCCGCTTTTGCATAGACTTGGCGCGTGTAATAAATTTCTCATTATCATAAACACGACCCCAAATTAATAACCGTTTAATCGAGGCTTCTAACCGCTCTACTTGATGTTGCTGCGCCGTATATAGCTCTTGCTGTCGAGCAAGCCGCGCTTCTTTATCTATTTGATAATCAGAATAATCGCCCGCGAAGAGATTAATTTTCCCATCTTCTAATTCAGCAATGTGGGTAACAACCGCGTCTAGCAGATATCGGTCATGTGAAATTAAAACAACCGTACCGGAGTACTCCCGAATTAATTTTTCAAGATAGGTTTTACCAAGCATATCTAAATGGTTATCTGGTTCATCCAGCAGCAAAACATCTGGCTTCAACATGAGCAATCGCGCCAAGCCAATTAATTTCTTTTGCCCGCCGCTTAAGACCGCGATTGGTTTATGCAAGTCAGCTTCTGGCAAACCTAAACCCAATAAAGTATCTTTCACTAGTTTGGGATAGCCGTCTCCACCCAATAATTGATATTCTTCCAATAATTGTTGCTGCTTTTCTAAGGTTCGAGAAAGTTTGTTTTCGTTCTGGTAAACGGCAGGATTCCCGAGACTGGCTTCAACGGAATCAAGTTCCAGCAGAATTTCGGCTATGCGCGGGTTGCCAGACAGCGAGGCGTTGAGTGCGGTTTGCTCTGGGTTCAACTCTGGAATCTGGGATAAATATCCCACCGAAATGCCGCGGGCACGCGTTAAAACGCCTCCCAATTCCGCTTGATATTCACCTGTGATTAATTTAAACAGAGACGATTTACCCGCGCCGTTGGCACCAATTAAGCCGATTTTTTGGCCTTGTTGAATTTCCCAAGACAAGTTTTCAAATATTCGCTTGGCGCCCAACACAAGGGCAATGTTAGAAAGTTGAATTTGAATCATATTAACCTTTTAGAAATAAAAAAAACCGCAGGGGTTGCCTGCGGTTTTGGAATGAACGAACAAGAAAGAAATTAATTTCCGTAAACAGGCGCGATTCGAGGAGGCTGGGTTAAATCAAAACCACGAACACCCACACAAAGAACGGCTTGTTGTAAATTCCTAAAGTTGTAACGCATGGGCAAAATTATACCAAAAAACCTATTCCACAAAGCCGCCTTGTTCGGCTTCTTCTAAAACTGAAAGGATGGTGTTTACCAATGCGCGCGCGGCTTCGGCGCTTAATTCCACTGCCACGCGCGCACCAGGGCCTTGAGATTCGTTTACAAAATCAATATTCAAAGCATGCTCAAACGGCGCGTTAAAGGGATGGTCGTAAGAAACATTGGCTTGTGTAACCGGAAACCAGCCATTTAATCCTTTACCGGTGCCTTCTATTTTTACTTTATCTACAATCATCGTGCACATGAGATACCTCCTTAATTAAGCTGAGAGATGTTTGTGTAAAAAGGTGAACGTTTTACTCCAGCCATCCACCGCTTGCGCCTGACGATAATTGGGGCGGTCTTGATAAAAGAAGCCGTGTCCGGCATCGGGATAGCGATAAAACTCATAGGGTTTTCCTAACCGTTTTAATTCTGCTTCATGAAGGTCGACCTGTTCAGGTGTCGGGCTTTGGTCTAACTCGCCGAATAAACCCAAAACTGGACAAGCCAAGTCTTTGGTTAAATCCAACGGAGAAACAGGCGTTTTTTCGTTTAAAGTTTCGGGCGGCATAACCAAGCGCCCGCCCCAACAATCTACAATCGCATTAAAACCGTCAGACTGGCAAGCGGTTAAATAAGCATGTCTGCCGCCAGAACAGGTACCAAATATACCTACTTTTCCATTATTCGCAGGTTGGTTTCGTAAAAATTGCATGGCACCAATCAAATCTCCAACCGCTTGCGCGTCTGAAACGCCGCCATCTGCCCGAACCCTTGCTGCTACATCTTCGGCGGTGCCATGCCCAGCGCGAAAGTACAGGTTTGGAGTTAAAGTAGCATAACCATAATAAGCAAACTTAAGGGTTGTTAGTTTGTACCATTCATCCCAGCCGGGCATGTGATGTGCCAAAACCATACTCGGAAACGGACCACCTCCTGACGGTCGAGCATAAAACGCGTTAATTATTTCTCCGTTAAAACCAGCAAAGGTGACTGTTTCTGCCATTAACCTTTCATCTTTATCCGTCTGAAACATAAAACCTCCTTATCAACTAAAGTGTCATTTAAGTGTAGGTTAATAATTATAGTGTGGCAAGTCTGAAAATTCCTGCGTGTAATAGGGATTATTTCGTTTCACTGGTAAAATCGAATTAACTGAAACAGGAGAACTTTATGGCCCGTGTAATTGGTGCAGACATTAGCTTTTACCAAGACAAACCATCCACCCCAGAACGGGTAAATTTTAACAAACTAAAATCAGCCGGAGAATTTATCATCATCCGTGCTGGTCAAAGCAGTTGGGCTGACCCCAACTTTGCCTACAATTATGAAGAAGCTAAAAAAGCTGGTCTTCCTCGCGGCTCTTATTGGTTTTACGACAGCCGCACCGACCCCAAAAAACAAGCTGAACTTTGGATTTCTACTTTAGCAGGTGACTTAGGCGAACTGCCCCTCTTTGCAGACTTTGAAGAAACGTATGGCGGCGATTTTAAAGGCTGGAAAAATTGGCACATTTTTTTAGAAAGAGTGCGCGCCTTGGTTGGGCCAGAAAAAGAAATTGGAATTTACACCGGCTTTTACTACTGGCGAGAAAACATTCCGCTAGACCCGAAACACGTTCCTAACCTTGCTTACTTTAAACAATTCCCCCTTTGGATTGCTCATTACGGACCAGATAAACCGCGCGTTCCTGCCCCTTGGGGAGAAAACGACTGGCTGTTTTGGCAATACACAGAAACCGGAGATGGAAAATCCTTTGGAGTAGAAAGCAAAGAAATTGACTTAAATTACTTTAACGGCGACTTGAGCGATTTCAACAAACGCTTTGGGCTTAACAGTTCAACCACAGAAACATCAACACTGCCAACCCCAGCCGATGCCGGTTTATTAATTAACAAAACCATTTCTTTAGATTTAAGCACCCACCAAGGACCCGGAAGCGCATTTGCTATAAACGGAACCCTAAATCACAACGATAGCTTAATCATTGAAGGGTACTCACAAGATAAAAAATGGGCACAAGTGAGACGGACCAACGATGGATTAACCGGCTGGCTTAACCTAAACTTTTTTTCGGCAGAACCAATCCCTGCCCAGCCCGTAGCGACTCCGCCTCCAGCTGAAAGCGCCTCCGCAGAAGAATGGTATCGCGTCATTGCAGCCACCCTGCAAATTCGAGAAGGCGCAGATTCATCTTTTGCCGCTTCGGGTCACTTAATTAAAGATGATATTGTTCAAGCAATCGAATATTCTGCAGACAAAGCTTGGACTCAAATTAAACGAATTGATGGCTTAATCGGCTGGACATTTAGCAGCTATTTAGAAAAAGTAAGTGAAGAAACCCCTTTAAATATTAATCAAAAAATATTTGAAGGCGCGACCTATTTTCGAAAAGTATTAAACAGCCCCAGAAAAATGGTCGCCAATGTGATAGGGATTGATTTACACACACCCAATCTCTCATTCTTTGTAACCCCTTCTCGCAACAAAAATGGGGTTTTATGCGCACAAACCACCAGCGAATTTTTAACTGACTTTAAAGTGCAAATTGCCATTAATGGCGATGCCTTTACCCAAGGACAACCCAACTTGCCAGACAGCAACCAAAGCTGTCCAGATGGAAATGTTCCATTAAAAAGTAATGGCTACGCCGCTTCAAAAGGAATAATTTACAACAACAAACAAACCGGCCAACCTATTCTTTACATCAACAAAGAAAATAAAATTTCATTTAATCGGCCAACAACAGATGTTTACCATGCCATTTCGGGCGACAAAATGGTCGTTTTCAATGGAAAGCCCGTACCAACACTGGTTAATGACCGCGCCAACCCGCGCACTGCCCTCGGAATCAGTGCCAATGGCCGCTGGTTAATTCTGATGGTAATTGATGGTCGCCAACCACGTTACAGCGAAGGAGCTACTTATACTGAACTAGCAGATCTGCTCATTTCACTTGGCGTTAACACTGGCATCACCTTAGACGGCGGCGGTTCATCTACCATGGTCATTGAAGATGTAAACAAAAAAGCACAAGTACTAAACAGCCCCATAGACAGTATGATTCCCGGCAAAGAACGCCCAGTAGCCAATCACTTGGGTATTTTCTTGAAAAACAAATAACCCTCATAAAATGATTAATCAGGCTTGCGATTGAACAGAATTCGCAAACCCGATTTGTTGTACAATACCTGCATGCCTTCCAAAAACAACTTAACAGCCCCCTTCACATTCTCGCAATCATCTTTGCAAGATTATACAGACTGTGCTCGGCGCTTTGAATTAAGATACATTGACCGATTAAATTGGCCAGCTGAAGAAAGCGCCCCCGCGCTTGAAAACGAAAAACGGCAAAAGGAAGGGCAATTTTTTCACCGGTTGGCACAGCAAGCCTTCATTGGCTTGCCCATTGAAAAATTGACTCCGCTCGCTTCTGGCGCGCACCTTTCTCGCTGGTGGCAAAACTTTACCGATACTTTCTTTCCTTTAGAAAATAAAGAGTTGGCAGGCGCAAAATTACTGACTGAAACAAGCCTTTCTGCTCCGCTAGGGGAACAACGCATCACCGCCAAATTTGATTTAATCGCTATTAAAAACGGAAAAGCCACTATTTATGATTGGAAAACCTATCATAAACGGCCCAAAAACGAATGGATGATAAGTAGACTACAGACCAGAGTCTATTCCTATTTAGTGG
>CAYOGW010000132.1:0-5913 GCA_964403635.1 uncultured Anaerolineaceae bacterium | reverse complement strand
AAGATGTGTCTCATTTTTACGACCCTTTGCTCGCCAAATTAATTGTCTATGGCGAAAATCGCCAACAAGCCATGCAACGCATGCAGCTTGCCTTAAGTCAATTTGTGGTGCATGGCGTCACCAGCAACATCGATTTTATGCAAGCAGTGCTCGCCCATGCCGACTACCAAAACGGCAAAGTAACCACGCGCTGGGTAGAAACAAGTTTTCAATGGCAAGCCAGCCAACCCACAATAGAAGCCCTCATTGCGGCGGCGTTAACTGAACCTGCACCCAATAGCCAAGCCGCCACCACCTTAACCGGCGCAGACCCTTACAGCCCCTGGAATAACACCAGCAGCTTTAGAAATTAACTATGAAACTTTCCTTCGAGCAATCTACCCTAGAAATTAACCCCAGCAAAAATGGGTTTAATGTAACCTTAAACGAACAAACCGTTTTTGTAGAAGTACTGCGCCGCTTAGCGGACCGTTTAGAATTAATCATTCATTACACTGAAACTAATTTCATTAAAACAACGGCTTTTGTCTCAGCCGAGGGCAATACCTTTTGGGTGACGATTAATGGTCAAACCTTTCGTTTAATTAAACAAAGCGCCAGAAGCAGGCGCGCTGGAAGCGGAATCCAAACGTCAGGGGTGTTAACCGCCCCCATGCCGGGAGCCGTTCGTGGTGTGCTCGCCGCTGAAGGTGATTCCGTTTCAAAGGGTCAAACCTTGTTAATCATGGAAGCCATGAAAATGGAAATTAAAATCGCCGCGCCCGCCGATGGATTAATAAATAAGCTTCTCGTTCAAGAAGGTCAAACGGTAGAGAAAGACCAGCCTTTAATCGAACTGAACTAAAGGAGATTGCCATGACAGAAATTAAACTCCGCGAAATTCCGCTTTTTAGCGAAATGGATGAACAAGAAGTTGCCGAAATTCGCGCGATTATGGATGAAATGACCTTTCGGGCGGGCGAAATTATCTTGCGCGAAGGTGAAACCGATGATTTGTTTCACATTGTGACCAAAGGCGAAGTAGAAATTACGGTGCGCGATGCCGATGGCGACAAGATTATTTTGCAAGAAGTAGGCGCGGGCGGTTTTTTTGGCGAACTATCCATGTTAACCAATCAGCCGCGCTCGGCGCGGGTTAAAGCTTTAACCCCCGTGACCACCTTATGCTTGGAACGAGACGAGTTTTTTCGCTTTTTAAACAAACGCCCAGCCGCCGCCATTGATGTGCTGGTAGAACTGGGCGGACGCCTGCACGACAACCAACAAATTTTAAGACGCATGGCCAGCCGTAATGTAAACACAGTGGAAGAAGAAAACCAAACCTTTGGCTCACGTGTGGCAGATAAAGTAGCCGATGTGATTGGGTCTTGGCCGTTTATTATTACCCAATCGGTTATTTTATCCATTTGGATTGCGCTAAACGTGACCGCTTATATTCAGCATTGGGACCCTTACCCCTTTATTTTGCTTAACTTAATGCTTTCGTTTCAGGCCGCTTATGCTGGCCCAGTGATTATGATGAGCCAAAACCGCCAAGCATCAAAAGACCGTTTGGCCGCAGAAATTGACCATCAAGTAAACGCCAAAGCAGAATATGAAATTGGGCTATTAATTCGGCACTTGGGAGAAATTGAAGAGCAAATGGATGAAAACCAAAAAACGATTATGAAGTCGTTACGCGCCAATAAAAAATAAAAGGCAGGTATCCCTGCCTTTTTATAAGACTAAAACAAAACATGCATTTGTAAGAAATGCTCCAGCGTTTCAAAATAATCGATTATCGTTTCGGTCTTCCGAAAACCATGCCCTTCGCCTTCATACAACTTATAAACATGCTTCACTTTATTTGCCCGTAAAGCCGCCACAATCTGCTCCGAGTGGGCGGGGGGCACCACTTTATCATCCGCGCCCTGAAAAACCGCAATCGGGTCTTTAATCTTATCCACATGAAAAACAGGCGACCAAGCCTTAAACTTCTCGGCGTCTTTTGGCAAAACCCCCACCAGCGAATCGTTATAGCGTTCTTCAAACTTATGCGTGCCAATAATAAAATCAAACAGGTTGGCAACGCCATATAAATTAACGCCCGCCTTAAACACCCCAGCGTGATGCGCCAGCACATTTAAGACAGTGTAGCCGCCCGCCGAACCGCCAATCACCACCAACCGTTGCGGGTCTGCCAGCCCTTGCGCCACCAAAGCGCCCGCCGCGCCAACCGCGTCTTCGGTATCCACCTTGCCCCATAAGCCGCGCAATTTAAGCATATAACTGCGCCCAAAACCGGTCGAGCCGCGATAATTCACTTCTAAGTAGCCATAGCCGCGCGAAGCAAAATAAGCAGCATAGCCATTAAAATGGCTGCCACGCGCCGAAGTCGGCCCGCCATGAAAATTAACCAGCACAGGTGGCAAACCATCGCTTTCAAACTGCGGGTTGGTGGGCGGGTAATACAAACCGTGCACCACCGTCCCATCTGGCGCGGGCCACTTAATCGCTTGCGGCTCGGGCAAAAAGTCCGCCGAAATGCTCTCGCCATCCGAGCGGCGCAGGATGGTTAACGTTTTATTTTCCAGCTTAATTAATCGTTCGGGTATTTTGGGGGATGAGCCGATAAACGAGATGGCTCCTTGGCTAGAAACGGAGATCTGCTCAAGGGCGGTATACGGCGCAACAGAGATTTCGGCAGACTCACCACTGGTGGTATTCAGCTTCGAGAGCGTGTACCAACCCTGATGGTTCTTAATTAAGATAATCTCATCTTTATGCCAGCCATACACGCGCATGCCTTGCCCCCAAGCCGGTGGCAAAAGCGACTCGCCTTTAATGAAAGTTTTCTTTTCATCGGTTTCAAGATTAATTAAATAGAAAGAATCCCATTCGCTGTCATTGGCTAAATAGGCCAAAAAGCGGCCATCAGCTGAAAATTCGGGTTGAAAAATAGGTGTGTTTTCATCACCAGCAATTTGTTTCACCTCCACCAAGTGATCACCGTTTAAACGGCCCGTCATTAAGCGGGTGCCATCCCACGGCATCTGCGGATGATTCCATTCGACCCAAGCGATGCGTTGACCGTCAGGGTGCCAAACGGGCTGCATATAAAAATCAGACCCTTGGGCTACTTTAATCGGCCAGTGCTGGCCGTCAATCTCTACCACTGCCAGCGAATCGGCTTTTTCGTAGCTATGCACAAATAAAACGCGCGAACCATCCGGCGAAACCACCGGCGAGGCGGCCTCTCCGAAAGCGGGGCTAATGGCTTGGGGTAGCCCGCCGCTTAAGCCCACTTTGTATAATCGACCTTTGCTGACAAAAACAGCAAAATCCTCGGCAACGGTAAAATCGCCGCCGCCATAGCCAACGCCAGCGCCTACTTTTAATCCGTTCGAAATTTCGCGCGGCGCATCTAAGCCAGTTTGAGCCATTAAGCTGGTTTTACCGCTTAACGATTCGAGCCAAACCAGCGTGTTACCGCTGCGATTAAATTGGGCATCGGGTAGGCGCAGTTTGGCGCCCATCATGGCGGGGGTGATGGGCGAGGCCCATAAGCCAAAGGGTTTGTTTTGTTTGGTAGAAGATGACATAAGTTTTTAGATTTTAGACCTTAGATGAAAGATGAATGAATATTATTTGTGTTCGCGATAGTACAAGATTAAATCGACATCGCCCGGGGAGTAACCAAAAGCGGTTAAGGTGGTGGCGGCTTCGGCGCGGTGCTGGGTGCCGTGATTAACAACATGCGTGAGAATGCGCCATTGAATTTCGTCAAAGGGTTCGCCGCGCGTGTTTTTGTAGTAAATGCGGGTATTAACCGCTTCATCGGTTAAGGTTTTTAAATAGGGTTTCATGGCAGCTTGCTCTTGCTCAAAGGCTGCGATGAGGTCTGCTGGGGTGGGGAAATCTGCGGGCTTGGGCAGCCCGCGCGGAGCTTCTTCACCCATTAAGCGCCTCCGCCAAAGATTTTCAGCCAGCAAGGCGTGCGTTAACGTATCTCGCAGGCTGCCATCACCATAACCGGAGGGGCTGGGCGCTAAAAATTGTTCTACTGAAACTTTTTGCAAGGCGTTAAGGATGCGCTGGGTGGCCCAGTAGTTGTAGTGCCAAAGTTCTTGAATGCTGGATGCGTTCATAATTAAAAATGCTCCGAGAAACGCGCGATCAGTTTTTCTTTGGGTTGGTAGCCAGTGACACGCTCTACCATGTTGGCTTTTTTAAACATCATTAAGGTAGGGATGCCCAGAATGCCATATTTAATTAAAATGTTGCTGTTTTGGTCGGCGTCGCATTTAAGCACTTTCACTTTGCCTTGCCATTCTTCTGCCAGTTGCTGGACGATGGGGTCGACCATTTTACAGGGACCGCACCAAGTGGCGGTGAAATCGACCAGCACAGGCAGGTCGGCTTGCAGCACTTCTTTTTCAAAATCCTCTTCAGACACATAGTTAAGTTCGGGCATGGGGCCTCCTCTCTGATTGTTTAATGATTATACGGTGAATTAATTAAGCTAAAGCAAGTTGGTATTAAACCGTTATTTTAAGTTTGCCGAATGCTGAAAATGATGTTAGAATTCCCGTCCGCAAGGGCTGGGCGCGTAGCTCAACGGCAGAGCAGCGGCCTTTTAAGCCGGTGGTTCTGGGTTCGAATCCCAGCGCGCTCACAAAAAATGACTTCTCCGATGGAGAAGTCATTTTTTGTTTTTTGATTAAATTTCTACAATCCCTTAAACCACTCTTTATCAACTATTACATTTTCGACTTGTTTAATCTCTGTTTGTATTCCAAGAGAAAGTTCTTTTAATTTATCAATTAATTGTTCGCCATTAATTAAGTCAATCGCTGGTGCTCCATCTCTTGTAGCTTCACGTTCAGCTTCTCTAGTAAATGTACTTGTTGTAATAAATAAACCTTTATCAGCTCGCCCAACCATTGCTCCTCGAAAATCTCTAATTTGAGTTGGTGGCACTGAATTTTTCCATCTTTTGCATTGAAAAATGACATGAAAACTTAAGACGCCACCTAAACGGATAATACCAATTCCATCTATGCCACCATCACCGCTTCGACCTGTTACTTCAACTTGAATAAAACCAGATTCTCTTAATATTCTTTGAATTAATCTTTCAAATGCATCTGGAGAAATTTCTAATAAAATTTTATGCATTTCTTCCCGCCAAGTAAGCTCTGAATCAGATGGCTCAAACTCATCTACATCATTTTCTTTTCTGGTCTTAAATAATGAACGAGAGAATTTCACAACTTCTTTTTCGTCAAACTTTCCGATTGATTTTCCTTTTGGAGTTAAAGCCCATACACCTCTGCTAGAATTCTCAATTAATTCAAACCTTTTTAAATATGTTCGTGTCCAAGCTAATCTATAACCAAACTCTGTTCGACCATCCGATTCATCTCCATGTGGTATATCGATTTGAGCATCAGATAAACCTAACAGCTCGGCAACTTTATTTTCAATTTCTTCATTAGTCCCAGAACCTCCTAATAATTGCATTGCCTCAATTAATGGGTTCATCATTGCATCAAAAGTAGGTACAGAATTATTTTTCATTTTTTGCCCTATAAATTAATTAATGTTTAAATACTACAATAAAATCTTTTAAAAACCAACTTAAATCCCATAGTCACCTCTTGACTCTTCTTCCTAAACACTGTATATTAACTATACAGTGTTTATTATATTAAGGAGTTGCTATGTCCCCACGCCCCAAAATGGTCACCGCCAGTGGTAGCGAGCTGCTAGACGCGATTAAGGAAACCGCTTGGCAACAAATTGCCGAAAGCGGCGCCAGCAGTTTAAGCCTACGCAGCATCGCCCGCGCGCTACACATCACCGCACCGGCCATTTATAACTATTACCCCAACCGCGACGCCTTAATCACCGCGTTAATTGTGGATGCCTACA
>CAYOGW010000131.1:0-5983 GCA_964403635.1 uncultured Anaerolineaceae bacterium | reverse complement strand
CAATGGACGATGGTTGGGTTAATGTTTCTGGCAGTAGTTCTTTGGGCTATATCTCTCAAAAACAAACTGGTTTTCTTAAAACAGTAACAAAAATAAGCCAAGCCCGCGCCTGCCCCAACTGCGGATATGTTGAAATGTACTTAGACCCAGTTGAATTAAAACAAAAAATCTCTTAATTAAATATTTAAGCCAGTGTATACAACACGCTATATTCTGGCTTATTTTGACTGAATTGAATTTTTCGTGAATCGAAAACAACGCCCGAACCGGCCAAAATATCATATAGCGTTTGTGTAATTAAAACCTTGCCCATGGGAGCCAACTCCGCGGCTTGTTCTGCCATTTTAATGACAGGCGCAGAGGGTTTTCCAGTAATGAAATTACACTCTCCCACATGCAAACTAATTTGCAGAGACTGTTCATTTATTAATTCTTTTATATTTAATGCACACTGAATGGCTCTGCTAGGGCTTTCAAAGGTAGCCAAAACACCTTCTTGCAAAAAAATACTATGTCTGGCTTGTTGATTATTTAATTCACTTTCAATTTTATTTTGATTAATTTGGGGATTTGTAACTTTTATATAAAGCACCACGGCAATCCATGTTTCTGTGGGTAGCTTTTTTTGCTGAGACTTTAGGAAATTTTCTATTCTCTTTATTAAAGTGCTGGGTTCTACAAAATAGATATGGTCTTCTCCATCTAATTCTGCCCATTGGGCATTGGGCATATGCTTTGCAATATACCGACCAGCTTCAACCGATACCATTCTATCGCCACGCTTATGAGCAACCAAAGTAGGAACATAAATTTGGGGCAATAATAAACGAATGTCAATATCCCGTAACACTTCCATTACTTGTTTAATGGAAGATGGACTTGATGAAGCGCGTAATATTTTTGCCCACCATATTTTAAACGGCTCGTTGTTCTCTAGTGATGGGGCAAAATTTTTAACAGCCCACGGTTGTCCCCAAGAAGCTTGGAGAGATTCTATGGTGGCGTTAAAGTTTTGGGCTGATTCTGCCCAGTGGGGTTCATCACCAGACCGTACTAATTTGGGGGTAGAAGCATATAAGATTAAACCTTCTACTCGTTCTGTATAGGTAGAAGCAAGCAAGGCTGCCGCGGCTCCACCTTCTGATGTTCCCATTACAAAAGTTCGTTTAGAACCAACCGCATTTAATACACATATCGCGTCTGAAATTGTGTTTTCAATGGTGGGGGCGCTTAGAATTCGATCGGATAACCCTACGCCTCGTTTGTCAAATAATATTACCCGAGCAAACTTGCCCAGTTGTTCAAAAAAATCGACAAAGCGCGGTTCTTCCCAAGCTAGCTCTAAATTAGAAAGAAAGCCATGAATAAAAAGTAAATCTACTGGCCCTTCGCCAATCACTTGGTAAGCGATGTGAATATCTCTGTTAGCAGCATATTGCACTGCCGATTTATAAATTGATTGATTGGCTGGGCTGTGGCTTTGTGCGGTTAAGAGACCTAATTCTCCGGCTCTCTTTACGGCTTGGGTACGATTCCCTACTTCTAATTTTTCAAAGATGTGTTTGTTGTGCCAGCGGATGGTGTCATGTGAAAGATGCAGACGCACTCCTATTTGGCTATTGGTTAATCCCTCGGCAATTAGCTTTAATATCTCAATTTCGCGCTCTTTCCAAATGATTTCATCATTCATCATTACTCATTTTACACACATTTGAGTGGTGACAAATACGACTTAAAAATATAGACTTATTTTAATTAAATGTCTGATATTTCTTGCTCAGACAGTTCACTTTCAAAAAGGAGAAATCTCATGAACAAGTCTTCAACTTCTGTGCTGGCTTTTGGTGTTTATTTAATTGGGATGGGCTTGGGTTTGGTTTTTATGCCAAATACCGTGTTGGGAATTTTAGGCTTCCCAGCCACAAGCGAAGTATGGATTAATGTAGTGGGTGTACTGGCGTTGGTGTTGGCGTATTACTACATTCAGGCGGGCCGCGCGGATGATCGTGGTTTTGCTGGTTGGACCGTTCACGCCCGTATTGGTGTTTTTGTGGCTTTTACTGCTTTTGCTTTACTTGGCAAGGCTGGCATGATGATGATTGGGCTTGGGCTCGTAGATTTGCTGGGCGCATTATGGACAGGTTGGGCTTTAAGAAACGAATAAATCGATTAAATTAATAGAGTATTTAATTTTTGAATTAAATACTCTATTAATTTAATCTTACTCGAGCTTATTCAATAAATATATTGTTTTTTTCTTTAAATCTAATTTTGAAATCTCTATCATATCTTTTTTAATATCAAAATTTAAATATGTCGAAATTTCAAATAAAATATTTTCAATAAGAAAATATGCTTTTTTTAATTCAACCCATTTTATAAAACCATTTGTTAATAAAAAATCTTGATTATTTACATGTACTCTATCTATATGAGCAATCGTATTATCTCTTACATCTTCAATCTGCGTTAAAACATCTTTTATTGTTTTAAGCGATAAATCAACTTCTTTAACAAAATCATTAAAGCGTATTTTAGTAGGATGATCAAAGAAATCTTTTGAATCTTTCAAACAATTAGTCAAATATTTTAAACTAACAGAATCTTTATTCTCTTTAATAATGTTCGCAATAGATAAAATAGCAGTGTTAGATGTAGAAACTAAAATAGTTTGTATTAATAAATTTTTTTCATATGACTTATCTTCATATATAGTCTCGGCTACTATTAAAGCTAATGAACCTGACAAAAAATGATTAAACAATATTTCATATATTCTAAAAAATTTATCGTTTGAAAATCCCATTTTTTATATCCTATATTGCTTACGCCCATCACTTAGGCGCATATACAGCCACGTTAAATTCTTTATTCACATAAATCGGTTGGTAATACTTAAGCACCGGGCCAGCCACCGCGTCTGACCAAACATTGTTTTCATACCAAAATGGTTCAGAATCAATTTCTTTATAGCCATCCCACAACACGGCCGAGACAATGAAAGAAAATTTTTGCTCAGCCAAAGCCGCATGAAATTGGTTTAAATAAGTTTCATTATTTGCCATTGCCATTTCCATCAATTCCACTTTTTCATACGGCAAAAACAACTCTGCTGTAGGCATTAAACCGTAGACCCACCAATGCCTGTTTTCAATAATTAATACTTCTTTCTGAGCATCTTCTTTTTTAATTAACTCTGCCACATGGGTAATCACCGGCAAGCTAGCTTTTAAGTCATATTCTCTTGGCGGATTAAAGGAGTAAACCGTAAAAAACAAGGGAACCAATAAACCAGCCAATACAACCTGCCAGCGGATGAATAGCGGGCTTGCCTCGGCTGTTTGTCCGTTTTCAGCAGCTACGGCTCCTAGCCCAAAAAATACCCCCGTTAACCAAAGCATCAATAAAACGGTATCATAATTGTGCAGGTCATAACCGCCGCCCGCCCGCAGCGATACCAGCGTGCTGCCCGCTGTCAGTATGGCAAAAACCGTTATCAGCCCAGCCAGCCGCCAAGCACTTAATCGAAAACGAAACGCGCCTACAACAATCACGGCGAGCATGGGCAAGGCTGCTAAACCAATCCCCGGCAAAAGCCCCAACGAAAAACCATTGTTCGGCCACAATTTAGAGCGGAAAAAGCCATAATGCATTTCAGGATCCAGGATAGAAGGCTGACCCGATAAAAAGTTTGAAAACGCATAGACCGAAACACTAACCAACAAACCCAAAATGCCCCATTGAAACGGCTGGCTTAAATACTGCCAAACCGATTTTTCATTTTGCTTTTCTGTGAGAATATACAATACCCCTGCAACAATGACCGGCATTAAAAACCAATTAACGCGCGTAAGCCCTGCCCAAAGCGAACAAATGCCAATTAGCCAAAGCATGCGCCGCGGCTTTTTTGCATCGTAGAACCAAAAGATAGGCATAACCGCTAAAAGGGTATGGTAATAAATGGGACCCTGAAATAAAAATAAAAAGCCCCATAAGGTAAGGGTTGCCGCCGCCCAAGGGTTGTTTAAATTCATTCGTTTTGCGGCAGCCCGCACAACCAAAGCCGAAACGATTAAGGTGTTAATGAAATAAAGAACTGAACCCCACAGGCGGTACATCCATAGTTGTGAGTTTGGAATTAAAAAGGGTAAGCCGTCTAACAGCGCGCGGGCGGGGTCTAGCCAGGGCCAAACCAACGGCTGCCCTGAGAGTAAAGGCGCATAAATTTGATAGGCATCCATCATGCGGCCGGATTCGGACCAGAAAACTGGGAAAGGGTAGTTTGTAATAGAACCTAATAAACCATAAACCCGCAAAAAAACGCCGAGTAATGCGATTAAGAACAACCCCCGCCAAAGCCATTTATTTTGCATACTTTCTCCGCTGGTTTATGCAGCTTGTTTATTATTTCGTACCGGCAGCTTTCATCGGGAAAATTCCGCTTTCAGCCGTTCGCACCTCTTCTACCGAGAAGAAGGCGTTGGGGCTTATTTGCCGAATGATATTGGCTACTTTTTCTAAATCTTTTCGTTTGATAATGGTAAATAAAAGTTTAACATCGCCTTCGGCCCCTTTCCCATCAATGGCTGTGACACCATACCCCGCTTCACGCAAGACCTTTGCCAACTCATCACCACCCTGAGAAAGAATGGTTCGCACCACCAGGGTTCCATAAGCAAGCCGTTCTTCAATTTTCATGCCAATAAAAGTGCCCGCGGCAAAACCGCCAGCATAGCCAATGTAGGCAACAATGCTGCTCACATTTTGAATAACCTGCCCAACTACCATAATCCAAATTAAAACTTCAACAAAGCCAAGCAGCGGGGCGACGTTTCGTTTTCCGCGCGAGGTAAACATAATTCTGAGCGTGCCGAGGGTTACATCCGTCATGCGTGCCAAAAAAACAATTAAGGGCAAAATCACCCATGTATACCAATCAAAATTTTCCATTTTAAAACTCCTTTATTCAGAGGGTGTAGCCGTTACCAATTTTAGGTTGATTTCTGGTACCCAGCCGATTCTGCCGTCTGAATCCATTACCTCCACCCACACCAGCCCACCGAAAGACTGCCTACCGTACAAAAGGGTTAATCCTTGCCCTGCATAAATTTGCCCAATCACCGGCCCGCCGGGGGATTGATAAAGTTGTAAACGAGGCAAAGCTGTGTTAACCGCCTGAACCAAACCTGGGGTTGGCGTGTTGCTGGGTGTAACAGTAGCAGTGGGCGGAATGGGAGACGGGGTAACCGTTGGGCTTGGACCAACTGTATTGGTTGGAATTAAAGTAGGGGTGCGAGTGGGCGTGGGCGGGATTAATGGGTCTAGCCGCTCTGCAAAGATTTGATTCACTTTTAATGAGACCGGCTGATTTAATCCATCCACAATGCCTTTTTGTAGTTCAACTACTTGTAAATAACGCAAGGGCGCGGTGGTGCGGACGGTAATGACCATATCCAACCCATTAATGGTTCGGGTTGTATTTAATTCAACTAACTCAGCATTAATCGAAGATACTTGCGCCGTCACGACTTCATTAATTAATCTGTTTTCATTGGCTTGTTGAAAGAACTGCACACTGTAATAACTTAATGGAATTAATAAAACCAACATAATACTAGCAGAAATTAACAACGTGCGCGGAAGATGATGATTTACCAAATGCGTATCGGGTGCAAAGCCACGCAGAAAAAATACCAACGCCGCGGCAAACGCAATAGTAATGGCATTGGTCACAAAAAGCAGGGTCGCTCCACCGGCAACATCCCAGCGGGCTAAAGCAATGCCCACTCCAATGGTACAAAGCGGCGGCATCAGCGCGGTTGCGATGGCAACCCCCGGCAACGCGGCAGAAATGTTGGGGCGGGTTAAAGCATAAGCAGCCGCCAACCCGCCAGCCAAAGCAATCCCCAAATCGATAGGAGATGGGTGTATACGAGACAGTACCTCACTTGGCAGTTCTTGCTATACGACAAACTGATTGCGC
>CAYOGW010000130.1:0-6111 GCA_964403635.1 uncultured Anaerolineaceae bacterium | reverse complement strand
GGCGTTTGTGGGGGATTTGTCCGAGTTTGTGATAGAAGGGCATAGGGTCTCCTTATTAATTAAGGGTATAAAACGACACTTTCTTGTTCGTTTGGGTCATTGCGAGAAACAATGGCTACCACTTCTTCTGTGTCGCTTAGGTTTTCAGGTCGGTGCGGCACGTTGGGCGGAATGAAGATAAAGTCTCCGGGACCGCTGATGATTTCTTTTTCAAGGTTTATGCCATAAACCGTTTTGGCATTTCCTTTAATGACATAGATGACGGTTTCGTAGCCATTGTGATAGTGGGATTCTGCTTTAGCTCCGGGCGGGATTATGACCATGTGCATGCAGAGCGCTTTTGAACCCGCCGTTTGCGCCGAAACGCCTTCAAAGTTAGGTAAGTTTTGTTTTGAAATAAAACTTTTTTGCGGATGAATGACTACGATTTCTTCATTGCTGGCGCTCATTTAATTTCCTTTTTAAAATAGCCCAGCAGAAAAAGCGGGCTGCTTTACTCTGCTGGGCTATTGGTCACTTATAAGTTTCCGCGTTTTTCTTGGTCAGCTTCGATCGATTCGAACAAGGCTTTAAAGTTGCCTTTGCCAAAGCCGCGCGCGCCGTGCCGTTGAATAATTTCTAAAAACACGGTTGGGCGGTCTTGAATGGGCTTGGTGAAAATTTGCAGCAAATAGCCTTCGTCATCTCGGTCTACTAAGATGCCAAGGTCATGAATGTCTTTTAAATCTTCCTTAATGCTGCCAACGCGGTCGGGGAGCATTTCGTAATAAGTATCGGGTACGCGTAAAAATTCTACGCCGCGTTCTTTTAATTTGGATACCGTTTTAATGATATCGCCCGTTGCCATGGCAATGTGTTGTACGCCCGGGGTGTAGTAGTAATCTAAATATTCTTCAATTTGGCTGCGGCGTTTGCCTTCGGCTGGTTCATTAATTGGGAATTTAACACGTCCATTTCCGTTAGACATCACTTTAGACATTAAGGCAGAATATTCGGTAGAAATATCTTTGTCATCAAAGTGAAGCAGCTGGCGAAACCCCATTACTTCGTGATAGTAATTTACCCAAAAGTTCATTTTGCCAAGCTGAACATTACCTACAGTATGGTCAATGGCGGCTAAGCCGACACTATCGGCGGTTTTACCTGTAATGGCTCGGTACCCGGGAGCAAAAACCCCTTTGTAGTCGCTTCGGTCAATAAAAACGTGGAGTGTTTCTCCGTAGGTGTAAATGGCGGCGCTACGAAAAATTCCAAACTCATCCTTTTCTTCTTTTGGCGCCCAAGCGCTTTTGCCGCCGCGGGCGGTGGTTTCCTTCCAAGCCTTTTCGACATCTTCAACTTCCAGCGAAATCATCTTAACGCCGTCACCGTGCAGCATATGGTGAGAGGCAATTGGGCTGGAAGGGCCGTAAGCCGATGAAATCACAAAGCGAATGTGCCCGCTTTGCATGACATAGGAGGCAAACTCTCGGTTGCCCGTTTCTAAGCCGGAAAAGGCGACCGGCGTAAACCCAAAGGCTTTCCACCAGTAATACATCGATTGCTTGGCATTGCCAACATAAAAGTGGAGATGATCCACTGATTTAATTTGTAAAAAATCACCTTCTTCGGTTATGGGTCTCTTTTCTGTTTTTTCTGCAGTTGCCATGAATACCTCCTGAATATGAAATGATTAATTGATACAAAAATTTTACGCCATTACAGGTTGCATTGCAAATAAAAAAGGGATGCGATTGTTGATTCGCATCCCTTTGGGTTAATTAAGGCTTATAAGCGGTTGGCACAGCCGTGGTTGCAACCGGCACAACTGGAACCGCAACTATCGTGCTGGTGGGGGTTGGCGGAGATGCCAATACTTCTACCCCTGTCAAATTGGTATCTGGCGGCGCGGCGGCAGCAACAATCCAACACTCCACATTAAATTTGGGCCACAAAACAAACAGCCAAGCGCTATCACTGCTAATGCCGCGCACTTCAACCGAATCGCCCACGGGAACGGCGGTAATATCTCGAAACACTTGCGCGGGTCCGCTGCGACAAAACGAGTTTCGAGTAAGGGTAATAATTAAGGGTCCAACCGTTGTTGGGGTTGGGCTGGGTGTAAAGGTTGAAACCGGGGTTGGGGTCGCGCTTGGCGGCGGTGTGGTAGAGGGAGTAACAGTTTCTCCTACAATAGTCACTGTTACCAGTGCGGGCGCGCTCCACTCTCCGCTTGGGGTTTGGGCGCGCACACCAATTTCATACACACCCGCTTCGGTTGGCTCCCATAGTTGATGCATGGTCAGCAGAGATATAGTGCTGTTGGAGTTGGCATCGGTGCGGATAACCTGCCCGTTGATACTTAACTCCATCATCGCGATTCCGGTTAAATCGCTGCCATGAGAAATAATCTCAACCGGGCCCAATGGAAGCGTACTTCCATTTAATGGAGCATCAATCCATGCTTGAGGAATGCTATTAAATTGTGGGTTAGGGCTTGCGTTTCCAAACTGACAAGCTGTTAATAAAGAAGTTATCACTACAAATAGGGTTATTTTTACAGGGGTTTTCATTTTAAATTTCTCATTCTTGAATAGCAGGCAATATTGTTTCTAAGGTGTCAGTCACTTGGCTATTTCCAGTTTGATACCCTGGGGCAGATGTAGTACAAGAGGCATAAGCCGTTAAAGTTGCATTTGCGCCAGAGTAAAGGAAAGTCCAATCATCCGATGTGTTGCCGTAATAATTTTCTAGCTGAGATTGGTCATATTTATTTTGTAAATAAGCCAAGTGACCGGGCAGCCAAAAACCGTTCCCTGGCGGGTAAGAACCTCGGTTGGGGGTAAGCGCAAAGGTTAATTGGGCGCTTTCTCCAGGAGCAAGTGGGGGGGCGGGTTGTTTGGCTGAATTAAAGAGATACCCGCTAATTTCTGTCCCTTGCCATTTTGAAGAATTATTAGAGTAGGGGTCTATTAAAACGCTTTTCCCTACCCAAGAGCTATTTTTCGCAAAACCACCAACAGAAACAGAGCAGGATGTTTTAAATAGCTCTGGGTCAGGGAAGGCAAGGTCTGGCGAATCGGGTTTGCGTGTCAACAAAATCTTGATGACATCGGGTTGAACTTGACCGCGTGGTTCAGGCTGGGCGCGAATTGATGCGGGGATACATAGCGGTTCAAAGCCTCGGTTGTGGGCATCGGCTTCGCCAATACATGCTTGTTGGTTCGCCAGTTGATGTTCTATTTGCTGTAGGGTTTCATTGAGCGCATCTTTAATTAATTCCTTACAAACATCAGGGCAAGGTACACCTGTTTGTTCTTCAATTTGCTGCGCGGCAAAATCAACTACTTGCCCTTTGCCAATTTCTACTAATTCATCATAGTTTGGCAAACTTGGCGGCAAGCCAACATAGGTTAAAGCGGCATTGACCACAATATCAGCCGCAAAAGCACAAGCATCTTCCACTGCTCCTTCATAGTCTGGTCCAAGTTCTCCGGCAATTAATTCGCCTTGCAAGCAAATGGGATTAAATTTTGCAACAATATATTTCAAACCACTTACCAATGAGTTATAAAACCAAGAAACCCCATTAATTAAATCTTTGATAAAAGTACCCGCTTGCTCCCAAAAGGAGGGTTCCTCATATTCGTATGGGTTTGGGCAAATGGTTTCCCCCGGAGCCCATTTGTCTTGGTACAGATAGGCTTCTAGAGGAACGAACTCCCCTGTGTTTTTATCAATCGGGTTGCCAGTTACAGGGTCTATTTCAATCTCTACCCCATAAAATGGGTTTTCTATAATTTGAACGCAATTATGAAAGCCCGGTGTCGGGAAAATAATCGGTGTGTATTCAATAATCTCAATTTCATATGGTACGGGCGGAGCTGGTGCGGTAGGGGGCGCTTCAACAACCACGGCTTGTTGTTCACCCAACATTAAACTAACGGTGTTGGTTGGGCTACATTCAGGTGTGCCGTTAATAACGGGCAATATGCGCATGTAGTAACGGGTGGGGCTTGGCACCCAACCGTAAACATTTAAAACGGTAGGCAAGGGAGAAAGATCGACTGTGAAATCAGATATATTTTGGCTTTTAATTAAGCTGCCACTTAAAAGCAAGGTAGATGGATTTACTTCGCAGGAATTGTTAAAAGGAGTACTGGCTATTTGCCAGACACCTTCTGTAATTGCGCTATTGGTTGTTTCCCAGCGAAATTCTTGGTTGCCTAATGAAGTAATTCCATGCTCTTCAATGGTGAAAGAATTAAACTCGCCGCTGCAAGTGCCAAACTCGCAAGTGCTTAATCGCCCGCCATCTAACACAAAATAGGAATTCCCTTCAGCGTGGAGAATACGCTGAAAGCGCCCTATGAAGATTAAATTTCCGCCTTGCCAGCCCCAGGCTTCCACATCCACAACCGTTTGTCCGCTAGATGGCGGCGTGGTGAAATTATCAATCGCTTGGTCTATATTTAATAGGCCATTTTCTGGAATATAAAAGTCATCGGGCAGGCGCGGGGCGCGGCTCCATGGAGAGCCATCGAGCGCAATATAAAAATATACTTTGTCGTAAAAATTTTGGGTTAAGGCAGGGTTAAACGAGTCTTCGGGGATAGCACCGCCGGGTTGATTGATGAAGCCAGCGGCTGGGCCAGCACTTGCTGAAGCGCAGGTTAAAGTGTTGATGGTTACACCGGCTAATCCGCCGTTGCTCTCTCCGCCTGCATTAAAAGCAGAAGCATAATAAGTAGTTTGACCTGATTGACCGGAATCTACAAAGGAGAGAGATTCGCCAGAGCCTCCAGAGAGTGTAGCAATTTTTTCAAAACCGGTTGCGCCGCCAGCGAAGCGGTAAAGATTAAAGCCGTCTTCGTTATTAGATAGGTCACCGATAGATAAATGCACCGAGCAGCCTTCTGCCATTGCCGATAAGGCTGGAGCTGTTGGTGGTTCTGGTGGATTAAAACTGTTGAACCAGTTTGTAAAAATATTGGGAGCATAAGCTGAAGCAGGAACAGACGGGCTGGTAAAGCTGGGAGCTGGGCTGGGGGGTAACGGGGGCGCCTCTAGCTGAAATGGGATATGAATAGGGGAGCCCGCTGCGATTTGAGAAGCCGTATTTACTGCGGGGTTTGCGAGCAACAATGACTGTGGTGAAACTTGGTTTTGTTCAGCAATTTTTTCGAGTGTATTGCCTTCTTGGGTTAAATAAAGCTTGCTGTAAGAAAGCGGATTTTGGCTGCCTTGGACTCGTAAAATGTTGGATTGGCCAATGGCTTGACCGTTGCTATCTAAAGCGCGGATGATTAAACTGTGTTCCCCTTCGCTGGAAACAAGCCAATTAAATTGAACCAATTGTTGTCCGTCTAGCGGTAGGGTACTTTGCAAATTTCCATTGACATATAAAGCAAGAGATGCGATTTCTTGGTTTTCGTTTACAGTTGCTAATACAGGAACACTGGCGAATTGCGGCCAAGTGCTGTAATTGGTGGGCGAAGTAATAAATAGGAGGGCTGGCAGGTTGGCAGGCTGCGGGTTTGAAGATGGCAGATTGCAGCCAACCAGCATGAGGAATAAAGTAATAAAGGTAAATCGAATTTGTTGATGCTTCATAATCCCTCTATAGGTTTTATTAATAACTTACAGGGCGAACTTTTCGCCCTGTAAATTTGGTGGAATACCATTTATGGATATTCTACTGATGGATTAAAATAATTCAATAGGGAAATTATAATGGCTGAGATAATTATGATTGTGGAGAAGAGAAATTGTTTAAAAAATTATTAACAGGAATGAAAGACACTTTAATTAATAATCGCACAGCATTTTTAATATTCATCCTTTGGGTTCTTTCTTTGGTTCTGCATTTTACTTGGCTGAACGCGCCACGTGCCATTATTTTTGATGAAACCTATTACATACCACTGGTGCAAAAATATATTCATGCTCGTTTTCATCAAGAAAGCCATCCGCCATTGGCACGTTTGTTAATGTTGGCGGGTCAAAGTTTGGCTTTCCCTGATGCAGCGGCAGATGAGTTCTTAGACGAAAAGAAAGTCACTTCTACTTGGCCAATTGAATCGGAAATTTTGGGTTATCGGCTTGCCCCTGCATTGTTCGGTTCTTTTTTGC
>CAYOGW010000129.1:2462-6252 GCA_964403635.1 uncultured Anaerolineaceae bacterium | reverse complement strand
TTAATTCTAAAAATATTTTACGACCGCTCATTTTTTCAATTTCGCCGCGCGCATGAGAGCCGATTCTTTTTAGCATGGTACCGCCCGCTCCAATGACAATCCCTTTTTGCGATTCTCGTTCTACAAACACGGTGGCAGCAATATAAGCACCCGCGTCTCCGCGTTCGGTAAACTCGTCGATGCGGATGTTAATGCCATGCGGCACTTCTTTTTGCAAAATTAATAAGCAAGCTTCACGAACAAGCTCGGCGGCGATTTCTTTTTCGTATAAATCGGTTATTTGTTCGGGGTCATACTCTGGCGGACCAACCGGTAAGTGTTCTAAAATGGCGTTAATTAAATCATCTTTGCCGCGCCCGCTGATGGCGCTAAAAGGCAGTTGGCGGGCTTCTTCTACATATTCGGTAAAGGGGGCGCGGCGAGCGGGTAAATCCTCCAGCGGGAAGAGATCTATTTTGTTAAGAATCAACAAAAGGGGAGTCCGCTTGCGCAGGCTGCTTAAACGGGTAAAAACCATTTTGTCGGCATCGGTCATGCCAACGGCAGCATCTACCAGCATTAAAATCAGATCTACGCCTTCTAGGCTTTGCTCGGCTTCTTGGTTTAAAAATTCGCCCAGTTTTACATGGGGGTCATGAATGCCGGGGGTATCGACAAAGACCATTTGGTAATCGTCTGTGCTGAGAATGCCCAGTTGGCGGCGGCGGGTGGTTTGAGCGCGCGGGGTAACGCTGGCTACTTTTTGACCTAAGAAGGTATTAATTAAAGTAGATTTGCCAACATTGGGGCGTCCGACAATGGCGATGAAACCAGATTTGTAATTTTCTTGAGTCATTAGGTTGTTTTCGTTTCTTTCATTTTTTTACGGATGATGCGTATTACCAAAACAATAATGGCAAAGACCTGCAAAATGGTTAAGCCAACCACTGCAATTTCTACAAGGGTTTGGGTCAGTTCGCCGCCCGGGGAGAGAATGGAACGAATGGCAAAGTTGGCAAATAATAAGCCGGTTTGAACGCCCAAGATGCTGTCGATGCTGGCTTCGGTCATGCTGGGGACAACCGAAACGGCAAATACCATAGCCAGCAATACGATTGGGAAGGATAACAGAAAAAGAAGCGGGCGCGAAAAATTAATAGTGGTTTGGTTGTAATAGCCTTCATAAAAGAAGTTATCTTGCACAAAAGCAGAATCAGCTGCTGCGGTTTCGATACTGTTCTGCATACTCACATCCCATGGGCGGCTGCCCGAAGGATGCACTTTCCAAGAATAGTACATGGGTATGGTTTCGGTGATAGTCGAGCCGTTTGTTAATGTAAGCGTGGTAACCGCTTGAATATTAACTTCGGTTTCGAAGCGGTCGTAGGGAAACCAAAAGTTATACCCTACCGTTTCTGGCCAGTCTGTTTCGTAAGGTGTTACTGAACTGAGGGGAATTTCTGAATACCAAAGGTTGGTTACATCCATGGTTTCAGTTTTAGATATTGAAAAAGGCGCATCACCAAGCCAATCGCTTTCTTCAAAGGTATGGCAATAGGGTTCGCTTAAAAAGTCAAATGGGAATGGAAATTGGCTTACTACCAGAATGATGGAATCGACACACACACTCTCTACATCAACTGTTGGGGAGTCATCACGCACATAAATAGAAAGGTCATTGTAGGGTTTAATCACCAATTTTCGTTCTGGCTCAGCCACACTAGGGGCCAAAACCTGTAAAGGAAAATCTATTCCAACAGTACCAATGGCACCATCTGCTAAGGCAGATTGATTAAAAGCATCATAATTTGCATCTGTAATGACACTCGGCGGGCGAAAAGCAAAAGGCAATTCAAAATAAATACTAGCCATAAAGGTTGCTATCATTAAGCCTGCAACAATCACAACAATCAATGCAGAATTTCGGTCAAATTTAATCATTCAGGTCTCCTTAGGCGATTAATGCTTTTTCCATTTTTAATAAATTCTGTTTGGTGCTTAAACCATCACCCGCGCCGTAGCCGTGTAATTTTCCATCAGTGCCAACCACACGATGGCAAGGGATGACAATGGGCATGGGGTTGGTGGCTTGGGCGCGACCAACGGCTCTGGCAGCACGCGGGTTGCCCACCAGCATGGCTAGCTCTTTGTAGGTGCGTGTTTCTCCGTAGGGAATTTCTGCGGTTAATTTTAAAATTTTAATTTGAAAGGGTGTAAGCACAGACCAGTCTATGCGGATGGAAAAGTGAGTTAACAACCCCGCGGCATATTCTGTTAATTGAGCAATCTCGTCTGATAACTTCTCTGGGGCGAGCACCACTTGCACGCCTCGCTGTTTTTGCAGTTGTGCTGAGAACTGCTCCCAGCCTGAGGGGAATTCAACGGCCAGCAAACCCGCCTCGGTTGCGGCCAGCCAAATTTCACCCAAGGGAGTTAAACCAGTAGATGCTGCAAATACTTGTTTCATCGTTCAATTATATGCCCTATCCGCATTAATTAAAAAAGAATGCAGTTTATGCTGCATTCTTTTTAATAGGTCGTTTTTCATTAATTAATAATTAGTTGTGCGGTCTATCATGCCGTTATCTCGGGCGCGGCGGTCACAGTATCGAAAGACATAAACCGAGAGAACGCTGAACAAAACGGACAAACCAACCAAGATTCCAAGCAATTGCATATCGCTGAAATTGGAAAGGGTTGGGAAGGCTTGCGCGACTTCGCCAACCAAAGAGCGGCGCAGCAGCTCTAACCAATAAGTAACGGGCATAAAATAGCCCACCGGACGCAGCCAAACGGGCAATACATCTAACGGAAAAACCGCGCCGCTGAAGATGTATAAGGCGCTGGCAGTGGCTTCTCCAACAAAGCCTTCGTGCCGAACGAGCATTAAGGTCACGCCTGCCAGCATTAACCCCAGCATCGCCAACATAATGACACCAACGATTAATGCAACAAGAAACAACCCCCAATTAACCTGCGCCAAGTTGATGGGTACTTGCAAAAATAATACACCCGCCAACAAGGTAATGATGACCGCCATAGAGCCCGTTAAAAAGCGAGAAACGCCGCGCCCTAACAAATAAAAGGGAATGTTAACTGGCGCGATGTAAATGTATTTTAAGGTTTTATAGTGTTCGCGGTCGTCAATAACCGCCCACGAAACGCCGGTCATCACCGCCCCTACATAAATGTAGAAAGCGTTGCCAATATAGATGTAAGGAAACAAAGGGTCTTGAAACTTGCCGCCCGTGATGATGCTGTACATAACCACCAAAATACCGGCAGCCGAAAGCGGTTTGACGATGGAATAAACGGCAAACAAAAAAGGGTCTGCCCAATTGGATTCGATTTGCCAGCCCAGCCAAGTGGCAGTTACAAAAGAACGCAAAGAAATATTTTGGTTTCCGTTCATTACTTACCTGCGGCTTTCTGTAATGCGGCCTTCTCGAATGGCTAGTTTTTCGGTGTAATCTAACAAAAATTTAGCCGAGCCAATAAAGACCACGCTTAAAATCGTTAAAATCCAAATTTCGGTGCTAACACTTAAAAAGCCAATCGCCGCGCCAGAGGGGAAAACCAACTGGCGCATGGCATCTAACCCCAGTGTAAGCGGCAAAAGAGAAGCGGCGGCTGAAACCCAAAAAGGAAAGGATGTAATGGGAAAATAAAAACCCGACACCAAAAAAATGGGTTCTTGTGCCAAATTAGCCATGTGCCATGCCTCGCGCCCAAACAACAAAAAGACCGAAGCCATCATCATGCCCATGCCATATAAAGCCAGCATGGCCAGCATAAAAACCAAAAACAACTG
>CAYOGW010000129.1:0-2362 GCA_964403635.1 uncultured Anaerolineaceae bacterium | reverse complement strand
ACTCTTCTGGCGCGCTTAAAGCGCGGTACACAAACACATAGGCCACCAGCATACCAAAAGGCATTAGCACGTCAAACAACATCCAAGACATTTCACGCTGCTGGCCAATCACACGCGGGTAAGCGCGTGCGATGACGGATGAAATAAACAAACGCCAGCCAGTTAACGGTTTAACTTTCGTCAGCTTCTGTGCCATGTTCTTCCTCCTCCATCGAACGACCCACCAACTCTACAAACACATCTTCCAGCGTGGCTTCTCGTTTACTTAATTTTGCCACATTGATGTTGTTCTTCGCCAAAGCATTGATAACCGCCCCCAAGCCTGATTCATCTGCCAAACTTAAACTTAATCTCCCGCCGCTGGCAGACTCACCCACCACGGCTTTATGAACAGCTGGCAGCGCTTCTAGGCTGCTGGCACTTAACCCATTAAAAGCGCTGGTTTCAATTTCAAAAATAACATCTTGTTTCAGGTTTCGTTTTAAGGCTTCGGGTGTATCACAAGCCAACACCTGACCACGATTAATAATGGCAACACGGTCACATAATTCTTCCGCTTCTGCCATGTAATGGGTGGTTAATAACATGGTCCGTTCTTCATCTTCTGCCAACCACTCACGGACGATTCTGCGCACATCACGTGAAGCGCCTACATCCAACCCTAATGTCGGCTCGTCTAAAAATAACACTTGAGGGTCTGTAATAAAACCGCGCACAATGTTCATTTTTTGGCGTAACCCAGTAGAAAGGTCCGATGATTTGGTATGTGCTCGGTCTGATAAACCAATTTGCTCTAGGTAACTATCAATGCGGTGATAGGCTTCTTTCGAAGGAACACCATAAAACTGGCTGAACATCCACAAATTTTCTCGCACGGTTAATAAGCCATAACCAGATGATTCGCCGCCCGAAACCATATTAATACGTGGACGAACTTCGTTGGGCTGATTAATCACATCATAGCCAGCTACTTTTGCCCAACCAGCAGTAGGAGCCAGCATGGTGGTTAATATTTTAATTAAAGTGGTCTTGCCAGCGCCGTTTGGCCCTAACAAACCAAACAGTTCGCCACGTTTCACTTCAAGCGAAACATCCCTCAAAGCGATTAATTCTTTACGAACCTTTTCTTCTTTGCGGTTGCCATGAATTTTATATACACGACCTAAATTTTCGGTTTGAATTGCGAATTGTGTCATCAGATTTCACCATTTCATTAGGCTAAACAGCCTTTTAAACGACCTTTCACTTCTGTTATTGTGTAACAATCGTAGGGTAAACGTAGGTTAAGCGTCAAGTAGGAATTGAATCGGCATGATAAATTAGGGTCATAAGAAATTTCTCTTCTCCTCCTTTTGATAGAGAGCCAAGGTCGGCGTCCTTGGCTCTCTGGATTTAATTAACAGATTACACAAGGAAAAACAAAAGAGATGATGAATTATAATGACTTAATCATCTTATAAATCGAACATATATTCCATTATATCAGGAGAGAAAATGCCTGTACAGATTACGATTATTGGCCTCGGACGCATTGGCGCATCGCTAGGGTTAGCCCTAGCCAAATATCCCGAAAAAGTAACCCGAATCGGCCACGACAAAAGCCCCGAAGCCTCTCAAAAAGCTAAAAAATTAGGTGCAATTGACAAAACAATATACAACCTGCCCGATTCGGTCCGCGAAGCAGATATTATTTTAATTTGTTTACCTACAGACCAAATTGAAGAAACCTTACAGGCCATTCGAGAAGACCTGCGAGAAGATGTCGTTGTACTCGAAACATCGCCCATTAAAACCCCAGTTATTCAATGGTTTAAAAAGCATATTCCAGCAGGTCGTCATTTGGTTGGCTTAGTGCCCGCCATTAGCGCGTTTCATTTAAATGATTCTGGCGCTGGGATTGATTCGGCAAGCGATACTCTCTTCTTAAAAAGTGTTTTTGGCATCGTCTCGCCTGCTGGAACCCCCGGACCAGCCATTAAATTGGCAACCGATTTAACCGAAATGGTAGGGGCTGAACCCGTTTTTATGGATTTAGCCGAAGCCGATAGTTTAATGACCGCTGTACATTTAATGCCGCAATTTTTAGCTGCCAGTTTGGTCAACACGACCATTAACCAAGCGGGCTGGCCTGAGGGCAGAAAATTAGCCAGCCAAGCTTTTGCTTTTGCTAGCCGCGCCGTGTTACAACAAGACGATCCGCAAGCCTTGGCAGTTAATGCCCTTGAAAATGAAAATAATACATTAAGGGTATTAGACACCTTAATTGCTTCTTTAAACCAATTAAGAGATGCTATTGCCCAAAAGAATGAACTAGGCATTGCGGAATTAATGGAAAAAGCGCGCACCGCCCGCAGCTACTGGG
>CAYOGW010000128.1:0-6313 GCA_964403635.1 uncultured Anaerolineaceae bacterium | reverse complement strand
CCAGATAAAAGATGGGTTACCTTTTCTGGAGACATTGTTAATATTTTGACCGCTGCGACATCAGATGCTTTGTGCGAAACTATATTGCCCGACTGAAATAAAGCGAGGAGGTCTAAATTAATAATATTTTGAGATTTGTCTTTTATATCTTTAGAGTAAGAGACAAGCGTTGCTCTATCAGAAATAAGTTCACCCGTGTCTGGCTTGAAAAGAACATGTTTCGCAGTAACTAAATATATGGCTTTGTCTGTGTTTAGGTAAAAGCCTGTTCCTGTGCTAGACGTTCCAACTGCGATTAATACAGGATATGCCAAGTTATCTTCTGGAATAGACCTCATAATATATATTCCTTTTGACGAAACTGCTTTATGACTAGCCACCTAACGGCTTGCGTTACCTGCGCTGGGGCGGGGACGGCGAAGCCGTCCAACCAGAAAAATGCTTAGGCGCAGGAAACTGCTTGAGATTGCCGCAGAATCCCCAGCGTCAGGTGCACGCTTTGTTGGGCAGATTTTCGTGATGAAGGGATATTTGGATTGAATTATTACCACAATTCTCCTTCTCTCCATTCTGCTGAAAGTGAGGCATTCAGGTCTAACACAGGTGTTTTGGGGAGTCGAAAAATCATTACTTCTTCATCGTCAGGAGAGTGCAGCAGATTATCTTTCATTCTTATGAAAAGCGCACCGCGCCAAAGTTCCCACCCTAATCGCTCATAATATTCAACACTAAAAGGCGAAAGCGCAGCCAACTCATAATCTTGAATCTCATCAACTAAATACTTCATAATGGATGATGCAAAACCGCGACTACGATAAGTTGCTTCGGTTGCCACTGCTTCGACATATGCCGTGCGCATGGGTGGATTTTTTCCTGCTTGTAAATACCGCGTTACCCACAAAGCGTGGCAAACTAATAAATCACCGTAATAGCCAAGAACGTGAGTTGCATTAACGAAGGTTTCAAATAGCTTCTCCATGTCTTCTTCGTAAGCACGATTGCAAAGCGAGATGATTTCTTTTTTCAAACTCTCTGATAGCACTTTGCTATGTACAACTTTAATATCAATGTATTCCATATTTCGATGTGCTCTTTATTGTGCTCGAATCTGCCCAACTATGGCTTATACAGAATTAATTCCGGATAATACCCCAAATGGCATGTTATACAGAAAAATTTCCGTATAACACCTTTTATACCTATTATACAGAAAAATTTTCCAAGCCAAATAACCCAAAACCGCCACATTGCTGGTTTAATTAATCCACATGAAAAACACCTTCACCCTTCGCGTTTATTGGCTCGCCTTCATCCTGCGCTTAATCCCCGTCTTGCTGACAGCCAACCTCGGCATTGGTCTAGATGACATGTTTCAATACGACATGCTGGCGCGCAGTATCGCCTCCGGCAACGGTTTTCGCTGGTACGCCCAGCCCGATTTAGAAAAATTAAAACCCTTCGTCGAATTCGACTTATCCACCGCTAAAAATTACGACCCCACCGTCGGTCTGCCCACTTCCTTCCGCGCGCCGTTATACCCCGCTTTTCTCGCCATCGTCTACTCCTTTAGCGGGCTGGGCTTCACGCGCTTTTTCTTTGCCCGCTTAGCACAAGTGATTTTTCTGGGCGCGCCATTGGCCCCTTTAACCTATTTCATCGCTCAAAAAATACCCTTTACAAACAGCCTTTCGCCCGCCCAGCAAGAAAAAATTGCCAAAATCGCGGCGGGTTGCGTGGCGGTCTATCCCATTTTGTTGCTCTATCCGCTCGGGCTGGGCACCGAAAATTTATTTTTTGTCTTACTCTTGCTCTCATTTTTATTTCTGCTCAAAACCCTTCAACGGCCCAGCCGCCAAAATTTCATTCTCGCGGGCGTTTTGCTCGGCTTAACCGCTTTAACCCGCTCGATTATTTTAATTTTCGCGGGCGCCTTAATCGTCTACTTCTTCTATTTATTTAAAAGAAAAACGCTTTGGTTCGGGCTGGCTTTGCTGCTGGCGGTTGCCTCTTGGTCGCTTCGAAATTCGCTGCTGCACGGAAAGCCGACCGGCATCGAAACTTCGATGGGCTACAACCTGTATCTCGGCTACCACCCGCAAGGGGATGGGGCCTTTGTTTTTGGTCCGTCTTTAGATTTATTGCCCATTTTAGATGATGCCCAACGCGATGAAGTCGGAACGGGCCAAGCCCTGGCCTTTATCCGTGCCCAGCCCGAACGCTTCCTCCCGCTGATGGTGAATCGGCTGGGCTATTTCTTTGGGCTAGAAAAGCGGGCTTTAATTTATTTTTATTCCAATAATTTATTTGGCTATCTTCCAAGCCCGCTTTTAATCCCCTTGGCACTGATATTTTTCCTGCCTTTTGTGCTGCTTTCGCTTTCGGCGGTTTGGGGGCTGCTTGGCTTAAAAGCCAGCCCGCCGACTCATTTAATCTGGATGTTATTCGCGGCATATACCCTGCCGCACATACTCATTTTGTCCGAAGACCGTTTTCACTTGGCATTCATTCCATTCTTTGCCATTTTGGCTGCCGCGGCTTGGGTGATCCGTTTTGAAGCCCAGCCTGATTTTTGGGCTATGTTTAATAAACACCAGCAAAAGCTGTGGTGGGGACTGTTCATTAATGGATTAATGCTGTTTAACTGGGCTTATGAAATTTGGCGCGCTGCCGAAAAACTCGCCGCGCTGCTCGGTCCGGAAGGTAATAAGACTTTTTTACCGTATTGAAAATGGCTGATGTCATATTGAAGTAATAAGACTTTGTTTAAAAACTGTTTAAGGGTTTGCGGCCTACCCCGCAAATTCTCTGTGGAGTACTTGTGGGTTGTTTGGTTTGCGGCAATCCCATCTATCCAACAAATTATACGACGACGACCTTGTGATGCACTTTGTTAGGCTATAAGATCTTCTGCATCCAGAAATTCAAAAAACCTGTCCAATATTTTCTTGTTACGGTCAATAATATGTTTCTCTTCAAATTCATCGTAGCCAATGAGATCAGCTATTTCAGCTACTTTACTTGGGTCTTTGTAGTTTCCCCGCCTCTGCTCACCGCTGTATATCTTCTTCTTATCTTCAAAGCGGTAATCCGAGGCCTTTATATTTATACTGCTTTCGAGTAGAACCTTATTTCCCAATGAATCAAGATTGCTTTCTGTTTTAATGCCGCCTTCCATCTCTTGCCGCTTTTTAGAATAAATATGCTCTAAATGAAAAATTTCATTCAATCCGAGGAGATTTTGATTTTGGAAAGTAAAGGCATACCAAGTAATCATTGAGCGTGTCGATCCTCTCTGATTAGTGAATATGTAATTTTCAAATGAATTGCGGGCTTGAACTTTATTAAATTTGTATTTAGAAAAAGTTGCATCACCGCCATTTACAATATTAACCATTTCATCATATACAGGTGTACGCAACGCATTAACCCCAGGATTACTAATCGCGTAAGCAAAAATGAAAGCGGTTATTCTATCCAAAAATTTGCAGAACTTTGCATTTTCCAACATTCCATTGTCGTTTCTGTTTTGTAAAAAATATACGGATGTTATGTGCTGCCACATTCCGTTCGGAGCATAATTCAGCACAAATAATTTCTTAAGGACATCGTCAGAAAATCGGTGTTTGTCTTGTTCCGATACACTTTCCCAAAATAAAGCAAGAGCTTTCAGATCATCAATTGTATGTTCTTGTTTTAGGTATTGATATTTATTCCGCTCGTAGAATTTTCGAAGGGCTTCAGTTGTGGAGCTTTTATTTCCTTCTTTTGCGCGTAAATAATACATATAACGTGTAAATAACTCATCCATTGGTGTACCAGTAATTGGTTTGAACACTAAGTTTGCAATTTCTTCTAGGTTTTTCCATTCGGCAATAAACTCATCTTTATGGCCAAGTGAACCATAGAATTTATAGAATTGAGCTTTGAATATATCAGCATCCGACAGCGGTAAACCTCGATCATTAAGAGTAGAGAAAATACGAAGTGCCGTGTCTTGAGACTCAGCTTCAATGGGGAGAAGGATGCAATTACTTAAAATGCGGGCAGGCAAATAAGGAAAAAAACTTGGGAAAGCTTGTAAGAAATCATCAATTTTCTTCTGGAAAAATTGATAGTTCATAACATACTGACTCTTACTGCCTTGTTTAACCCTTCCTGTACGCAATAATTCAAGAAATTCTTCTTTATCATTATCTGTGGCGACTTCCGAATCAATTTTTAAAGTGTTTTTATCTGCTGTTCCAAAAGTATCAGTCTTCCATATGCATTTCTCAATGCGATCTCGAGTAAGTATTGAGTTTTTATCTTGCATGTTTCCGAACTTATCATAAAAAGCCCGCAATATAAGCATTAATGTTGTAAGTCTCTGTTGTCCATCAATGACTTCTGATTTACCTTTTTCATTTTTATAGGTAACAATAGAGCCGAGAAAATATTCTTCATTTTCATCAAACGCTTCATAATTATTATCAGGAAATGAAAATAAAAAAATATCATCCCAAAGAGTCTGGCATTGTTCTTCATCCCATGCGTAAGGACGCTGGTAATCTGGTATGAGAAAATCCGCTTTTTTATCAGACAACAAATCGATAATTGTTTTTTGATCTACATTTAACTTTGACATTTATTCCCCTTTTGTTGAGAAGGATAACTATAGTTTAAGCGAAACATTATTGTACTGTGTTCCTAAACGGAAAAACTACTGAATGGAGGGTTATACGGAATTGATTCTGTAAAGTTCCCTTAGGGGATTACACCCTTAGATTATTATACAGAAACTTCCATTTAATTAACAAACAAAAACCACAGATATTTAATCCGTGGTTTTAATTAACGTGTGCCCCAGGCAGGAGTCGAACCCACAACCTACTGATCCGAAGTCAGGCGCTCTATCCATTGAGCTACTGAGGCAGGAGCAATATCGTATTCCAAAACCCCAAAATCGTCAACACCTGCGCATAAGTTGCTACGGTATAATGCCAACACTTAAAGGAGATTGGTATGAACCCAGAAATTTTTGCGTTTGATATTGGCACGTTTCACTTTGCATTGCGTTGGTATGGTGTGCTGGTGATGACCGGCGTGGCGGTTGCCGCTTACTTTGCCGAAAAAGAAGTCATCCGCCGCGGTGAAAACGGAGACCATATTTGGAACTCGTTAATGGTTTTATTGCCAGTGGGCTTGCTGGGCGCGCGGCTGTGGTATGTGCTTAACGCTACCTTGGGCGGCAGCACCTATTACCTCGAAAACCCGCTCAAAATTTTGGCTGTTTGGGAAGGCGGCTTGCATTTTTATGGCGGGCTGCTCTTTGGCGGCTTAGCCATGCTTTGGTATGTTAAAAAATATCAGATGGATATTTGGCTGCTGCTCGATTCAATCGCCCCCATGACCTTGCTCGGACAAGCGATTGCCCGCCCAGCCAACTTTATTAATCAGGAATTGTATGGTCAGCCCACCACCTTGCCGTGGGGGATTCCGATTGACGCGGAGCACCGCATCGGCGCCTACCGTGACCTAGCCGCTTACCCGCCCGAAACCACCCGCTTTCATCCCAGCTTTGCCTACGAAATGGTCTGGAACTTTTTGGCGGTTGGTTTAATCCTTTGGCTTACGCGCCGCTTTCCGCAATTGATGAAACCCGGTATGGCTTTTGGTTTGTGGCTGTTATTGGCGGGTATCGGCCGCAGCATTATCGAATTGTTTCGACCAGACCAGCCGCGCATCGCCGGAACAGACATCAGCTATACCATTGTGGTTTCAGCGGGCATGGCTTTGGCGGGTCTTATTTTTGTGATTGCTCGCTTGGGGAAATTAAATCTCTCTTGGCTTAAATTAGAAAAAGAATACACCATCTCTCCGCCGGTTGACCTTAAGTAATTTAATTAATGCTGTACATAATAAAACTGCCCGAACGGGCAGTTTTATTTTAATTAATCGGCTGGGGCAAAGGGCTGACTCTCCGGTTCTGGTAGCACGGCTTGGGGGAGTTCGTCCGCTTCGCGCGTATCAAACTGAAAGCGTTGAAACACATCAGCATAATGGTTCACAATTTCAGCCCGTGTAAAGCCCATCTGCACATACGAATAATAATGCTCGCTAATGTAGTTTTGGGTGTCGGCTACCGCCTGCGCGATAATCCATTTTAAATTATCGCGTTGCGGATAACCAAATAGGGTATAAAAATTACGCACCACTTGCTCGGGTTGTGAAACCAAATCGTCATACGAAATAACGGTGTGCAATGGCGAATTTAATCGGTCGATCACTTGCAGGGGGTGCTGATACCAGTGGCGGGTGAAAGCCAAAATTTCTT
>CAYOGW010000127.1:0-6409 GCA_964403635.1 uncultured Anaerolineaceae bacterium | reverse complement strand
TGGCCGTTGTGGTGCAATAAAATTTCGTTTTCGGCAATCATGTGGTCTAATTTAACCTATGAAAAAATTTCTCTCCATTGTACCCCGCTGGCTGCCAGCGCTTGTCTTGATGATTGTTATTTTTATTTTTTCTTCCCTGCCGTCTGCTAATTTACCCCATTTTGATTTGTTTGACACCTTCATTAAAAAGGGCGGGCATGTGATTGGCTACGCTTTGCTGGCAATGGCTTTTCTGTACTGGTTCCCCAACGCGCCCAAAAAAGCCTTTTTGTTAACCGTTTTATACGCCTGTACGGATGAGTTTCATCAGAGTTTTGTGGCGGGGCGCGGCGCAAGCCTGTGGGATGTAATTTTGTTTGACTCGACCGGCGCTTTGTTTGGGCTTTGGTTGGCAAGTAAACGATTAATGAAAGGAGATGAAAATGGACCGATTAACGAGGCGTGATACTTTAAAACTGGCTGGCTCGGCGGTAGCCGGTTTAATCCTAGCGGCTTGCGCCCCCCAAGCCTTCTCGCCGATTAAGCAGTCTGAGTCGAGTTCCGCGGCGGGTTCTGGCACAGCTGATAGCTCCTCCTCGCAGCCGCGGGTTGAGCCAACCGCCGACAACCGCAGCCGAGAGACGGAAGTATTAATCATTGGGGCGGGCATGGCGGGGCTGGCGGCTGCCAAGCGATTAACAGAACTTAATTACGATGTGATTGTGTTAGAAGCCCGCAACCGCATTGGCGGACGGGTTTGGACAGATGACTCGCTGGGTGTTCCGCTGGATATCGGCGCGTCTTGGATTCATGGCGTGAAGAATAACCCGTTGAGCAAGTTAGCTGACTTAATTAACGCCGAACGGATTAAAACCGACTATGACAATGGGCTGGTCTATGATGTAGACGGCAGCATAATCCCTACCGCGGAGATGGCTGAAAGCGAGCGGTTGTTTGAAAATTTAATGAGCCAAATTGAAGAATGGCAAGACGAGTTTGAAGGGGATGTTTCGCTGGGAGAGGCGATTAACCAGTATTTAAAAAATAAGAAATTAACCGAAACCGGTATGCGGCGTTTGCAGTATTTCATTAACACAACCATCGAACATGAATACGCCGCCGATGTGAAAGACCTTTCGATGTGGTGGTTTGATGACGCCGGTGATTTTGGCGGCGGGGATGTTATTTTTAAACAGGGTTATAGCCAGTTGGCAGGTTTTTTGGCGGACGGAATCGACATCCGCTTGGGGCAGGTGGTTGAAAGCGTGGCATACAGCAGCGGGGAAGTCCGGGTGGCGACCCAGCAGGGTGAGTTTGTGGCGGCGAAAGCGGTGATCGCCTTGCCGTTGGGAATCCTGCAAAAGGGAGTCGTCGCCTTTCAACCTGCATTACCAGAGAAGAAATTAAAGGCATTTAATCAGCTCGGTTTTGGCGTTTTAAATAAGTGTTATTTGCAATTTGACGAGGTCTTTTGGGACAAACAAACCCACTTGTTGGGCATGGTTTCAGCGGAAAAAGGGCAGTGGGCTGAGTGGCTGAATATGGCTGCGCTGACCGGCGAGCCGATTTTGCTGGGTTTTAACGCCGGAGCGTTTGGCTTGGAGATTGAAAGCTGGACTGATGAGCAAATTGTGGCGGACGCGCTGAATGCTTTAATGAAGGTGTATGGGTCTGCTGTGCCGCAACCGCGCGGCTATATTATTTCGCGCTGGGGCAAGGAGGCTTTTACGGGCGGTTCGTATAGCTCGATTAAAGTGGGCGGCGAGCCAGACGTGTATGGCAAGCTGGCTAGCGCGGTGGATGGGCTGCTGTTTTTTGCGGGTGAGCACACCCATCGCGAGCATCCGGCGACGGTGCATGGGGCTTATCTTTCGGGCCTGCGGGCGGCGGAAGAGCTAGACGAGCAATGGGATTAACCAAAAAGACACGGGCAGCCGTGTCTTTTTTATTCGAACTCTAGCTCGAACTCTTCGTCGGTGTTCCACTCGTCCGAGCGGACAATTTCAATGTCGCCGAACAAATCGGCTTGGCTGGCAGAGACGCGATAGCGTTTGACCAGCTCGAGCAATGCCAAAAAGGTCACCACCACTTCTAGCCGCGTTTTGGCGGTGCTGATTAATTGTTGAAACGAGGTGTCTTTGTTTTTGTTGAGAATATCGGAAAGATAAGCAATTTTCTCTCGAATGGTCACTTTGGGCGCGGAGATGACGGTGCCAAGCGATTGTTTTTCTTTTTCTTTGGCCAAGACGCTCATGGCGGCGTCGATTAAATCTTGCAGGGTGATGTCGCTCAGGTCGAGACGGCCTTCCACTTTGGGCGGGGCAGCCAAGCGCAGGTAAGTCCGCAGACCAGATTTCTCGCGTTCTTCGAGCTTGTTGGCGATTTCTTTAAACTGCTTATAGATTTTAAGCTGCAGCGCCAGCGCTTCGGCCGGGTCTTCTTCGCCCACTTCGCGCACGGGCGGACGGGGCAGCAAGGCTTCGGATTTAATTTGAATTAATTTGGCAGCGATCACCAAAAAAGCGGAGATTTCATCCGCTTTGGCGTTGTTTTGCATGTCGCGGATGTAGAGTAAATATTGCTCGGTGACCGCCGCGATGGAAAGCGCGGTGATGCTTAACTCGGAACGCTCGATTAATTGCAGCAACAAATCCAGCGGACCTTCGTAGACGGCGGTTTGAACGGTGTAGCCGCTGGCTTGGCGGCTGGCGATGTTTAAATCCATAGAGGCGTGATTATACTCGCAGAAATTAATCTTATTTTAAAATATTAACGGTAATAGGCAAATTGCCCCCTGAAAACAATGTTAGGTAATGGATGCAAAACATACTGTTAATAAATGGTTAACCCAAAAGTTTTTTTAATTCTTCAATTTCCTGTGCAGATAATCGCTTTTTTGCAAAATTCGCTAAGCTACTTACCGTTGCCTCAACCGTATACCTAGTTTTTTGTTTTCCTAATTCTTTTAGAGCGCGATTCGCACTAATCTCTCCTCGAAGAACCTGTTCGCGTAAAGTGTATGCTCTTTGGTCTATAGCAGCCAAATTTCTTAAACGACGTAGCGAGCGTTGTAATGATCCAGTTATCGATGGTCTTGTCTTTTTGTTTTCATTCAGTTGATTATTATTTTGATTTTTTGTTTCGTTTTTAGATTCTCCGCTTACAGATGATTCTTCTTTTAATATTTGGTCAATAGCTTCAATCACTGCGGGATATTTTTTGCATAGCTGAATTAAGTCTTCAATAGTTGTCCCAAGACCTTTTGGGGGTTGAGCTAAAATAAATTCTCTAAAGGTTGTTTTAATAATTTCCCCTTTATATTCATATCCTTTCCAAGCATGTGATCTTAATATTGCAGCGATTGCTCCCGGGAAAATATTGGCTCCATGAATATTATCCCGCATTAATTCATAGGTATATTGAACTCGTACCCAATTAGTTTCTGGTGTTCTATCATCTAAGTCTAGAGTTCGAAATGCTTTTGGGTTTATTTCCCCTTGCGTACGAAGCGGCTCAAAAATCGATTCGCTTAAAAAAGAGAAATCAAGTTGTTTGTTATCGCTCATATTTTCTCCTTAGTCAGTCATGCTAGGAATTAATGGGGTTTTACCAGAATTTATCTCGTCTTCCCAGTCTGCGAGTAGGCGCATACGTTCTTCAATCTGTTCATTATTGGCATTTTTTGTATCTACGCCTTGATATTTATTTAGGGCGGCATTGATCATTCTTGCCATGTGCGCAGTTAGTTTTTGTGACAATCTATTATTTTCGTCAAATTCCAAATCTATTTCATCTTTTCTTAATAACGATTTTTGCCACTGGTTTAATAATCCACCTCCTCTCAATAATTCTGCTTTAACAATAGTTGCAGCTAAACGAGGAACCATTTTTGAAAGTGCCGAGCGCATATCTTGGTTCTTTTTTGCAGGGGCTTTCGATTGAACACTTCCCCATCCGTCTTGTTGATTCTGGTTATCATCTTCCACCATTTTTTGGACAGCAAGAAGATGTCTAAGTTCACCTGCTTGATTATTTTCTGTATTAGATGTGTTTGTCTGACGATTTTGAACATATTGCATGATGCCTTTTACGCTAGCTCTAGGAGCATTTCGCAAGATTTGGAAACGATTTCTAAATTCATCAATTTCAGAGAATTCTTCAGGATTCGCTTCTGCATAGCCAGCAGCAGCGTGATGCCCTTCAGCTTTGTCTTCAGCATCAGTGGCATTTAACCATTGATATTCGCTATTTACTCGTAATCCGCTGATTCCGCTATTTCCATCTGATTCAAGGCGTGCCATCTTCATTCGCAAATAAGTCTTGATGTCCTCTTGTAGTTCTCTTGCATATTTAACTAGTTCTGGATCGGCTGGAATAAAAACTGTTGCTGGTTGACCTAGTGGTGATCCATCTTTATCTATAGTTGGTAATGTTTTTACCCAGCGGGTGACGCGACCGACAAATTGAAGAAAAAAGAGTTGAGTTTTATAGCTTGATAAATATACAGCGACACGCAAGCGCGGAATGTCTACGCCTTCGCTAACCATTCGAATAGAAACAATCCATCGTGTCTTATCTTCTGAAAAATTCTCAATTAGCGTGCGTGCATCTGCAATCCCGTTATGAACAATAACCGCCTTTTCTCCTGTAATAGTTGTTAGCAAATCACCAACAAAGTTAGCAGCATCTGTATCTTCAACAAGGACTAATCCTCCAGCATTTAGATGTAAATGTTGTCTGCGGTAATTATTTAATTCATTATTTGCTTTTAAAAGTACTTCTGTTACAAAATCCGAAGCTTTGCCGGTTAATTCATTAATAGGTCTAACCGCTGTCCTATAACGTTCATTCCATAGAGAATCATCTAGCTCGTCATCAAAGGCAATATCTCTAAATTCTCTTCCTGAAAATTCTCCAACATTCGATTGCCAAGAAAACTTTCCGGTTTCCATACGAAAAGTAACTTCTCTAACCACTTCGTCATCCATTAATGCATCAACGTATCTATACTTAAAATTTGGTTTGCTGGCCCACTGAACTTGCATTGTGCCATCATCTTTTGTTATATATATTTTTTCGTAATCAACAAATGGAATACGTTCGTTATCGGATCGAAAAGGTGTCCCGCTAATACTCAAACGGTAAAACAAATTTTCACCACCCCGAGCCCAAAATGCTGATTGCACTCCGCTTCCCCAAGTTTTTTCTTCCCCACAGTGATGGATCTCATCAAAAATAACAAGGGTTGGTTTTTGTCGTCCCATGCTAAATAATACATCTGCGTTAGAGCCTGCTGCAACCTGAGCATAAGTAGTTACTACTCCACAATAATCGTCATTCATTACTAATCTACCAGTACGAGCATCAATCTCAAATGCTTTTAAGCTAATTCCAGCCATTTCCCACGATTTTCTAACCCATTGATCACGCAAATAATCAGTCGGGGCAACCACTATTACCTGCTGAATAATATTTTGATCCATCATCATACTAGCAACCCGTAATGATGCAAAAGTTTTACCTCCTGCTGGAACTGCTTCACACAAGAAATCACGTTTGCCTGTTAAAAATTCGTTTAGCACGCTTTCAGCAAACCTAGATTGCCAAGAACGCGGTGTTATAAGTTTTATTCGATTAGGGTCAAATGATTTGATTGGGCGTACTGTATTCATTTTTGTGCTAGCTCCTTTTTTTCTATTACATGCTTTACATAGTGCTTGACCATTATTAATAGATGTTGCCCCGCCTTTGCTGTATGGAATAATATGATCTGCTTCCCAATCACCTTCAAGCAAGGCACCACATGTAACACAGCGACCATTGGAAGATAAGTATAGAATCCTTGCGTCTCGGTTTGAGAAAAATCTATCCTTGTTTTTTTTCATGGTTGAATTTTATTCCATTTGGGAACTTTCTAGAATGAATTCCGTAACAATTCCCCTTTACCTATCTATATTATACAGAAAACCACCCCAAAAACCCAAACCCCAACTTGCTCGGCTATAATGGGGCGCATGAGCAAACTGACCCATACAGACTCAACTGGCCGCGCCCAAATGGTGGATGTCGGCGGTAAACCCGAAACAGAGCGTGTCGCCATCGCTGGCGGCGAGATTGTCATGCTGCCAGAAACGTTGGCGTTAATCCGCTCGAATAACATTAAAAAAGGGGATGTGTTAACCGTCGCGCAGATAGCCGGAATCATGGCTGCCAAAAAGACCAGTGACTTAATTCCGCTTTGCCATCCGCTGGCGCTCAACAAAGTCGATGTTAATTTTGAGTTTGACGAATCCCTGCCCGGCATTAAAATCACCGCTTTGGTAAAGGTCAGCGGCAAAACCGGCGTCGAGATGGAAGCCTTAACCGCCGTCTCCTTGGCCGCCTTAACCATCTACGACATGGCCAAAGCCGCCGAAAAAACGATGAAAAT